>CAXUBG010000134.1:8460-8751 GCA_964249285.1 uncultured Terriglobus sp. | reverse complement strand
GGCGGGCCACCGCGGCGCGGGCATTGTCCGCCGCGGCATTGATGGTCGTGGTGATGTTGGTCGGGTTCAGCGCCCCGGTGATGTCGCGGTTTACCTCCGACGAGATCTGAGCATCCAGGGAGTCGGCATACTCACGCAGGCGCTGCTGCTGCACGCGCCGCGTCGATTGCCGGGTGAACTCTGACGCATACAGGTAAGCCTCCGGTGTCAAGCCGCCAGCGCGTGCAATTAACTGGCGCAGCGTTTCACCAGGCCGTACGCTGTACACGCCCGCCGAGCTGAATTCACCCT
>CAXUBG010000134.1:0-8450 GCA_964249285.1 uncultured Terriglobus sp. | reverse complement strand
CACCGCCGCGAGATTGAACGGCAGCAAGGAGGTCGAAAGTGTCAATGGGTCCAGCCGCTCGATTACGGCATAGGCGAGATCGACATCCGGCGCGCTCAGCACAACATCGTTGGCGGGCGTGAAAGTGCCGTTGCTTTGGGTCAGCGCGTCCCCTACGGTGGTGCCCCCGCCGCTGCTGTTCGCAATATTCGTGGTCGCCGGGTTGGGAGCATCGGCACCGGTATTTGGCGTTCCGGATGCAAATGGCGGAGCATTCTGGGCCGACGCGGCGGCCGCGCCGGAGGCCGGAGACGTACTGACGGCGATACGTCCCTGGAGGGGTGGGGTCTGTGTGGAAGGCTGATTCGGCTGATTGGACGGATTCGGCTGATTGGGTTGCATCAGCTGACTGGGCGTGCTCAAACCAAGTGCGTTCCGCGACCGGTAGTAGTTGCGCGTGATCAGCGACTCGCGGTCCGGAATCAGATCGGAAAGACGCATTCCAGCGTGCCAGCCGTACCGCCCGGGATTGGCAACATTACCACGTAACGTCACTGCATTGCGAAATGCGCCGGAGATGGCGTCCACCGTGATGATGTCTCCACCGTGGACCGGCGAACTGCCCGCCGCCTGCAGACTCACCGTTTCGACGCCACGCACCGCGCCAGAGGCGACACTCTCCACCCTGACCCGAGCGGCATTCGCCGTCGAAGTCAATCCGTTGGCAAGCTGAAAGACCTGCGCCAGTGTCGTTTCGCCCCGCAGTTCGTAGATCGCGGGATTCGTCACGGAACCGGCAACGGCGACCTGCGGACCGGCGGCCGGCACAAAGATGACATCTCCGGGCTGGAGTTTGACGTCTTTGCTCTTCTCCCCGCGCAATAACAGGTCGTACAGATCGATGACGGAAAAAGTCTGACCCGCGCGCTGCAGTTCGATGCGGCGGAGACTGCCCTGTGGAAGAACGCCACCGGACGCAAACAACGCATTGACCAGGGTGGAAATCGATGAGACGGTGTACGCGCCCGGTTGTCGCGCCTCTCCCAGGATGTACACCTGGATGGACCGGAGCTGGCCGAGGGTCACGTTGAGCTCAAAATTACGGTACACACGGCCGATCTGCTGCCGCAGGAAAGGCTGTAACTGATTGAAGCGCAAACCGGCTACCGTGAGCGTTCCGACATCCGGAATGGAAATAGTTCCTGCGCGGTCGACGGTGAAGGTCCCCTGCTGGTTAAGCTGACCCGTAGCGGACAAACGAATCTCGTCACCCGTGCCGATGATGTAGTCCGGCGTGATCTGGGCATCGCCGGCGGGAGCAAAGGTGCTTGGCGGATTCAGAAACAGGTTCGCGCCAAAGATGGGCAGCGGCTGACCGAGCGTCTGGTTAACCAGCGCCTGAAACTCCGTCGGCACATCCGGCGGCAGCGCTGTGCCTGTACGCGTATCCGTAGGAACATTGGTCGTGCGGTTCAGAGGGAGCGTACCGCTGCGGCTCCAATCCGGCCCGGTATTCAAGCCGGAGGACGGCAAAGGTGACGGAACCGGGACGGTGATGATCTGCGGAGTCTGCGAACCCTGGCCTTGTGCTGGCGAAGCGTTCGGGTCAGTGAGGACTTGCGCCTGCAGTGAGCGCGAACAGACGGCAAGAAGGCACGCCAGGGAAAGGAAGATCTGATGTGCGGATACACGAAATAGGCGCTTGCCGCTCGTGTTGGGGAAAACAACGGATGTCACAAGAGCCCTCAAAAAGACGCCGTGCCACAATGAGACGGCCTGCCAGTCTTTGAAAAGTGTAACGGATACGCCGGGATGAGACATCCCGGGCATCCTCCGCGATACGGGATGCGGTCAAAGTGCCAGAGACGACGGAGGTAGGTTGATGAGGGAGCAGGATCAGAAAGCAGAGGCGAGTACGAAACCAGTTCCGGACAGCAAAGCCGCGGTGGAAGACGAGGAGAAGGCGGAGCCATCCGGATACCGCGGTGACAATCCATCCACAGCCGGTCCCGGCGCGACGGGCGTCCGGTCAGGTACCCCCGAGAATAATACGGGCACTCTCAATCCGTCAGCGCCGGGCAACACAGGAACCACTCCGGAAACGACGCCGGACCAGTCGTGAAAAAGGTTCTGTACAACGGCGACTTGACAGGCTCTTCCCCGTCCTGCTCGCTGCCGTCACTTCACGATCGCGTTGAAGAGCCAGAACAGGCCAGCTGACAACAATGCAGCGGCCGGCAACGTGAAGACCCAGGCCATGGCGATGTTCCGGATTGTCGACATTTGCAGACCACTGCCGTTCGCCGCCATTGTGCCCGCCACACCGGACGACAGCACATGCGTGGTAGAAACAGGCAGGCCATAACCGTCGGCCAGGCCAATCGTGATCATGGCGGTGATTTCCGCCGCCGCACCCTGTGCGTAAGTAAGGTGTGTCTTACCGATCTTTTCGCCTACCGTGATAACGATGCGCTGCCAGCCGACCATCGTTCCCAAGCCGAGTGCAAGCGCGACGGCGACCTTGACCCACGTGGGGATAAAACGTGTCGATTTGTCGAGGAATCCTTTATAGTTTGCGATCACCTTAACGTCATTGGGAGCGATCTTCGGACCGAACTTCGGCAGGAGGCGGAACGTCTCGCTGGTCAGGTACATCTGATTGCGAACATTTGCCTGCATGTTCTGCGGGACGTTGCTGAAGGATCCATAGCCGACGGCCTCGTTGCGGATGGTGACGATCATCTGCTGCAGGGCGAGCATGGTGCCTGGTTCAAACTTGTGGGACGAGACGAAGCGCTCCAGGTCAGGGCCAGGATCGCCGACCACGGCGCTGGGCTGCACGTAGTTACCAACCGCGCCGGCGACCTGCGTGGAAACGGCTGCAAAGGTGTCCACGGAGCCGCGGTCCACGGTGTGATTCAGGGCGTAGGCGGTCGGGACTGTACCGACCAGGATCAGCATGATGAGCCCCATGCCCTTCTGGCCGTCGTTCGATCCATGGAAGAAACTGACACCCGTGCAGGTCAGAATCAGAAGCGCGCGAATGTAAAACGGCGGTGGCGCATCGCCCTCCGGCGCCTTGTACAGGCGCGGATCGCGCAGGAGCAGCTTGAAGCCGTAGAACAGCAGTCCGGCCACGACGAAGCCGACAACCGGCGAGATCAGCAGTGCCTTGAAGACCTTCGTGACCTGCTCCCAATCGACGCCGCTGGTGCCGGAGTGCCCTTCCATGATCTGGTTCATGACGCCCACGCCAAGGATGGAGCCGATCATGGTATGCGAGCTGGACGCGGGCAGGCCGCGATACCATGTGGCGAGATTCCAGAGGATCGCGGCCACCAGCAATGCAAACACCATCGCGAATCCCGAGCCTTTGCTGACCTTCAGGATCAGTTCGACAGGCAGAAGCGAGACGATGGCGAAGGCCACCGCGCCGGAGCTGGTGACGACGCCGAGAAAATTCCACACGCCGGACCAGACCACGGCAATGTGCGGCTCCAGGGAATGCGTATAGATCACGGTCGCGACCGCATTCGCTGTGTCGTGGAATCCGTTCACGAACTCAAAGCCAAGCGCGATCAGCAGCGCCACACCAAGCAGAATGTAGGGAAAGATGGATGCTTGATGCACGCTGGAAAGGTCGCCGGAGAGCTTCGTAATGACATAAATCAGGCCGCCCACCAGCATCACGCCGAAGACGGCGGTGCCGATCTTGGCCCCGCTGGAGCTTTTACGGTTGGCCAGCTTCTGTTCAAGCGCGGAGAGTTGGGCCGGTGCGGGAGCGGTTGTCGCCATGGGAGCGCCTCAGGACACGACTTCGTGGAATGCCCCCACTCTACGGCCTGGACGATGGGCCCCGGGTTACACGTTCGTGAATTATTCCGCCATCGCGCCGGTACAATCAAGCAGAGCGGGCCTATAGCTCAATGGTTAGAGCAGCGGACTCATAATCCGTTGGTTCCAGGTTCAAGTCCTGGTGGGCCCACCAGCGTGTTTGACGTGCGTTCCGTTCCGCGCGGATGATGGTGCCCATGCGGTTTTCTGTTCCTTGCGCCTGGTCCGTGCTCATGCTGTTCCAAGTTGCTGCCATCCACGCGCAGGTGCCCCGGCAGCCGGCCCTCGGACAGCGTTCGGTGTCCATCCTTGCCGTGGACGGCCTGCGTTTCAAGGACCTGAACCGCAACGGGCGGCTGGACGTGTACGAGGACTGGCGGCGTTCACCGGAAGAACGCGCGGCGGATCTCGTGCGGCAGATGTCAGTCGAGGACCTGGCCGGTGTGATGGTGCACGGGACGCTGCCTGCGGCAGGTACTGACCCGGCAGCCAGCATTGGCCGGGGCGGCAGTTACGACCTTGCCGGCAGCAAGGTGCTGATCGAGGGCAAGCGCATCAACTCGTTCATCACGCGGCTCAGCAGCGATCCCCGCACGTTTGCTGAGCAGAATAATGCGTTGCAAGCGATTGCGGAGAGTACGCGCTTCGGCGTTCCGCTGACCATCAGCACGGACCCGCGCAATAACTTCCTGTATGTCGCGGGTGCCAGTGTGGACGCGGGTTCGTTTTCCAAGTGGCCGGAGACGACGGGCTTTGCGGCAGTCAACGATCCGGCGCTGACACGGCGCTATGCGGACACGGTACGCCGCGAATACATGGCGGTGGGCATCCGCGAGGCTCTGTCACCGCAGGCGGACCTGGCCACCGAGCCACGATGGGCACGGCTGAACGGCACCTTTGGCGAGGACGCGGGTGTGGCGCGGCAGCAGGTGGAGGCCTATGTCGACGGCATGCAGAACGGCAAAGACGGCCTGAATGCGGGGTCCGTGCTGACCGTCGTGAAGCACTGGGTGGGCTATGGCGCGCAGAAGGACGGCTGGGACAGCCACAACTACTATGGCCGCTATTCCGGTTTGACCAGTGCGCAACTGAAGTACCATGTCGAGCCGTTTCTGGGTGCCTTTGACGCGCATGTCGCGGCGGTTATGCCGACCTACTCCATCCTCGAAAAGCTGACGCTGGATGGCAAACCCGTGGAGCCGGTGGGCGCGGGGTTCAGCAAGCAGGTGCTCACCGGTCTGCTGCGCGGCACCTACGGCTTCAACGGCGTGGTCCTGAGCGACTGGGCCATCACCAATGATTGCGGCGCGGAGTGCAGAGATGGTATGCCTGCAGGCCAGAAGGCCGGGCCCGCGCAGATTGGCATGTCCTGGGGTGTGATGGATCTGCCGCGTGCCGCACGCTTCGCCAAGGCGGTGAATGCCGGTGTAGACCAGATTGGCGGGACCGACGATGTGGCGGCACTGCTCGATTCCTTGAAGGCGGGCACGCTCCCTGAGCAGCGGATGCGCGAGGCGGCGGCGCGCGTTCTCTCGCAGAAGTTTGCGATGGGGCTTTTCGAGAATGCGTATGTGGACGCGGCTGCCGCAACGGGCGTCGTGGGGGATCCAGCGTCCTTGCGGGCGGGTGAGGAAGCGCAAAAGCGTGCGATGGTGCTCCTGCAATACCGGCATACGGCCGTGCCGGTGAAGGCGGGCGCGAAGGTATGGCTGTTTCATGTGGATGCCGCTGCCGCAGCGGCACATGGCCTGGTGGTGGTGGACGCGCCAGAGAAGGCAGATGTGGCGATCATTCGCGCTGAGGCTCCCTTCCAGGGCACGCATCCGGGCTACTTCTTTGGCAGCATTCAGCATGAGGGACGGTTGGACTTCCAGCCGGGCGACGCGGCCTATGATGCTCTGCTGCGATGCGGCAAGACGCCCGCGGTGATGACGGTCTACATGGACCGTCCCGCGATCCTGTCGAACGTTCAATCCAAGGTTGCGGCGCTGTATGCCGATTTTGGCGTGAGTGACAGTGCGCTGCTCGATGTGTTGACCGGCAAGGCAAAGGCGGAAGGCCGTCTGCCGTTTGAACTGCCCTCATCCATGGAGGCCGTGGCGGCGCAGAAGAGTGATGTGCCGCACGATTCCGCGCATCCGCTGTACCCGTATGGCTATGCGGCGACGCAGTAGCATGTGAGGTATGCAGGGAATTCGCGATCTGCTTCGAGGCTCGCTGGGGCGGTCGCTGGATGCGCTTTCGCCGCTGGACCGGCTGGCCGCGGCATGGCCCGTTGCCGCGGGACACGCCATTGCCCAGCATTCCACCGTGACAGCACTGGACTGCGGCACTGCCGTGTTGACGGTGCCCGACCCCGGCTGGCGGCAGCAGTTGCAATCCTCCGCGCAGCAACTGCAGGGGGAACTTGCGCGCGTGAGCCGTGTGCCGCTGACCGCTATACTCTTCCTGTCCCCGCGCGAAGCGGCGCGGTATACGCACCCATGACAGAATTTCCTGCCGATCCCAACGAAGCTCCCATTGCAGTGCCCCACCCGGCGGCGGCTGTGACGCTGGACGACGTGCGTCACGTGGCTGCCCTGGCCAATCTGCAACTCACCGCGGAGGAAGAGCCGCGCATGCAGCGCGACCTGAATGCGATTCTGGAGCACATTGCCGCGTTGAGCGCTCTGGACACCAGCGGCGTGCCGCCCATGGCGCAAGTGGGCGAACTGCTGGCCGAAGAGGCTGCATTGGCGGGAGCGAGCCTGCGGCCCGACCTGGTGAAGCCCTCCGTGGACCGTGCCGCCGTCATGCAGGAGGCGCCAGAAACAGATGGACGCTTCTTCAAGGTGCCGAAAGTGATCGAGCGTTGACGGGCTGCCGGCCTCCGAAAACGGCTCCGGGCATATGTTCCACGTGGAACACTCGCCGTGCGGGATATAACACGACAGGTTTGTGAAAAAAGTTGATGATGAACACGGAAATGAGCACCATTTCGGGAATTCGCGCGGCTTTAGAGAGCGGCAGTACTACGGCGACCGCGCTGGCCACGGAACATATCCGGCGGATTCGCGCGGAAGACCAGGTTGCAGGCGCGGAGATCAACAGCTTTCTTTCGCTGGCGGAGGATCGTGCGCTGGAACAGGCGGCGCGGATTGACGAACTGGCGCGCACTGGCGGCCCGCTGCCGCCGCTGGCGGGCGTTCCCATGGGCATCAAGGATGTGCTGGTGATGCGCGGCGCGCCTGCCACTGCGGGGTCTGCCATCCTGAAGGGCTACCACCCGCCGTACGACGCCACGGCGGTGGCACGGCTGGATGTGGCGGGAGCGGTGCTGCTGGGCAAGCTGAATTGCGATGAGTTTGCGATGGGTTCCTCAAACGAGAACTCCGCGTATGGGCCGGTGCGCAACCCGCGCGCGCTGGACCGGGTGCCGGGCGGGTCATCTGGCGGCTCCGCGGCTGCGGTTGCCGCCGGGTTTTGCGCCGCGTCCCTGGGTACGGACACGGGTGGATCGGTCCGGCAGCCTGCCGCGTTCTGCGGCGTGGTGGGTGTTCTGCCGACGTATGGGCGTGTCTCGCGCTATGGCCTGATTGCGTTTGCAAGTTCGCTGGACCGCGTTGGCCCGCTGGCAAACACGGTGGAGGATGCGGCTGCGCTGCTGGAGGTGCTGGCCGGGCAGGACAGCATGGATGCGACCTCTGCCATAGTGCCGGTGGACGGCTATGTCGCGGCTTCAAAAGAGCCGGTTGAGGGCATGCGGATCGGCATCCCGCGGGAGTACTTCGCGGACGGTTTGGATTCCGAAGTTCGTGCGGCGGTAGAGCGGTCGGTGGAGCACCTCAAAGGGGCAGGCGGCAGCGTTCACCCTCTCAGTCTCCAGCACACCGCGTATGCTGTTCCCACGTATTACGTGCTGGCCACGGCCGAGGCGTCCAGCAATCTTTCGCGCTTTGATGGTGTGCGCTACGGCCACCGCACGCCGCATCCGAAAAACCTGTCCGCGCTCTTTCGTGAGAGCCGGGAGGAGGGTTTTGGGGCGGAGGTAAAGCGGCGCATCCTGCTGGGGACCTACTCGCTGAGCGCGGGCTATTACGACGCCTATTACAGAAAGGCGCAACAGGTGCGAACACTGATCGCGCGTGACTTCCTGACTGCATTTCAGCAGGTGGATGCGATTGTGACGCCGATGACGCCCACGCCGCCGTGGAAGCTAGGCGAGAAGGCGGATGACCCCATCAGCATGTATCTTGCGGATATTTACACGGTGGCGGCTTCCCTGGCGGGCATTTGCGGCATCAGCGTGCCAGCCGGGGCTACGGCTGGCGGATTGCCCATCGGTGTGCAGGTGCTGGCAGGGCATTTTCAGGAAGGCAAGCTGTTCCGGGTGGCCCGGGCGATTGAATCCGCACGCATGGGCTAGCAGGAAGGGCTGACCCCGGCGCTAAAGCCGGAGCCAAGGGCGGGGTTCTATGGCATGGCTGAAGCCATGCCCTTCCGAGAGCGGCCAGTTCAGGTGTCAGGGCTCAAGCCATGCCTTTCCGACAGCATTTTAGGGAGGCCGCTCCTCTTCTCATCACAGCTACAAGAGAGACGGTGGCTGGTGCCATTTTCACATGCCCGTTCGGCTACTTACACGCAACACTTGCCGTGAG
>CAXUBG010000133.1:8285-8753 GCA_964249285.1 uncultured Terriglobus sp. | reverse complement strand
CGGCTGAAGACATTGAAGTCGTGGTAGCGCGGGAGCCAGAATGGGCGTTCCGGACGCTGCTTGGAGACGGAGAGCTTTAAGGCTCCCAGAGCTTTGGACAGCTTGGTAGCTGGTGGTTCGGTTACGAGCAGATGGACGTGTTCGGGCATGACCACGTATGCGATGACCTGAAAGCCGTACTTGGCACGGGCGGACTCGAGGGAGGTTTCAAAGCAGTCGCGTGCTTCAGGCGTGTTCAGGTATGGGAGCCGCAGGTGGCAGCTAAAGGTGATGAGGTGCAGGTCGCCTTCGTGCTGATACCGCCTGAGGCCCTGAGTCATCAGGCAGTGTATCGAACGGGTGGCCAACCTTTGAGAAGCTGAGTTGGGTTGGAGTGGCACGGAACTGTCCGGAGACCTAAAGTCCACGTCCACCGCTACGCGGTGTACGTGGAATACCCGCCAGAACGGAGAAGGGGCGGGGCGCGGG
>CAXUBG010000133.1:0-8275 GCA_964249285.1 uncultured Terriglobus sp. | reverse complement strand
GCTGGTTCGGGTTCGGTTAAAAACCCCCACCACGGGTCCCGGGGGGGCCTGTGGCCCCCCCCTTCCGTAGTGCTGGTGTGCTCCCTGATTAGAGAGGGCGAACGTTCTCGGCCTGGAGGCCCTTGGGGCCCTTGGTCACGTCAAACTCCACGGCCTGGCCTTCTGCCAGGGTGCGGAAGCCCGAGGACTGGACTGCCGAGTGGTGCACGAATACGTCGCCTGCACCGGTTGCGCGGCTGATAAAGCCAAAACCCTTGGAATCGTTGAACCACTTTACTGTGCCTTGCTCTGCCATGTCATGTTCCTGAAACTACTCTTGATGTACCGCTGAATGTCAATGTGGAGGGCGGGTAGCGGCAAGCCAGGAACACGCTGTGACCAGATCGAATCCTACGATCAAGTTAAAGCATAGCAGGAAGCAGCGGCGCGTGCCGTTCTTTGTCCGCGGGAATAGCGCTAATGCGCCTCGCTGCCTTCGCTGTCGATGATCTTGCCGGTGTTCACGGCGACGAAGTCGGAGAGCGTGAGCGTATTTGAGAGTTTGCGGAGATCGTCCGGGTTCCAGCGGATGTCGTCGTCGCCCGTGACGTAGCCGCTGCCGCCATTATCCGCCAGCACAATGCCGTAGGTTTTGAAGGCGCGAACGATCGTCTGGTTGATTCGGGAGAGACCGCCGGGATTGAAGTCCGGGCGCAGACGCAGACGCATGCCTTCATACGCGACCGTGCTGTACGAGTTTCCGGCCGCGTGGGATGCAGGCGGTGTGAAGTAACCGCCATTGCTGTTGCCGCGCGTGTGTTGCAGGGTAAAGCGTACCGCGTGGTGGATGTCCCCGCTGGCTGCCTCGCTGTACCGCAGCAGCAGCGGAATGACAGGCAGACCGGCGGCGTCGGCGGAGTTCTTGCCTGGAGCTCCAACCTCACCGTGGGCGAAATCCCACCGGCGGTACATGGCAGCGCTGTAGGTAATGTTGTGGTCGGTGGTAACGGAGAAGAGCTCGTGGCCAAGGCCGGTTGCGGCGTCGTAGATCAAAACATGGTGATCGGTGTTGAGTTCGATCCGGGCGCCGATGATGGGCACGGCCGATGCGTCGTCGTTACCCCAGTTTTCTGTGATGGCGACGGGAGCGACGATGTATGGCGTTTTGGCAGTATCGACGATGGTGATGGGCATGGTGCAGTCGAAGCGGATGTGATTGGCTCCGAACTGTTTGCGCAGCGTGGCATCAATGGGTGCCGGGAGTGCGGGATCGCCGGTGGAGAGTTCACGTGTGTCAGGCGGCAGAGTGGCGATGGGCTGGTTCAGCGGGTAGTCCGCACCCATCATCGTGGAAGGCAATGGTTGCACTGCAGCCTGGATGCGCGGCAAGGGCCTGGAGCGCTGAAAGGCTTTCGCACGTAACAGCCACGCCGGTCCCGCGCAGGACACGAGAACAGCGCAAAGCAGAACACGGCGGGAGATGGTCACAAGGGGCACCAGGACGTCACGCACCCAGTGTAGCGAGAGTGCAGAGATTAGCGGCGCGTTTGCGCCTGCGCTGAAGTGATACTGTGTCGCTATGCGTACCAATTTGTGCCTTGCCATTGCCGCAGCGGTGCTGACCCTGTCTGCCTCGGCGCAGACAAATGATTCAACGGTGCAACTGCTGCAACGCCTCTCGGAGGCACCTGGGCCGCCGGGGGCCGAAGAGCCGGTGCGCGCCATCATGGTGCCGGAGATGAAGGCAAACTCTACCTCATTGAGATACGACGGCATGGGATCGGTAATCGCGCAGCAGGGAACGAGCGGTCCGCGCATCATGGTGGACGCGCACATGGACGAACTCGGCGGCATGGTGCGCCGCGTCACACCCAATGGCTTCCTCACCATGCAGATGCTGGGCGGCTGGCTGGACCAGGCGCTGGTGGATCAGCGCTGGCTGGTGTTGGGCAGCAAGGGCGTGGTGCACGCGGTGACGGGCATCCGCGACATTCACGTCGTTCCGGCAGACGAGCGCACCCGCGTCTACCCGCGCGACAGCCTGATGCTCGACATCGGTGCGAAGAACGCAGCGGAGGCAGCGGCAATGGGCGTGGAGCCGGGCGATCCCGTGGTGCCAGACTCGCCTTTTGCCGTAATGAACGGCAGCGGCAACTACCTGGGCAAGGCGTGGGACGACCGCATTGGATGTGCGGTCTTGCTTGAAGCGATGCGGCGGACAATGCACGGCGTCCACCCGAATCAGATTTTCTACGTTGCCACGACCCAGGAGGAGATCGGCCTGCGTGGCGCGCGGACGGCGGCGCAGGTGGTGAAACCGGATGTTGGTATCGCGCTGGAGGGCGGCATCGTAGGTGATACGCCCGGAAGCCACCCGGAAGAGACACAGGCGAAACTCGGCGGCGGGCCCGGCCTGTTCCTGTTCGACAGCAGCGCCCTGGCCAACCGCAAGATGGTGGCTGCGGTGAAGCGGACCGCGGCGGAAAAAAACATTCCGCTGCAGCTGGATCTGGTGCAGGGCTATGGTGACGACTCAGCGGAGATCCAGCTTAGCAATGGCGGCGTGCCTACGGTGAACATCGTCGTTCCCGTGCGCTACACCCACGCGCATAACGGGATTGTGAACCGGCAGGATTTTGACCGGACGGTCGAGCTTGTAGTCGCTCTGCTGGAGAAACTGGATCAAACGACCGTGACTGCTCTCCGGGACTTCACACCCGTGAACTAGTGCGACTGTTCGTCGTCGCCCGGGCCGATATGGCACTGAGGACAGCCCGTGCGCACGAGCCAACCCGCACAACACACCGGTTCAGCACGCTAGTATGAGGTAGTGTATCCGTGGCGGAAATGGGAGGCACATCCCATCCCACTCACTTCGGCTTCTCTCCCCCAGCGTCTGCATTGGAGCCCGCGCGTGAAACGTACATCGTTGTTTGGATGGGTGCTTGCGAGCGCCGTTATTTGCACGTCTTTGACATTCTCGGAGCGCTCTCTCGCCGGCCAGCAGGTACCCAGAAGCAGCTTTGCAGCCGCCGTGGAAAGCAGCAGCGCGCCCGAGGATGCGACGGTTGACTCTGCCATTTCCACTGGCGGTGCGTCCGGTGCCAGTGTGTATGCAACGCCCACGGCGCGCCACGGGCTGCTGCAAAGCATTGGCGTGGACGTGCATGCGGGAATCAACGGCATTGGAGGCGATATCGCGCTGCCGGTAACGCGGCACTTCAACGTGCGCGTGGGTGGCGAATACTTCCACTATTCCGACCAGTTCACGGAACAGGGGGCCAATGTGGACGCCTCCATCCGGCTAGGCAATGGAAAGGCTGCGCTGGACTGGTATCCCTTTCGCAATGGCTTTCGCATCAGCCCGCAGATAGTCTTTGCCATCCAGACGCAGGCGTCAGGAACGGTGCTGGTGCCGCCCGGTCAGACCATCTCGCTGAACAACAGCAACTATGTCAGCAGCACCGCAGATCCGTTGCACGGCAGTGGCCTTGTGACCACGCGCAAGTCCGCGCCTGGTATCTCGTTGGGATGGGGTAACATCAGCCCGCGCGAGAATCGTCATCTCACGTTTCCAGTGGAGTTTGGCTTCTATTACATCGGGCAGCCAAACCTGCAGGTCAGCTTCAGCGGGTCGGCGTGCGACCCCACCGTGCCGCAGACGATCGGGTGTCAGAGCGTCGATCAGGACGCGGCCTTTCAGGCCAGCCTGAAAGCGTTCATCACGCGCAACCAGCACAACATCAGCTACGCGGCGTTCTTTCCGATTGCCTCGTTTGGTGTGGGATACCGCTTCTGAAGCTGTGCTGATCGAACACGTAGCGCCACGTGCGGACGGCAGGTCAACATTTCAGAAAAGATTGGTCGGGGAGAGAGGATTCGAACCTCCGACCCCCTGGTCCCGAACCAGGTGCTCTACCAGGCTGAGCCACTCCCCGATGTCACAGTGAAGCGCTGGCGGCATTGCTTGAGGGGCCTGTACACCTCATCTGCCAACGTGATTGAGTGTATCAGAGGGACCAATCTTTTCAGTGATCCAGCGCCGAAGCGCCGCAGGGCACCGCCATGGGTGACCTCCAGACCAGCTATCATCACCATGCTGAGCTTGAGGACCTGACATGCTGCTTGCAACCTGGAATGTGAACTCAATCAATGCCCGGCTGCCGCACGTCACGCGCTTTCTGGAGGCGCGCTCGCCAGACGTGCTTTTGCTCCAGGAACTCAAGGGAACGGAGTTTCCGGCGGAGCACTTTCGCGCGCTTGGCTACGAAAGCTTTGCCGTCACGCAGAAGGCCTACAACGGTGTGGCGGTGCTCTCGCGGCTGCCCATGGAGTCCGTCTGCACCACGCTGCCCGGTGACGAGCAGGACAGCCATGCGCGCTTTCTGGAGACTGTGATCCAGACGCCCGAACCCGTCCGCCTTGTGAACATCTATCTCCCCAATGGCAATCCCGTGGGCACGGACAAGTTTCTCTACAAGCTGCAATGGATGGACCGGCTGATCGAGCGGATGCGCGGGTGGCGCGACGATCCCGTCCCAACGGTGATTGGCGGCGACTGGAATGTCATTCCCGAGGACATTGACTGCGACAAGCCAGCCAACTGGGTGCGTGATGCGCTCTTTCAGCCCGAGCCGCGCGAACGCTACCGCGCCATGCTGCGCATGGGCTGGGTGGACGCCTTCCGCTCGCTCAACCCGGATGCCGGCGGCCAGTTCACGTATTGGGACTACTTCCGCATGGCGTTCGAACGCAATCGCGGCATCCGCATCGACCACTTCCTGTTGTCGCCCGCGCTTGCGGCCCGGCTGGTAAGCTGCGACATCGACAAGGGTCCGCGTGGGGAACAAAAGCCGTCCGACCACACGCCGGTGCTGATTGAACTAGGTGGTGGCCGGCACGTGGCGACCTCTTTGTGAGTTCATGGCACTACTCACTAAAATTGCGCTTCCCGGGATTGATGAGTGCTTGAACTCAGGTCGCAGTTCGCTTCTTGTTTGGAACTTTGCCGATCCTGGGATCGTTCCTGACGACCAGTTCACAGGCGCGGAGGGCACTCGCCTCAAAATCGTCAGCGTCGCCTGCAAGCAGCCGCCAACCGCTGATGTCCTTGCCCATAATTCTAACGGGGCCGGCGTTTGGGAAATCAGCGTGGAGGCTCTCCTGAAACTCGGTAGGAATGGCAAGCCACACTCCGTTCGCCTGCGGGTCGGCGGGCCGGTCCCGCAGAAGAAAGACAATCTTTTCGCCCACGTAAACCGCCAGCGCGCCGAACATGGCGCGTGTCGCCGGACGCACCTCCGCAATTGCATCCAGGACGAACTCATGGGGCACTCGTTTGCGACGGATCATGGGCTCTAACCCGCGTATGAATTGCGGCGCAGACAGCTTCTTGGGTGTCTTAGACATAAGGACTCAGATGAATTTGTGCATGGCTTCGTCGGCGTTTCGCTGGAAGGCTGCATTCGCCAGGTCCGGGAAAATTTCACTCTGGTCCATGACCGGGCCGGTCAGCTTTTTCTCCGCACTCGCGTAGAACACTCCGCTTTGGAAGGAAGGCTCCGTCAGCCCAGCCACGATACGTCCCGCTCCTGTCTCAAGCGAGTGCGCCAAGCCCAGTAGCGGAGCGATGACCGGCATCATGAGACGCTGCATCAGGATCCGGGCCGCAGTGGGCATGGCGCTCGCGATCTCAGTTCCTTGCGTGTTGCCGGGGCTGACCGTGAGCAGTCTGAGCTCAGGATGCTTGCGAGCCTGGGCTGCCATCCAGAGCGCTGCCACGTACTTGACCTCGCCGTAAGCCAGAGCACTGTTGAACTTCCTGCCGGCAAAGTCCCTGCCCGTTATCACATCGACGAAATCCTCTACCGAAGACGTCGGCAGTGCGGGCCGCTTCATGCCAAGCTGCGGAAAGCCCCGAGCCGCTTCGCTTCCCAGGTACACCGCTGTCTGGATCAGTTGACCTGACGCAATCAGTCCCTCCAGCAACGCGGCGTGGCCCAGCACATTCGACGCGAAGATCTGCGTCACTCCGTTCTTTGTGAGCGACAGGGGAGTCTTCCCGCCTGAACCGCCTGCGTTCATGACCAGTGCATCGACAGGACCCGCAAATCCGCGCATCGCAGAGCGGACACTTGCGAGATCGGACACGTCCATCAGCAGGATATGGAAGCAGGATTTGCCCGTCTTTCGCTCCAGCTCCCCCTTGGCTGCCCTCGCCTTTGTTTCGTTTCGGCAAGCCAGATAGACTCGTTCCACGCCGGGGCGCAGGGCCATCTGGCGCGCGACTTCCTTGCCGATCCCCGCGTTGGCACCTGTGATCAAAACACTCGTGATCAAGGACGGGGCGCTCATGCGAGAAAAGCCCTTACCGCCGCCGCGACTTCCTGAACATGAGTCTCGAGAGCGAAATGCCCTGTGTCCAAAAGCTTCACCTCCGCAGCGGGCAGGTCGCGCCGAAACGCTTCCGCTCCGGCTGGAATGAAGAAGAGGTCATTCTTGCCCCAGATTGCGAGCAGCCTCGGTTGCGATTGTCGAAAGTACTGTTGGAAGGCAGGGTACATCTTCACGTTGTTGGCATAATCCAGAAACAGGTCCAGTTGCAGGTCCATGTTTCCCGGCCGCTGAATCAACGCGATGTCCAGAGTGTAGCCTTCCGGCTTGATCCGCTCCGGATGAGGTGCGCCGGTCGTGTACTGCTCACGAATGCCCTCCGGGCTGAGCGCCTCGCGAACAGTCTCACGGTTCTCCTGGGCAGGCTCGTTCCAGTAGCGCCGGATCGGTGCCCACGCATCTCCCAAGCCCTCTTCATAGGCGTTGCCGTTTTGCGAAACGATCGCCGCGACTCGCTCGGGCCGTGCCATCGCCAGTCGGAGGCCCACCGGAGCGCCATAATCGAAGATATAAAGCGCGTACGTTCCAAGCCTAAAGCTTCGGTGAACGCGAGCATCGTCTTCGCGAGCGCGTCGAAGGTGTAGACATAGCCGCGGCCTTCGGGTACTTCCGTGAATCCGAAGCCCGGAAAGTCGGGCGCGATGACACGGTACCGGTCTGCGAGCAGCAGCATGAGTTCTCGGTACTGGAACGACGATGCCGGAAAGCCGTGGAGCAGCAAAAGAACCGGGCCGTCTTTCGGCCCGGCTTCCCGGTAGAAGACGCTTACCCCATCGGCCTCGACGCGCCGGACCGATGCCAAGGCAATGGGAACTGGGTTCGACATGAACAATCTCACGATGATTGTGGTTCGAGTGATCAATCTTCAGCTTTGAATCAATCACGGGAAACTACTTGTCCCGCAGCGAACGGACGAACTTTGCTACGGCTTTGCCGATTTCAGGGCCACTCGACTCCTGCAAGTAGTGAACACCCTTGACCTGCACCTCGGTTTGATTCTTGAGGCCCTGGAAGAACGTCGCGAGCCGTCCGTTGGAGACAAAGCCCGGGTCGCCTTTCACCCACAGTTTTGGTATTGGCGAGTCCCTGAGCCACTCGGACATGTCAGACACAATCTTTGTGACATCCGCGGGCGACCCATCAAGAGAGATCTGCCGGGCCCACGAAAGCATCGCACGACGGTCTTCGCCAGGGTGCAGGAAGGGACGGCGGTATTCCGCCTCGTCGGCAGCGGACAGGTTCCCCTTTTCGGCTGCGATGAGGAATCCTTCGATGAAACTGTTGTCTCTGAGGACCATGTCTTCGCCGGCCGGCGTGCGGGAGGCCTTGAAGCCTTCCTGAGCAAATTCGGGAAAGTCATTCCACGTAAGTGGCAAGGGAGCCGCTTCCATATACGCGATACCCTGTACCCGATCAGGGTGCTGCGAAGCCCAATCGAAGCCGAGGGTGGAGCCCCAATCGTGAATGACAAGCACTACGTCGCGCTTCAAGCCTAGCTCCTCCCAGAGCGCAAACAGGTATTCGCGTTGTTCTACATAGGTGTATCGGTCAGGCCCCGAGTTCGGCAGCTTGTCGGAATCGCCCATGCCGATCAGGTCACAGGCGATCAGCCGGCCCAGCCCGACACACTCCGGCATCACCTTTCGCCAGAGATAGGAACTTGTTGGATTGCCATGCTGAAAGACGATGGGTGCGCCTTCGCCCTCGTCAATGTATGCCATTTTGCGGCCCTTGATCTCGATGAACTTCTTTTCCGCGAATGCACTGTCTTGCATGATTTCTCCCTGACTCGGGCCGCAGCGTAGGAGTTGCGACTTAGTAGAGCAATCATTACACTATAGGCGGCGGCGGTCAAGATTTATTTGAGCGGTCGCTCCAGAAAGTTGGCGCTTGGAATGGGACG
>CAXUBG010000132.1:7973-8795 GCA_964249285.1 uncultured Terriglobus sp. | reverse complement strand
CCACCCAGCGGCAGCGCGCAGGTCTTCAATGCGCCCGTTGGTGCAGGAGCCGAGGAAGACTGTGTCGATGCGGATTTCTTCGATGGGTGTGCCGGGCTTCAGGTCCATGTACTCCAGCGCGCGGGTAAAGCTTTTGCGGTCGGCCTCGGAGAGCGCGTCCTCGGGCGACGGTACTTTACTGTCGATGAATGTGGTCATGCCGGGCGATGTGCCCCAGGTGACGGCAGGCGCGAGTGTCGCCGCGTCGATGTGGAGCTCGCGGTCGAAGGTAGCTCCGGGGTCGGTGGGGAGCGTGCGCCAGTGCGCTACGGCTTGGTCCCAGTCTGAACCCGCTTTATCGTTGGAACCCACACATGACGATGATGCCGTCATGTGTGGGGCACCCGGTTTCGCATTCGTCTTTAAAGAAGGTGAAAAGCGGCGGCCTTTCAGGTAGGCGAAGGTTGTCTCGTCCGGGCGATCATGCCGGCGCGGGCACCTGCTTCGATGCTCATGTTGCAGACTTTAAAGAAGGTGAAAAGCGGCGGCCTTTCAGGTAGGCGAAGGTTGTCTCGTCGGGCGCGATCATGCCGGCGCGGGCACCTGCTTCGATGCTCATGTTGCAGACCGTCATGCGGCCCTCCATGCTAAGCGCGCGGATGGCCGATCCTGCGTACTCCACCGCGTAGCCGGTCGCACCATCCGTGCCGATGCGGCCGATGATGTCCAGGATGATGTCCTTCGCCGTGACGCCGAAGGGCAGCTCGCCATCCACGGTGATGCGGAAGGTCTTGGGTTTCGCCTGCGGCAGCGTCTGCGTAGCCATCACGTGCTCCACCTCGC
>CAXUBG010000132.1:0-7963 GCA_964249285.1 uncultured Terriglobus sp. | reverse complement strand
ATCATATGCACGATGCCCTGCGACGCGTCCTGCACGTCGAAGAACTCGATGCCGAACTCGGCGCAGTTCTTGCGCAGTGCGTTGACCTGCGCGGCAGAGACCTGGTCCGCGATGACCAGGCGGTCATGCGCGCTTGTCGTAGGTACATTGTGGTCCACCGTGGCGATGTGGCGGTCCGGTCGGCGGACCTTGCGTCCGGCCAGACGCAGCCCTTCGAACGCCTGCGGGCTGGTGACTTCATGCACCAATTGCAGGTCAATGTAGAGCAGCGGTGGCTCGCCCGCCGGTTCGGCTACCATGTGCTGCTGCCAGACTTTCTCGAACATGGTGCGTGGTGCGGACATGCGTGTACCCTCGTTAACTGCTGGCGGCGCGCCTGCGTTTCAGCAGCATCAGTGTGTTGGCAAGCGGCAGGGCAATACCTGCGGTGATGACGATGGCGAGCCATGGTGCACCGCGCCAGTACATCAGTGCCAGGCCTGTGATCATGATGGTGTTTACGGCAACAGCCGTTGTGGTGGGTGAAAGAGTCATGAGGCGGCGGCTCCCAAATCTGCGGTGACACGGTCAATTATCAGTTCGCCCATCTTGCTGGTGGACACGGTCTGCTGCCCCGCGATGTTGCCGCGCGCAATATCAGTCGTGCGATAGCCCGCTTCCAACACCTGCACCACGGCTTCCTCGATGATCTTCGCCTCATGCTCCAGGCCGGCGGAGTGGCGTAGCACCATGGCCGCGGTCAGGATGGCTCCGATGGGGTTGGCCTTGCCCTGGCCTGCAATGTCCGGCGCAGAGCCATGCACCGGCTCATACAGGTTGACCTTGCCGCCCAGCGTGGCCGATGGCAACATGCCCAGCGAGCCGGTGATGACGCCGCTCTCGTCGGAGAGGATGTCGCCAAAGAGGTTCTCGGTCAGCACGACGTCGAAGTCGCGCGGGCGGTTCATCAGGTGGATCGCCATGGAATCGACAAGCTGGTGCTCAACCGTAACGGCGGGGAAGTCCTTCGCCACCTGATCGACAACCGCGCGCCACATCTGCGAGGTTTCCAGCACGTTGGCCTTATCTACGCTGGTGATCTTCTTCTTGCGTTTGCTGGCCAGGTCGAAGGCGACGCGGGCGACGCGCTCTACTTCCTCCTGCGTATAGACCATGGTGTTGTGCGCGCGGCCCGTCTGCCGGTCCCAGGCACGCGGCTGACCGAAGTAGAGGCCACCCAGCAGCTCGCGCACGAAGAGGATGTCCGCTCCCTCGGTGATTTCGGGGCGGAGCGGGCTATTGTCCGCCAGCGCTTTATACGCCACGGCAGGACGCAGGTTGGCGAATCCGCCCAGCGCCTCACGAATCTTGAGCAGCCCCATCTCCGGGCGTTTGCTAGGCGGCAGCGCGTTGAACTTGTTATCGCCCACAGCTCCCAGCAGCGCGGCATCGCACGCCACCGTCGGTTGCAGCGTTTCGTCCGGCAGCGGCGTGCCGTGCTGGTCAATGGCGATGCCGCCAATCGCGAGCGGCACATACTCGAACGTGTGCCCGCCGAACTCCGCGGCCGTGTTCAGCACGCTGACGGCTTGCTGCGTAACCTCCGGGCCAATGCCGTCGCCGGCGAGAAGTGCGATCTTCAGGTGCATCGTGCGGGTTGGCCTTTCATGTGGAGCCTTTGCTTGAAAGCTTCAACTTCTGTGCGGGAGCGAGGTTCTTCGGGATCCTTCGCTCCTGCTCAGGATGACAGTCGCTAGGCAAGCAGCGATTGCGGCACCAAGGCAACAATGTCCTGGTCGTACAGCGTCTTTTTGCGGTCGGCCAGCGCGGTGAAGCGCGTGTAGGTCTGGTCGAGTTCATCACGCGTCAGGTCGAAGCCAAGTTCCTTCAGGCGATGCTCCAGTGCGCGGCGTCCGCTGTGCTTACCCAGCACCAGCGTGTTGGCGGTTACGCCAAAATGGCCGGGCGTCATGATCTCGTAGGTTTTCGGGTTGGCCAGCATCCCGTGCTGGTGAATGCCGCTGGCGTGCGCAAAGGCGTTCTTGCCCACGACGGCCTTATTAGGCGCACAGGTAAAGGAGATGATCTCGTCGAGCATCTTGCTGACCGCGCCAATCTGCTTCATGTCGAGCTGGTTAGTGTACGGGTACTGGTCCGCGCGGACGGCGAGGATGGCCGCGACTTCCTCCAGCGCAGCATTGCCCGCGCGCTCGCCGATGCCATGCATGGACACTTCCACCTGCCGCGCGCCTCCCTGTACGCCAGCAATCGTATTGACCACGGCCAGCCCCAGATCATCATGGCAATGCGTGGACCAGACAACACCATCACTGCCGGGAACGCGCTGACGGATTGTCTCAAACATCGCCCGGTACTCCTCTGGTGTGGAGTAGCCCACCGTGTCCGGCAGGTTGATCGTGGTCGCCCCAGCCTGAATCGCCACAGTCACAAGCTGCGCAAGAAACTCGGGGTCAGACCGCGTCGCGTCCTCGGCGGAAAACTCAACGTCCGCGGAGTGCGTCCGGGCCAGCGCAACCATCTCGCCCGTCTGATCGAGCGCCTGTTGGCGGCTGATGCGCAGCTTCACTTGGAGATGCAGGTCGGACGAGGCGATAAAGACGTGAATGCGATTCTTCACCGCCGGTGTCACTGCGCGGGCAACCGCCTCGATGTCGTCCCGGCGGCAGCGTGCCAGCCCGGCGATGCACGGACTGCTGTTGGAACGGCCCACTTCGCGGGCAATGGAGTGCACCGAAGCAAAGTCGCCGTCGGAGGCGAAGGGAAAACCGGCCTCGATGATGTCCACGTTCAGCAGCGCCAGTTGGTGCGCGAAGCGGACCTTCTCGTCATGGTGCATGGTGCAGCCGGGCGATTGCTCGCCGTCCCGCAGCGTTGTATCAAAAAAGCGAACCTGACTGGAAGATGTGATCACCGGCGTCCTCTTTTGGTTACAGTATATCCATAAGCGTTGCTTATCTTTTCTGATACGGTCATCATACTTGCTTATGGACCTGTTCGCCTTGGAAACGTTCCTGGCAGTCGCGGCCGAGCGCAGCTTTTCGCGGGCCGCGGCACGTCTCCACCGCACACAACCCGCCGTGAGCCAGACGGTGGCCAAACTCGAGGGCGAACTGGGAGAAGCGCTGTTCGACCGTGCCGCACGGGACACGTCTCTTACCGACGCTGGACAGCTTTTGCGGGAATACGCGCAGAAACTGCTGAATCTGCGCAGCGAGGCAACCCACGCCTTGGGTGAACTGCGGTCGCTGCACCGCGGCAGTCTTAACCTGGCGGCCAATGAGTACACCTGCCTGTATCTGCTGCCGGTGCTGGACAGCTTCCGCCGCGCACATCCCATGGTCAAGGTGAGCGTGCAGCGCTCGCTGGCCAGCCGGATCGCGGAGGAGGTCCTGCTGCATTCAGTCGAGATGGGCGTGTTGAGCTTCAAGCCGGAGGACCGCACGCTCAAGTCAATCGTTGTCTTCCGCGACGAGTTGGCCTTTGTTGTGAACCCGCGTCACGCGCTGGCGCGTACCGCGGCTGTGTCCATTCGCGATCTGGGCAACGAAACCTTTATCGCGCACAACGTTCCCTCCCCCCAGCGAGCCAAGGTCCTGGAAGCGTTCCAGCGGTACCGGACAGAGTTGCGCATCGGGGTTGAACTGCCGTCGCTTGAAGCGGTGCGACGGTTTGTGGAACTGGGCAACGGCGTGGCCCTGGTCCCTGCGCTCACCGTGGAGCGCGAACTGAAGAGCGGCGCGCTCGTCAGGGTCCGGGTCAAGGAACTGCAGATGGAGCGCAGGCTGCGCCTGGTGCACCGGCGGGAAGCAAACCTGTCGCACGCCGCGCTGGCTTTTTTACAGGGTGTGCGGCAACACGCGGAGGCGCATGGCGCACCGTACTGCTTTCAGTCAGAAGGTGCAAAATAGACGCGGCGCGGCACACCGGCTTACTTTTGGACAGCGTGGCAAGTCTTAGCAGGTACAATGAAAAGTTGTACGTCTGATGCGTCTGTCCGGTTCAGGACCGGCGCGCACCGCAGGACGTTTCCCGAGGTTGGTTACACGAATGAAGAAGACGATGTGGACGTGCGCACTGATGGCTGGCGCACTTGCAGCCCATGCGCAGGAGAGCCGCCAGGACGTGAGTCTGAGCGCTCTCGGTAACATTCCTCCCCAGGTGAACGGACAGGGATCACAGTTGAACGCCGACATCGGTCTGGGCGCGCTTGCCAGCTACCGCTACATGCTGACACCGCGCAGCGCGCTGGAGGCGAACTACAGCTTTACGCAGTACCAAAACCACCTGACGGACACCAGCGCCAAACACTACGATGTGCACACGCGCCAGCAGGAGTTCTCCGTCGGCTATGTGTATAGCCGCAACTACCGCAACTACAATCCATTTGCAGAAGTAGGTGTGGGCACCATGTTCTTTTCGCCCATCCGTGACTTCGATACGCAGTCGCTGGATGCGAAACGGCAAATTGAACTTGGCGGCTTTTTTGGTGCCGGGGTGGCGTATGAGATCAGCCCGAGCTTTGACATTCGTGCGCAGTATCGAGGGTTCCTTGTGAAGGCTCCCAGCTTTAAGCTTGACAATGACAATTTCAAGACGAATGCCTATGAGGTCATCTCGATGCCGGTACTGGGGGTTGCATATCACTTCTAGTGGCAGAAACTCTGCGTCAGAAGCGGTAAGCGGCTCCGATTGTCGCGTTCATGGGCTGTAAGCCATTGTTTGGGAAGTTAAGCCAGCGTACGACTTCGTACTCCGCACGGATGTTGACGTGGTGTTTGACGTTGAAATCCATGCCTCCCGCACCACCGGCAGTGTTGAAGGCGAGGTTCGCCTCGTTGTTCGGGAAGTTGAAGACGCCGCGCCCATACGTTGCGCGGACAAACGGGTTGTACCGGCCGTAATGCAGCACGTACCGCGGCCCAAGCTCGTATGTGCGTTCGTAGATCTGACTGCCGTCCTTGGAGTTGGCCTGGCGAACGATGAATTCGACACCAAGGTGCGGGCTAAAATCGAGCGAGGCATAGCCCGTGATGCCCTTCCAGTGCTCCAGCGTGTAGTCCGGCGAAGTAATGGTAAGACCCGCACCGATCTGCAAGTTAGCGCGGCGGGTCGCGGTCGCTTGAGTTTGTTGGCAGCAAACCGTTGCCGGCAAGAGCACGAGAAAAGTAAACAGCCGGAGAGCTGCGGCAATTCCCTTCAGTGGCCGAATACGACGCAGGCGCCCACGCCCTGAATGAAAACGTACTTGCAATGCAGGTCTCTACGCCTTACGCATGGAGTGGAGCCGCAGTGCGGCTCTGCGTCAGTAGACGGCACAGGACGGCACGCCTGATCCAACTACATTTTTCCATAAAGGCGAAGAGATTCGTTTTGGGCGAAGGCTGGTGTGCCGGCGCAGCAAAAAGGAGGGCGGCTCGAATCAGCCGCCCTCCTTGCGTCTTCCGCCTGTCTACTGCGGGGGCGCGGCATTACCGGTCGGGACGGCAGGGGATGTATTGGCCGGTGCTGCAACGGGGGCGACGCCTCCATCGAGCGACGGTGATGTTGTCGCGCTTCCGTTCGTGGCAGAGGCATTCGCTCCAGCTGCGGCAGAGGATGCAGCAGCCTGGTCTGCGGGCGTCGCCGGTGCCTTGTAGTAGGCCAACTTGAGGTAGACGGGCGTAACCTCAAACGGCATCTTGTCGCGCGAGGACAGCAGTGGCTCGTAGGCGACATGCATTTGGATCACCTGATCGGACCAAGGATCGTAGCGCAGAAAGGAAGAGAGCGGCATTGCGGCATACTGCTTCAGGTCGCCCATGTCGAGTTTGCCGCTCTTTCCGGCAAGCGCCTGCAGCCAGAACGTATTCGTCTTGGGATCCTTGACGAGCGAGTCGCCGAGCATCGGCTCGTTCAGCGCCGTGAGCGCTTTGGAGCGCTCATGCAGTTGCGCCAGGTAGAGGCCGAACTGATTGGCGGCTGGGGCAAGCTCTGCGGGCTGTAGAAGCTCGATGGTCTTCTTGGCAGCTTCTTCGTTGTCGCGATCCGTGTGGTGCATGGGAATCCGGGTAAAGGCGGAGGTGTCTGGGAAGAGCAGGCGGTCGTTGAAGGCGTACTTCGTATCCAGGCGGTGGCCCTGGATGATGTGCGCTACCTGGAAGGCCAACACCGCATACAGATTGTTGACCTGCTCGTTGTTGTTGCCAGGAACTGCGGTCGTGTCCACCAGGCTCTTGGAAACGACGATGGTGTTGCCGATGGCAAGTGACTCGAGCGGCTCTGTAAGCATGGTGCGCACACGAATGGGCCGGGCTGTCTGGATTTTGTTGTAGGCCAGAATGTTGCCCGCGATCTGCTCCATGAGCTTGTCGAAATCAGATGGTGCGTCGAGCAGGCCAGCCTGGAAAAGCCGGTTGACAACGTTGTCCTCTGCCTGCTGCACCCACTCGCGCTGCGCACCAAGCGGAGACACGTCCTGCGCGTCGTTGGAAACGTCCGTTGCGCCTTGCACCTGCACGTCAACGTTCTCGGCGTCGCCCGTGGGGACTTTCAACGCGTAGCCCCAAATGTGATTGACGGCCTTGAACTTCACCGTATGCTCAGAGGAGCGGCTATCGCTCTCTTCCACGTAGAAGCTGGTAGGCAGCCAAAGATTTTCCTGGACGTTGGTGCGCCAGGAATCGAAGTGGTAGTACTCTTTGTAATCTTTCTGCGTGCCGGCAAATGAGCCGTTGAAGCGGACAATGTTGCCGTTGCGGCGCTCCACCCAAATGCGCCCGAAGAAGCGCCCGCGGGTGCGGTTGGTGGCTGGCTCCACGTCGAAGACCATCGTGGGAACGGAGCCAAGGAAATCATTCCGAACGAAGCCGAACTTGTAGTCGGTGCGATTGAAGTCATGCGCGTCTACCAGGATCATCTGGATGAAACCGGTTTCATTGAATTGCAGGTGAAATTGCCGGTTCAGGTTACCGATGTACGAGAAGGAATTCTTGAAGAAGCCCAGCTTCCCGGTGTCCCTGCGGGTGTCTTCGGTCTGGTAGACATCGCCATTCAGAACCTTCTTGAAGTCGACGCGTCCCAGGAAATGCTCGTCGGACTGCGGAATCTGCAGAAGCGCTTGGTCGGGCTTCATGTTCTGGATGTAGGTCTCAACGAGCGGCGAGCGCTCCTGAATGACTTTGATCACCTCGGTCTCACGCGCAATGGCTTTATCGATGAGTTGGTTCTGCGCCGGCGTGAGCTTGCGCGCGGGCAGGTCATCAGTCTTTTTCTTGCCGAACAGCGGGAGCGCGGCTGCGGCCGGCAAGACAGCGGTGGCCAGTACGGTGGCGGCCAAGCCGCCGAGAAAGGACTTGCGAAAGGTCTTCATCGATGCGTAACTCCTGCACGCGGGAAACAGGTTCAGGGTACAAGACTCTGAACCACTATGCGATGGTATGAGGCGGAGGTTTTACCCAGCCAACTGGAAGTTTATGTTGACGACACCCTCCCAGTCGGACGGCTGGCCGTTTTGAATGGCAGGCTGAAAGCGCATGCCCTGCACCGCCCGGATTGCCGACTGATCGAGGCCGTGGCCGAGGCCGCTCTGGACGCCAAGCACCGAGACCGCGCCTGTGGAAGCAACGTGAATTTTGATGTAAACGGTTCCTTCCAAATGTAGTTGGCGCGCCTCTTCGGTGTATTCCGGACGAGGCTTATACAGGAGCTTGGGAGCTGCCTTGACTGCCGAGGCGGTGGGTTGAGGCGGGGGCGTACCAAGCACCGGGGTAGCGGTCTTTGCGATCTGGATGGCACCGACTGGGCGGGCCGTCGAGGGTCCGGTCGCCCCCGGCACACCGGTACTGATACCGCGGATGGGCTGGGGCGCGCTGTCACGGCCGCCGAGCGAACCGTTGGGAGAGCCAGACCCGGCGATGGCTACTTTTGAAGGCGGACCAAGGCCGGTGTTGCCGGCGGCCATGCCAGGCGCTCCACTGCGGCCCAG
>CAXUBG010000131.1:0-8900 GCA_964249285.1 uncultured Terriglobus sp. | reverse complement strand
GCGCCAACCTGCGCACGCTGGGCATCGCGGGCAGCTTTCGCATCGAGTCCGGCGGAACCGCTCCCCTGCTGCGTTCAATACCGACGACGCCGTTCGATATGGTTTTTCTCGATCCACCGTACGACGCGGCTGACGAGTACAGCCGCACACTGGCGACTCTGGGCAACACGGCAGGTCTGTTGCAGGCGAACGCCTTGGTCATCGCGGAGCACCACCGCAAGCAGCCGCTTGAGGACGTCTACAGTACCCTGCAACGCACACGCACCCTGTTGCAAGGCGACGCTGCCCTTTCGTTTTACACATTCACGAGCGATTAGGTTTCTACGTCAGCTTCGATGCTTCAGAAACAGCAGACCTCTGCGCCTTAAACTGCGCTTCACATCGCCAGCCGATCCGGCGTGGCATGAAGCCAGGCCATTCCGAACGCATCTGACAGCAAGCAGGGAGGATCCGATGGATTTGCGTGCTGTATTTCCCGTCGCACTCTTGTTTTGCGCAAGTGCCGCGTATTGCCAGTCGCCAGTCCCTCTGCGTGATGGTCAGCAGATCACACTGACCGGCGAACTGACCATGGAGCCGGCAGGGCGACTCCAGTTTGTCACCGTAAAGACACATTCCGCATACGTGCCGCTCTTTCCCGGTGAGAATCGCAAGGAAACACGCGGTGAAACGCTGCATGAAATCGGGCTTTCAGGGTACGACTACGCGCTTGCCTACGCGCATCGCGGGCAACAGGTCACCGTCACCGGCAAGTTGCTGACGGATGAAGCCACACCATACTTCTGGCACGGAACACGGCTGGAGGCCGCCAGTCTGCGCACATCTGACGGCGATGATCTCACCGGCAAGTCTCTCGCCCGGCCAGGGGTGCCAACGGACCTCACACGGTATACGTCCACCGCGATCCTGCATGCCGATCTCGCTCTGCCGTGGACGTACCAGGTAAAAGGGAAGACCATCACACGAGGCACGTACCTTACGTGCAGCAGCAACGGCGGGGGCGACGTGGTCAACTGCTTTTGCGCAGATGGTTTTCACCCCGTGCGCGCGGAATCGTCCTTGCTTGGTGGGCACCGCAAGGGCGAAATTTTGCCCGACATGACAATGGCCCAGTTTGAAGCTGGAGACGATGCAACGGAGGTTCACCTTCACGTCACATGCTCGCGCTGACGCCGTCGCATCAGAACCAACATGCCACCTCGGACCCTGCCTGATACACCGCTGGAGCAAGCACCGCTCGCCTATGAGAACGAGGCGTTTTTGGACAGCCCCGACGCTCGCATCCTGCGCATCCTGGCCGAGTACCAGGAGCCGATGGCGCGCTTCCGCCGGGAACGCATTCAGGACACAGTCGTCTTCTTCGGCTCCGCACGCTTTGCCGCGCTGGATGTTGCGGAGCAGGCGACCGAACTGCTGGCAAATACGGGCAGCGCCGACCTTGCACCACCCGACGAACAACCGGCTGCACCCGGCGATCCTGATGCCAGCGATCTAAAGCGAAGACGCGCCCAAACCGCCGTGGAAATGGCGCGCTACTACGAGGATGCACGCCGCCTCGCGCACATGTTGACCGCGTGGGCCAGGCGTTTGCCCGGACGACGCCATCGCTTCGTTGTGACCAGCGGCGGCGGCCCTGGCATCATGGAAGCCGCTAATCGGGGCGCCTTTGAAGCGGGCGGTAAAACCATCGGTCTAAACATCGCGTTGCCGTTTGAGCAGCGCCCGAATCCGTATGTCACTCCCGCGCTCAACTTCCAATTCCATTACTTCTTTATGCGCAAGTTCTGGTTTGCCTACCTGGCCAAGGCCCTGGTTGTATTCCCCGGCGGCTTTGGCACGCTGGACGAGATGTTCGAGCTGCTGACGTTGGCGCAGACGCAGAAGCTGGCCAAAAAGATGACCATCATCATCTACGGCTCGGAGTATTGGAAGGGCGTAATCGATCTCGACCTCCTGGCCGAAAAGGGTGCCATCGCGCTCAAGGACCGTGATCTTTTTCGCTTCGCGGATACGCCCCAGGCGGCGTTCGACCTGCTGCGCGAAGGCCTACAGCAGCACCTCTATCCCATCGATCATGCCAGCGTGCCGGACGATCCCGCGCCTTCCGCGCAGGAGCAGCTCGGCCCGGACATCACGAAGACGCGGGCGTAACAATGACTCGAGGCTTTCTGGCATTCCGCTGTGGCCAGTTGCATGGTTCCGCCATGGTCAAGGAGCTCGCTGGAGCCACTTAGCCGGTAAGCTTGGCTGCATCCGCCGCCCAGGTCCAGCCTTCAAGCAGGTAGTTCGGATCGCGCGGTTGGGGCAGCGTGTAAAAGCGATCGCGATGCTCGGTCATCACCATGCATGAGACAAGGGCGTCAAAGGCGTCTTCGCTCTGTCGCGCTTTGGTCAACGCAGTGCGCGTGAGTGACGCGTAGGCGAAGTCGTCGCGGCGTTTGCGTTGCAGGTAGGCGGCGCGCGCTTCGGGGTTCGACTTGTGCACCGGGCCGGTGTTCAGCCGCGAGTACATCTCGACCGCTAGAGGCTGCCCAGGCGAAGGCATATCAAAGGGCCAGATGCGAAAACCTGCATTCTGCAGTCGCAAGAGCGTCGCCATACCCCGCAGTGATGCAGTGCCGACCGAGCCGGAGCCGCCGATCTGGAAGACCGACTTCGGCGTGATTCCCTTTACCCGCAACGCACGCTCCTCGTCCGGGATATGCGCGGCAATTTTGCAATCGATGTCGGTGGCCCGCAACATGCGATGCAACTGCTCGCCGCCGAACTCCGCGGGACGTTTGTGCGGCTTGCCCCAGAAGCGCCGGTCCTCACTGGCGCGGTCTAACCACTGTTCGCCACGCTCCGCAACAATGTCCCAGAACTGCGGTCCGCTTGCCGCCCCCACCTCATGCAAAAACCATGCGGGAAAGCTGAAACAGAAATCGAAGCCGGCGACCAGCGCAGGATGCTTCTTTGCTGTAGCGATGAGCCAGTCCGTCACCTCGTCGCGGGTGCGGCCGCTTTCAATTCGCACCCTGCCGCCCCGCCACACAGCCGCGACGATATGGCGGCGCTGCCCCGCGGTATCCACGCGCCCGGACCAGTCGATGGCAATGACAGTGTCAGGCGCGGTCATACGCGGTTGGATGCGGATCCTTCGGCATTCAAGGCGTGGTCAGATGGTAGAGCCGGGCGGCGTTGCCGCACAGCACGTCATGCGCGATGTTCTCCGCGCGAGCATGATCGATTTCACCATCCCTCACCATGCCGGTCAGCGCCAGCCCGAGCGCCTCGCGCGCATTACGATCCGCGATCCACAACGACTCCTCCCATCCCATGGAGTCACTGTAAGGATACGCATCGGTGCCAT
The DNA here is from genome assembly GCA_964249285.1 of uncultured Terriglobus sp. GTDB lineage: Bacteria > Acidobacteriota > Terriglobia > Terriglobales > Acidobacteriaceae > Terriglobus. The sequence continues at coordinate 5,548 of CAXUBG010000131.1, read as the reverse complement.
ACAGCACCTTGTCGGGAAAGGTCTCCAGCCACTCCCGCAACCAACCGGCCAGGGTGCGCGGCGGAAATGTCAGCGACTGCTGCGAGATATCGAGATAGGCGTTCGGCTTCTGCAGCAGCGATCCCACCTCATGCACGAACGGCCATCCGCCGTGCAGCATCACGAAGTTGGTCCCGCGCAGATCAGGGTCGTTAAAGAGTGGCTCCAGCAGCAGGGGGTTTGCGCCGGCAATGCTGAAGTATCCGCCGCCGCCGCTCATGGTGTGCAGGTGCACCGCCATGCCTAGCCTTCCAGCTTGCTTCGCGATGGCGCGAAAGAGATAGTCCTGCAGCAACTTGTACCCGGCTGCATCGGGAGCAGCACGGGTCTCAACCCACTTTGCATAGACCCATGCCGCATCGTCGTGCCGCGGATTACTGAAGCCGAAGTCACGCAGGTACGCAACCTCGAACTTCACGGCAACGGCACCGTTTTTTTGTTGCGCCTCCAGTGTGGGCATCACGACCTGCGCGAGATAGGCATCCAGCGTGGGTGGCAATCGTTGCAGCTTCCTTTCCTGGAGATAGCGCGCCATCACCTTTGCCTCCAGCGGAAAGAAAAGCGCCTTGTCAGGTGTTTGGGCAAGCGCACGATTGTCCAGCGGGAACAGCAAGGCATCGTCATACGGCACCCAGCGAAAGCGCGGCGGCGGAATGGCGGGAGTCATCGCAACCCGGTTGGCCAACGCAGCGCCGGCGCGCGCCTGATCCAGAACCCACGCATCGTAGCCCGCAGCGTGCCGCGCCTTGACGCTGGCACGCGCCGCCTGCAATTGCTTCATCCCGGTCGCGTCCAGCGGAGCCGTCCCGTCAAAGTTCCACAGGGCCTTCCACGCTGCGGACAGCTGTGGATTGTCCGCGCGCCACGCCACTGGATCCGTCTGCGGCACCATGTTGTCGACGGGCAGTGCGTCGAAGTTGCGGTCTGCGGCGTCTTCGGGCGGCGGCAGAACGATGTGCGCGTGATCGTCAATCGCAGACACCGATGCGATATACAGCGCAATGTCCGGGTCGATCTCTCGCTGCACGGCGCTAGATGCAGCGTCACGCTGCACGGTGACGGTCTGTGCGGATGCGAGATACAAGGTGAAAAACAATGCAACTGCAACCACCGCTTGGCCAACCGTCTTCATGCGGTTGACGTTAGCACAGCAAACGCATCCACTTGGACACACACTATGACCGGGGCACGGTCATCAGGGCAAAGCGCGCACCCTGGGGATCGGTCCCCTGCAAAATCCAGCTGCCGCCCGGTACCTCATGCGGTCCCATCTCCACGGTGCCTCCCGCCGCTTGCACCCGGGCCTTTGCATCGTTGATGTCGTCCACCACGAAGTAATGCGTCCAGAACGCGCCCTGCATGTGCGCCCGCATCTCGTTCGGAGCATTCATCATGCCGCCGGTCTGCGGCAGATCGCTGGTGCTGAAAATTTCATAGGTGCCCATCGGGCCCATGTCGAGAGACTCCGATTTCGTCCAGCCGAAGTGCGCGGAGTAAAAGGACCAAGCCGCGGGCCAGTCGGTCGTGACCAACTCATGCCAACTGATCATGCCGGTGGCGTCGCGCGCGGGCATCGGTGGCATCTCGTACTCTGCGGGCGATGGTGTGAAAAGCGTGAACGTTCCGCCCTGTGGATCGGCTGCGACCGCAAAGCGTCCGACGTACGGGATGTCATCGGGCCCACGGTAAATCGCGCCCCCCGTGGCCTTCACCTTCTCTGCCATTGCATCGGCATCGTCCACCTGAATGTAGCCGCCCCAGTGCGGCTTCACGTTCATCTCCCTCAGATTGGGCGGCATCTTCATAATGCCCGCAACACCGCGCGCGCCAACATTGCATATGTCATACCGTCCGCCCGGCATGCCGGCACCGGCGATCTTCCATCCAACCACGCTGCCGTAGAACTCGATTGCTCCATCCGGATCAGGGGTCAGCAGTTCATACCAGATGAAGTCATTCTTCTGTGCCATCTTCACTCCAGCGCAGCAGGCTGTTTGCACGCGTTCACGATGCTATGCCAAGCGCATCGCGCTGCCAACCGTGAAGTAAGCGGATTGGAACGGAGTTGTGAAGATTTCTCGCGGCAAACGAAAACAGTGCTTGCCATTGCACCATTCCAGGTGCACCATATTGCTGTGTTGAAGTAATGCGGTCTCGTGGCATACGGCCTCATGCGTGTCCCGCGAATGTTGCATCCTACCGTGCATCGCAAGTCAGGAGCGAACCATGCTGGAAGACGAGTACAAGCTGTATGCCGCGGCCAAGGATGACGATGAAGAACCCGAGGTTGATGACGAAGAAGAGGAAGACGATGAGGACGACGACGACTTGGAGGACGATGAGGATGAAGAGGATGAGGTGACCACCACCTCAGACGACGATGAAGACGAACTAGAAGACGACGAGGACGACGAGGACGAAGACGACGAGGACACGCTGGACGACGAGGAAGATGACATCGACGATGAGGATGACGACGATGACGACGCCGACGCGGAAGGCAAGGACAGGATGCTGCACAACGAACACCATGCGGAAACGGCGGCGCTGACAGCGTCGCCCTCCAGCCAGGTAGATCCGTACACGCCTCCCGATCAGGAGGCGTCGCTGCCTGAGCAAAGCGCAGCTGAAATCTCAGTCGGAGAAGCGCTTAGCAGCATGACCTCTGAGGCTTCTCCGGAACGCGACCCCGGCGTGTCAGCGCCGCGCAAGCCTGCTACAAGGTTCACATCCGCAAAGAAACCCGCGCCGAAAAAAGCAGCGAAAAAGACCCCTCCGCCCGCAGCGAAATAGGCCGCCAAGAAAGCGCCGTCCGCAGTCAAGAAGGCCGCCAAGAAAGCGCCTTTACCACCTGCGAAGAAGGCGGCGGCGAAAAAATCCGCGCCCTCCAAGAAGTCCGCGGGCAAGAAGTCTGCGGCCGGCGCATCGAAGTCAGCCACGAAACGGCCCGTGACGAACCGTGGCGGCAAGGCAGTCAGCAGTAAGACCGCCCAATCCAACCAGCGAGGTAAATCCTTGGCAACGAAGAAAGCAGCAGTACCCGCAAAGAAAGCGGCGGCCAAAAAGACCGCTGAAACAAAGACTCCGGCAAAGAAGACCGTGGCAAAGAAGGCGTCCACCAAGACTGCAACCAAAACTCCGGCAAAGAAGACTGCCGCAAAGAAAACCACAGCTAAGAAGTCCACCAAGTAACCAGAGAGCAACGCTACCGCAACCGCTTCACCCACGTACTGAAGGCAAGCAAAAAGGCCCGGCCCTCTCCTTGAGGCTCCGGGCCTTTTTGCGTCGGGAACGGCTTACGACTTCGCTGCTTTGGCTTCCTGAATAGCGGCCAGTACTTCCTCGCTGTGATTCTGTACCTTCACATCTGGCCAGACCTTGACGATTTTGCCTGCGGGAGAAATCAGAAACGTCACACGCTTTGCCGCATGGATTGGGCCCATCGCCATGACCGGTACGCCATACTCGTCCACCACCTTGTGGTCCGGGTCGGCCAGCAGCTTGAACGTCAAGTTCTCCTTCGTGCAGAACTGCTTATGGCTGTCCGTTGTGTCCAGGCTGACGCCGATCACGGCTGCATTGTCTTTGTCGTACATGGCCTGGTCACGCTGAAAGTTATGCGCCTCGATCGTGCATCCGCTGGTCATATCCTTGGGGTAGAAGTACAGCACCACCCACTTGCCCTTGTACTGGCTCAGGCTGACCTGCTTCTCTTCCTGCGACGGCAGGGTAAAGTCTGGTGCGCTTGCACCCGGCTCCAGCATGGCAGCCGCCGCTGCCGCATTCGCAAAGCGCGCAGTCAGGCCGCACGCCAACACTGCTGCCACCAACATCGACCACAAACCTAAACGCTGCATATGAATTCTCCTGGTTAGACCACCACAGTCAGTATGACGCACCGCGCATCACAGCGACAGGGGATGTTGACAGACTCAACGTCACACGGCCAGCCGCTCCGCGCCAACAACGCTGATGCCGGCATCATTCGCCGCGCGCAGCATTGCCTCTTCATCAAAGAGCAGCGTCCAGGCCGCTTCGACCGCGAGGCATGTGGCACCCGCGGCGCGCATCGCCTGGATCGTCGGCACACCCACAACTGGCACGTCAAACCGCAGGTCCTGCTTCGGCTTGGCGGCTTTCACCACCGTGAGCGAACGCGCCAGCGTGGACGCACCCTCGTCGAGCGATGCCATCAGCGCACCAGCACGCGCGATGGTTGCATCCGTGCCCTCCATCGCCTCAACAGCAACACACGCCGCGCCGGCGATCACCACCGTTTGACCCAGATCAAAGCCAGCAATGCCACGCGCAATGCGCATGCCGTACGCGATATCCGCCTGCTCCGCCTCGTTCGGTGCTCGGGCAGTCAGCACACCGGCACGCGCCAGCATCGGTTCCAAGTAGGCGGTGGAACTGATTAGTTCAATGCCTTCATCGCTCAACACCTTTGCCACGGCGCTTAGCAGCATGTCCGTCGAGCGCGTCCGCAGGCTCATCAACAGCTTGGCAAGCCGCCAATCCGGCCGAATGGCAGAGAAGATCTGCTTATGCCGCACCTGTCCCGCCATCACGGCACAGGTCACGCCCGCGGCCTGGAAGGTCTCGATCAGCCGCGAGAGTTCGCCCAGGCTCATCCAATGAACCGCCATGCCGCTGTCGTGCGCGGCGCGGTGGTTTATCTCCGGGTCAGTCTCCTCCTTGATGGCGGCTACGACGACATGCAGCCCGCGCGCCCGTGCCGCGTCCAGCAGCAGAAACGGAAAGCGTCCATTCCCAGCAATCAGTCCGAGCCGCTCCACGAATCCCTCTCTGCCTACTGTATGGCTGCGCTATTCTTCCTGAGATGCGCAGGCCATTTGTACTTACGATCTTTGCTATACGTTTCCTTTCCAGCATGTGCGTGGCTCAGGAGCCTGCCGCGATCTCAACCGTCCGGTCTGACTCGTCATACCGTACGGCAGCCGAAGAGCAGTTTCGATCGTACGAGGGTGGCTTGTCCTCGCATTGCGCCTCCATCACATACGATTGGCCAGCTGCAACGCATCGCGTGTATGGGCAGCCGCAAACCGGAACGGACGGCAAGCTGGTCAATGTTACCTGGGTCGAGACGGTGCATGGTGTAGCGTGCGGGCAGAAGCGGCGCTACCGTGCTCTGATTCTGATCCGGAGCGGGAAAGCGGCGATCTCCTCAGTGTTCCCCGGGGATGGAAACGCAGGACCGCAGCTGCAACATGATGCCAAATTGCCGCTCGCTGGTGCTATCGCAACGGTGACGCCCAAGGGTCAGAACTGTGCGGCGGATGTCGTCGACACCTACCAGGTGGGCGAGGAGCCCGCTGCCAGGCAGGTGTGGGATGAAATCTGGACAGTAAGCAGCTGCGGCAAACGCTTCAGCGTCCCCATCCGGTTCATCCCGGACGCGACAGGCCCCGGCACCAGCATCCACATTGAATCGAAGTCGATCAAGCCGCTGCCGTACGGTGTTCGGCAGCGTCAGGCACCTATCAGG
>CAXUBG010000130.1:360-8929 GCA_964249285.1 uncultured Terriglobus sp. | reverse complement strand
CACCGTGCTTGCCAATGGCGAGCGCATCCTTTCCTGCCTCGCGCTGGCGGTGCAGTACCAGGGCTGCGCCATCACGACGATCGAAGGCATTGCCCACAACGGGCAACTACATCCGCTGCAGCAGGCGTTCATCCAGCACGACGGCTTCCAATGCGGCTACTGCACACCCGGCCAGATCTGCTCTGCCATCGGCATGGCAGCGGAGGCAAAACGAGGCATGCCCAGCCACGTTTCGCACGACCTCGCCGCGGACTTCATCACACTTGATCATGATGAGTTGCGTGAGCGCATGAGCGGCAACCTGTGCCGTTGCGGTGCCTACAACGGCATCGTCGATGCCATCTCTCAGGTCTTTGCGGAGGCACAATGAACTCCTTCACCTACACGCGGGCTTTCGCTGTGGAAGATGCCGTACGCATGGGAGCCGTAAGCAGCGCCAAGTATCTGGGCGGCGGCACCAATCTCGTCGACCTGATGCGCGAAACACTCGAGCGTCCCGCCGCGCTGATTGATGTCGCGGGCCTTTCTACCGCCATTGAGGAGACGCACGAGGGAGGCCTCCGCATCGGCGCGGGCGCGCGCAACGCGGCGGTCGCGGAGCATCGCGCGGTTCGAACACGCTACCCCGTACTCGCACGCGCATTGCTCGCCGGTGCCTCCGGACAGATACGCAACATGGCGACCGTGGGCGGCAACATCTTGCAACGCACGCGGTGCACCTACTTCTACGACGATGACGGCTCCCGCTGCAACAAGCGCACGCCCGGGCAGGGCTGTGACGCCATCGATGGCTTCAACCGCATTCATGCCATTCTCGGCGCATCACCGTCCTGCGTGGCGACACATCCCTCTGACATGTGCGTCGCCCTCGCGGCGCTGGACGCCATCGTACATCTGCGCGGCGAAACCGGCGAACGGGCTCTGCCGTTCAACCAACTGCACCGGCTTCCAGGTGACACGCCGCAGATCGAAACCAATCTCCAACCTGGCGAGCTGATCACAGCCGTCGAACTGCCCGCAATGCCCATGGCCGCCAACTCCACCTATCGCAAGGTGCGCGACCGGGCGAGTTATGCCTTTGCGCTGGTTTCCGTCGCGGCCGTCCTTGATGTGCGGAACGGCATGGTCAACGATGTGCGGCTTGCGCTAGGTGGCGTGGCCCATAAGCCCTGGCGTGCCACCAAGGCTGAAGAGACGTTGCGTGGAAAAGAGGCGACACCCGGCAACCTCCGCATTGCCGCGGAAGCAGAACTGGTGGACGCCAAGCCACTGCACGATAACGCATTCAAAATCGAGCTTGCCAAGCGCACCATTGTTGCGGTACTGGGGCAGCTTGCCGGAGGTATCGCATGAGCATCAAGTCTGCCGCCATGAAGGTCATGCAGAAGGCCATTGAGGTTGCCCCTGACAAGTGGATGCCGGGTGGCACTGCTGATCCGCTCATCCAGCACAAACACGGATTGATCGGTGAGCCCGTTTCGCGCATCGACGGCCCGCTCAAGGTCAGTGGTGCGGCCCCTTTCGCGGCGGAGTTCCCCGTCACCGGCATGCTCTTCGCCGCCGTCGCCTTCAGCACAGTGGCCAAAGGCCGCATCATCGCGCTGGACGCCGCCGCCGCCGAGTCCGCGCCCGGCGTGCGCCTCGTGATGACGTTCAAGAACGCACCCAAGCTGAAGCCGACGCCCATCTTCAACTCCAACCCGAAGGCTGCGGGCCCCAGCAGCCTGCCCATCATGCAGGACGCTTGCATCCATTGGAACGGTGAGGCCGTTGCGGTCGTTCTGGCAGACACGCAGGAGCAAGCCGACCATGCTAAGTCTTTGATCCGGGTGACATATGCCGAAGAGCCGGGATCCCTCAACTTCAACGAAGTCCGCAACCACCCTCGCGACCTCGAAACGGTGATGGGCGAGCAACCAAGGGTCGAACAGGGCGACGCCGAAGCCGCGCTGGCCGCTGCTCCCCATCGGGTTGACCTCACCTATCGCACGCCCCGCCACAACCATAATCCGATCGAACTTCACGCTGTGACGCTGTTCTGGGACGAGGGCCACCTCCATGTGCACGACGCTTCACAGGCCGTTGCACAATCCGCCTGGACGCTTGCGCAAGTCTTCGGCATCGACGAGGAGAAGGTTCATGTCTCCTCGCCGTATGTAGGTGGCGGCTTCGGAAGCAAGACGCTGTGGCACCACCACGTACTTGCGGCGGCGGCCTCGAAACTCGCGGGGCAGCCCGTTCGACTCGTCCTCTCGCGTGAAGGTGTCTACCGCACGGTCGGCGGCCGCACCACCACGGAGCAGCGCGTCGCTATCGGTGCGGATGCTGCTGGCCGCTTTCAATCACTCATCCACACCGGCGTCACCGCCATGACCCCGCACAACGATTGTCCGGAGCAGTTCACCTTTCCCGCGCGTCACCTGTACGCAACGCCGAACTTCATCATCGGCCAGCAGGTCGCTGACATGAACATGGTCGCCAACACCTTCATGCGAGCGCCCGGAGAATCCATCGGCACCTTCGCCTTGGAATGCGCGGTCGACGAACTGGCTGAGCAGCTCCGCATGGATCCCATCGAATTGCGTCTGCTCAACGAGCCCGAGAAGGATCCCGTCTCCGGCAAGACCTTCTCGTCGCGGAACCTCGTGCAGGCGTATCGTGACGGGGCGGAGCGCTTCGGCTGGTCACAGCGGACTCCTGCACCGGGCGCGCGCCGCGAGGGCGAGTGGCTCATCGGCATGGGCTGCGCGACGGCGACCTACCCCTACTACCGCATGCCGGGCGGCAAAGCGCGCCTCACCCTCTCCAGCGACGGCCACGCTTCCGCTGAGTTTGCCGCGCATGAAATGGGTATGGGCACCGCTACAGTCCAAACACAAGTTGTCGCCGACCGCCTCGGCCTCAGCATGGATTGCGTCAGCATCAACTACGGCGACTCCTCGCTGTCAGGCACATTCCTTGCCGGGGGATCCTCACAGACCGCGTCCATCGGTGCCTCCCTCATCGCCGCGCACAACGAGCTCGTCGAAGAACTCATCAAGCTGGCCGGCAAGGACTCGCCGCTGCACGGTCTTAAGCCCGGGCAAGTAGAATCCCATGACGGAGGCCTTCGCAGTATCGCAGACCCCTCCCGTGGCGAAACCTACGCCGCCATCTTCCACCGTAGCGGACAAGATCAGGTCAGCGTCGAGGCCAGCGGTCCACCACCGCTCGAAATGCAGCATTGGGCCATGCACTCCTTTGGTGCCATCTTCGCGGAGGCGCGCGTCAATGCCGTCACGGGGGAAACGCGCGTCAGCCGCTTCCTCGGCTCGTACGATTGCGGGCGCATCCTCAACGCCAAAACAGCACGGAGCCAGTTCCGCGGCGGCATCATCATGGGTATCGGACTCGCGCTTATGGAAGAAACACAGTGGGACGAGCGCAACGGCCGCATCATGAATCCCAGCCTCGCCGAGTACCACGTTCCAGTTCACATGGATGTGCCCGAAATCGACATCATGTGGACGGATATCCCCGATCCGCACACCCCCATGGGCGCGCGCGGTATCGGCGAGATCGGCATTACGGGGACTGGTGCAGCCATTGCCAACGCCATCTACAACGCCTGTGGCGCACGTGTGCGCGAACTTCCCATCACGCTGGACAAGCTCATGGCGCAACTCCCAAAGTAGTCGAACTGAGTATCGCTGCGGAGCACGTCGCCTTCTCCGGGCTGGCGGCGCACGGTTATTCTGGTAAGGCGACGGCCGGGCAGCGGTTCCACCGCACCCGGCTATCCGGAACAAGCACTCATCCTGCCCGGGAGATGAGATACGTGCAACTCATGGCAGAAGCCCCCATTCGCACCATCAGCACGCGCGAAGTCTACCGCAACAAGTGGTCACGGGTCCGTGAGGACGTTATCGAGCGCGCAAATGGCGAGCGCGGCATCTACGGCATCCTCGATAAAGATCCGGCCTGCCTGGTCATACCGCTGGAGCGCACACCCGCAGGCGATTTTGTCACGCTGGTGCACCAGTACCGCTACACCGTAGAAGCCAGCTTCTACGAATTCCCGCAGGGCGGCTGGGAGATCGCCGATCCTGATCAGGAGGCACTCGCCCGCGGGGAACTCCGCGAGGAAACCGGCCTTTCTTCCGGTAAGCTCACACTCATCGGCAAGAACTGGATCGCCTATGGTGCCATGCGCCAGATGCACCACGTCTGGCTCGCGGAAGAGTTGACGCAGGGTCATCCCGATCTCGAAGCCGAAGAAGAGGGTTTAACCGTGCACCGCGTTCGGGTTGAGGAGTTCGAAGCCATGATCCGCGATGGCCGCGTAATGGATAGCTGCAGCCTGGCCGCTTGGGGCATGTACCTGATATGGCGCAAAGATCAGGAAGCAGCGCGGCCCCCCGTTGCTCGGAAGGCCGTGCTGTCGCAATCGCGCTAGTAGACCGTCCGTACCTGCGGTTCGCGATCCCACACGCGTCCCGCAGCAGCCGTTGTCAGGTACTGGTCAACCGTTCCATGGACGACTCCCGCATCGGTCGTGACGCCCGCGCGTTTCAACAGAGGTGCCGCACCCGACGTCGCCCCGATGACCTTTAGGTGCGCAAATGCATTGGAGACAAAGTCGACCGCAGCCGACTCGTTGGTCAGCTTAGCGGCGGCAACCTCACTCAGTGCAAGAAAGACCGTGTCAAACAGCACGGACGATCCACCCGCAAGCTGAAAATCAGCCTCGATCATCGTGCCGTCTTCAGCCACGGCCCCGGTAATCGTAGGCGCAATCACAGCAAAATCAGCGCCCATCCGCTTGGCTGCCGACTTCAACTCCCTCACTGTCGCCAGATCCGCCCCGTCTGCCACCAGGCACCCTACCTTGCGTCCTTTGAGCGTCGCCTTTGCCTTGTGCAAAATGCTCAACGTGGGCGAGGGGGATAGGTCCGTGCGAGCATGCACCGACGTTGGGAACGCCGGAATGTCGACCTTCGCCATGCCCAAACCAGCCGCGACACGTTTTGCGATAACCGGGTCGACGTTCTCCAGCTGCGACACCATGCGCATCCTGACCGGCAGCGTCTGCACCTTCGACAACTCAAAGATAAAGCTAGAAATAATGTGGTTCTGCTCAGGTTCGGTCTGTGATTTAAAGAACATTAGTGCTTGCGAGTAATGGTCTGCAAACGACTCGGACCGCACCCGGAGTTTGTCGCCTTCCATCTTTTCCGCATAACTCGTCAGCCCCATGTGCGGGTCCTGCCGCGGCGAATCCGTTTCAAGCGAGCTCGGCGAGTAAGACACGCGGCCCTTCTGCGGTGAGATCGTCATGTGCCCGTCGCGCTGCATATTCAGCACGGGGCAGCCGGTACGTGGTGCGTTCACCGGAATCTGTTTGTAGTTCGGTCCGCCCAGACGGCTAAGTTGCGTGTCCACATACGACAGATTCCGGCCTTGCAGCAGGGGATCGTTCGTAAAATCGATGCCAGGCACCACATCGCGCGTGCAAAAAGCCACCTGCTCTGTTTCCGCGAAGTAGTTATCCACGTTGCGGTCCAGGACCATGCGCCCGATCACGCGCAGCGGAAGGATCTCTTCAGGAATCAGCTTCGTTGCGTCCAGGACGTCGAAGTCAAATTTGGTGGCAAACGCCTCATCGAACAACTGAACAGCCAACTCCCACTCAGGGTAGCTGCCCTCCTCGATCGCATTCCACAGGTCGCGGCGGTGGAAGTCGGGGTCGCCACCCGAGATCTTCAGAGCCTCATCCCACACCAGCGATTGCATCCCAAGCTTGGGACGCCAGTGAAACTTCACATACGTCGATTCACCCTGCTCATTCAGGAAGCGAAAGGTGTGAACACCAAAGCCTTCCATCATGCGAAACGAGCGGGGAAGCGCCCGGTCGCTCATGATCCACATCAGCATGTGCGTGCTTTCAGGCGTCAGCGAGGCCCAGTCCCAAAAGGTGTCATGCGCGGTCTGTGCCTGTGGGAAGCCGCGGTCCGGCTCCTGTTTGGCTGCGTGAATCAGGTCCGTAAACTTAATCGCATCCTGCACGAAAAACACGGGGATGTTGTTGCCGACCAGGTCCCAGTTGCCCTCCTTGGTGTAAAACTTCACGGCAAAGCCACGCACATCTCGAGCAGTGTCTGCCGACCCCATATTGCCTGCAACCGTCGAAAAGCGTACAAAGACCGGCGTCTTCTCGCCTGCCGCCGTGAAAATCTTGGCGCGCGTAATGCCGCTCAGCGAGTCCGTCAGTTCAAAATACCCGCGTGCGCCGTAGCCCCGCGCGTGAACGATGCGCTCTGGAATGCGCTCATGGTCGAAATGCTGCGTCTTCTCCAGCAGGTAGTGGTCTTCCAGCAGAACGGGTCCGCGCTTCCCCGCCTTGAGCGAGTTCTCGTCGTCCGAAATAACAACACCGCCCTGCGTGCGCATAGCCGGATGGGTTCCGCCCGCTACCTGGTGCAGCTCTCCACCGTTACCCACTTCGTACCCGAGCTTCTCGCTCGCCATTACCGCGGCCGTAGTGGCCTCCACCATTGTGTCTGTATCTGACTTCAACATGCTTCTTCTCCAAGGATTGATAGTAAGACGCCATCAGCTTAGTGCGCGATACTTCGCAGTGCATTAAGTTCTATAGTCAAGAAGTCTCGAAAGCTGTCTGTGGGTCAACGCACCAGGCCTGTTACGATGCACTCGTAACGGCAAGCAGATTCGCGACGCGGCCGGCGCTGGACCTCGCCCAGGCTGTGTTCGACACCCAGCCAAGCAGCAACACGAATACCGCGCATCCAGTCATGAGCCACCATATGGGATGGGTCGCGCGAGTAAAGTCCACTCCGTGCGCGCGGGTGGCACCGGCAATGGTTCCCGCCAGCGCCACACCCAGCGCCGCTCCCACCTGGCGGCTGGTCGAGGCAATCGCGGCCGCAACCCCCGACTGCGACAGCGGCATACCCGCCACCGCACTGGTCGAAATAGCAGGGTTGATCATGCCTACGCCAACCCCGAACAGTGCATACGCTACCAGCAGCAATGGCAACGGAGTCACACGCGTCAACTGCGTCAGCATCAGCGTGCTCAGCAGGAACGCCGACCCGCTGGCCATCAGTGACGGCAACGTGCCGCGGCTGCCGACCAGCCGGCCCGAGAGGGGTGCGCACACAATCATGCTCAGCGCCAGCGGCAAGGTGCACATCCCAGCGGCAAAGGCGGAGAACCCGCGTGCCTGCTGCAGATACAGCGCATTTAGAAACAGGAACCCGGAGAACGACGCAAACGCCAGCACCGCAAGCAGCGCGGCGCTGCTGAACGGCACGCTGCGGAAGAAGCGTAAATCGACCAACGGCTCGCGGCGGCGCGGCTCATACATGCAGAAGCCCGCCCATGCGGCAGCAGACACGGCAAACAGGCCCGCGATCTGAAAGGACTTCCAGCCGTGGCGAGGCCCTTCGATCACGGCGTAGGTCAGGCTCACGAGTCCCGCAAAGACAAGCAGCTGACCCACTGGATCGACAGCCCGTGCCCGCGCCGCCTTTGACTCCGGCACAAATAGAGCCGCCAGCACCACCGCGCCGATTCCAACGGGCAGGTTGATCCAGAAGATGGATCGCCACCCGACATGCTGCGTCAGGATGCCGCCCAGCAACGGTCCGATGGCCAACGCTAACCCGCCGACAGCTCCCCAGACGCCTACCGCGCGTGCCCGGTCCTTCGGTGCCGGGAACACGTTCACAATGATCGACAACGCCACCGGATTCAGCATGGACGCGCCCACGCCCTGCATCGCCCGGTATAGCGTCAACGCGCCAATGCTGTGCGCGATGCTGCACAGGAGCGAACCGGCCAGGAAAAGGCACAGCCCGGTCTGAAAAACAATACGCCGTCCGAAGCGGTCCGCCATCGATCCGGACAGCATGAGCAGACTTGCAACGACAAGCGTGTAGGCATCCAGCACCCACTGCAACCCGGACAGGCTCGCGTGCAGATCACGCTGGATAGACGGCAACGCCACGTTGACAATCGTCACATCCATGCCGGCCAGCAGCAAACTCAGGCAGCAGATACCCAGCACCAACTCTGAGCGCACCGGCCTGGGCAGGCCGCTTCCCGGTCGCTCCACGCTAATGAATTGTCTTCATGCGCCGGTTCATGAAATCCTGCAGCACGTAGCTGCCCAGTCTATCCGGGCTGGTGAAGTATGCCTTGCCCTTGCACATCGCACTGACGCGCTGCACAAATTGCATCAGCGCGAAGTCCTGCGCCAGCATAAAAGTGTTAATCACGATGTTCGACCGCTTGCACCGGTTCACCTCTTCCAGCGTCTCCGCGATCACCATCGGGTCCAGGCCAAAGGCGTTGCGGTAAATACGGCCGTCCTCCAGCGTCAGGGCGGAAGGCTTGCCGTCGGTGATCATCACAATCTGCTTCATGTCCTTATTCGACCGCGCAAGGATCCGCCGCGACATGCGCAGTCCTTCGCGCGTGTTCGTGTAATACGGCCCCACCTTGACGCGTGCCACCTGCTGAATCGGCAACTCTTCCGCCGAATCATGGAAGAGAACCAGGTGCAGGG
>CAXUBG010000130.1:0-350 GCA_964249285.1 uncultured Terriglobus sp. | reverse complement strand
CCGAAGACCAACCGCCAGCGCCAGCGCCGCTAGCTACGACGGCGTGCCCCGGTCAGCGCCGTAGAGGATCATCGAGTGCGAGCAGTCCAGCATCACCACCGTTGCGCACGATGACTGATACTCCGACTGATTGATCGTCAGGTCGCTGTACTCCACATTCAGCGGCAGTGTCAGACCCTCGCGTTGCATGGCGTTCGATAGCGTGGCATTCACGTCCAGGTTCATCACATCGCCAAACTCGTACGCCTTCGACGACCCGCTCGACTCGATCCCGCTCGCCTCATAGTTCGTGTCATGCCGCCCGCTGACAGACCGCCCCATTCCGCCCAGCAAATGGCGCAGAGACTTAT
>CAXUBG010000129.1:7824-9043 GCA_964249285.1 uncultured Terriglobus sp. | reverse complement strand
CCTTAAATATGGGTGCGCAGATACAGAATTTGTTTAACTACGTGCCGTACTCCACACCGGTGGGCAGCCTTTCCGCCTATAACTCGGACCCGAGTAAAAACTTGTTTGGCCGCTCCACGTCGCTCACCGGATTCGGTCCCGGCGGCAGTACTTCTGCCGTCCGTACCATTACGCTTCTGGCGACCTTCAACTTCTAAGCAGGGCGGCACCGTGCTGAGACCGGCGGCTGCCGCCTGCGCTGATGGTTCGAGACTACGGTCGCGGAGCTGTCTTCTCCATCTCTAACAGCTTCTTTTTGCGGCTTATGCCCCAACGGTAGCCGGTCAGGGCGCCATCCGTTCCAATGACGCGGTGGCATGGCACAGCTACCGCGACAGGATTGGCGGCACAGGCGCGTGCGACCGCACGCGCAGCAGAGGGTGAGCCAAGGCCGGCCGCAAGTTGCGCGTAGGTTCGCGTCTCCCCTCGGGGTATCGCCTGGAGTGCCTGCCATACACGCTCCTGGAAGGCCGTCGCCCGTGTATGCATTGGAAAAGTGATCGCACCTGATGGCTCCCGGAGCGACGCAAGCACCTCTTGAACCGTTTGTATCAGCGCCGGCTGATCCTCATAGAGGTCCGCTGAGGCAAAGCGATCGTGCAGTTCGGCCATAAGTTGCTCGTCTGTGTCCGCAAACGCGATACAGCACACGCCCAGCTCTGCCGTGGCGACGACCATGCGGCCTAGGGGGGAGTCCGCAAAGCAATATCCGATCCGCTGGCCTGCTGCTTTGCGCTTACGAGCGGACGGTGTCATGCCCAGCAGAGCAGTGCGCCTGCCATAGACGCTCCGTGGCGATGCAAAACCCGCGGTGTATACCGCATCGGTCACGCTTTGCTGGTCCAACGCCTTCGCGAATAGGCCGGTGCGTACTCGCCGGGTGTACTCCGCTGGGGTGACGCCCAGGGCCGCGCGGAAGGTTCGCTGAAGGTGAAACGGGCTAAGACGGGCAATCTTCGCCAGCTGTGCGAGCGGAAGCCGTTTCTCGCCTGCATGGTTGTCGATATAGGTGCGTACCCGGTCTACGCGGGATGAAAGCTCTTCGGCAGGAGCGAGTCCGCCGGGCCGGCAGCGTAGGCAGGCGCGAAATCCCGCCGCAAGCGCGCTCTCGAGTGAATCAAAGAATTTCACGTTGCTGCGCCGCGGACGGCGGCTCGCACAACCAGGCCTGCAGCCTACG
>CAXUBG010000129.1:0-7814 GCA_964249285.1 uncultured Terriglobus sp. | reverse complement strand
CCATAGAGGAAACGGTCGGGCTCGCCATCCGGAAGCACCGCATCAGACCGGCGAAGCAGTGCCCGCCAGCGGCGGTCACTGGTGCTTAACACCTCGCCAGGCAGCGCCGAAGTCAGCACGGCAGGATGGGTGGAGAGTAGCGTAGACATGATGTGAGTCTCATCGCTCAATTCCCTTCCCGCCATCCGCATCTTGCGTGCAGAGTAATTTCTTCTTAAAGGAACATTCTCGCGCATCACGCACAATCCCGTGCGCTTCCCTGCAAACGCGGCGTCGTATTACGATGCGGCTAGCATCGGCGCGGCATCCAAGCTGATACAGAATCTTACCGCTAACGGCAGACCGGGCAAGTACACGCATGCGTTTTGGAGAGGAGCTAAAACAGGAGCGGGAACGCCGCGGCATCTCGCTTGACGATGTTGCGGTATCGACGCGGGTGGCCCTGCGTCATCTCCACGCGCTGGAGGATGACCGCTTTACGGAATTGCCGGGAGGTGTGTTCAACCGTGGTATCGTCCGGTCGTATGCCCAGCGTTGCGGCCTGGATGCTGACCGCATCCTAGGCAGCTTCCAAGCCGCGCTGCTTGCAAGTGGCGTCCGGACAGAAGAGCCTGAAGACGCCTGGGTGGAGCTTGTCGAAGCCGTAGATCGACACCGGAAAGAGGCCGAGCCCACACCCAGAATAAGGTGGTTAGGCGTAGCTTCCATGCTCATCGGAGTTCTGATCCTGAGCATAGGCGTGTGCCTTCTTCTCCTGAACCGAGGGATGATCCATCTCCACAGTGCGTGGGGCTTACAGCATCCGGCGAGTGCGTTACGGCATCCTCGATCCCTGTTCAGGTAACGACAGAACGGCTACTTTAAAATCTCGACCCCGCGCCAGAAGGCGATGTGGTGCTTTACCTGCCGGGCCGCGGGCTTGGGATCGGGGTAGTACCACGCTGCGTCAGGATTCTCCTGGCCATCCACGAGAAGCGTGAAGTAGCGCGCCTGGCCCTTCCATGGGCACGACGAGGAGGTCGAACTGGGGCGCAGAAATTCTCGCTTCACCGTCTCCTCTGGAAAATAGATGTTGCCTTCAACGGTCTGAAACGTCTCGCTCTCGGCCACGGTGTGGCCGTTCCACATTGCTTTTGCCATTACCCACTCACACTTTCAAAGATTTGCTGCGGACAAATACTCTTTCCGCAAGGCGCGTACCCAATCTGCGATCACTGATACCGATATGTTGTACCAGTGCTGGAGATTAGAGGAAAGCGAAACCCGTGCGGGTTCAGGAGCCGTTCACAAAATCAACAATATTATTGTCACGTCACGCGACGCTTTCTACCAGAGGTCGCGTCTGCTCCGGGTTAGGCCGTTGCAACACCGGTACTTCGACCGGCTGCTTGGGCGGCGCGGGCCGTCCGGTCGACTCGTCGAAGTCGCATTGGATCGGATCGACAGGTTCCTCGGCTGCGGTGCTACCTTTTCGCGGCCGCCGCTTTGGAAGAGCGTCATGGTTGTGCGGACAGACGTCATGTATCGTGCCGTCGGCGCGGCTGGAAACCTCGACAAGATAGGTGCTGTTGCCGCGCGGACAAGGCTTCGCGATCAGCTTGAGATTGCTGGTGAAGTCGCATTTGGGATAGTTTGTGCAACCGTAGAAGATGTTGCCCATCTTCGACTTACGTTCCGCGAGCTTGCCCGTACCGCACTTCGGGCAGGGCACGTCCAGCAGGGTTTGCTTGACGTATTTGCACTTTGGGTAGCCTGAGCAGGAAATGAACTCGCCGTAGCTGCCCTGCCGCTTCACCAGTTCCATGCCGCACTCGGGGCACGGTTCGCCGGTGGGTTCAGGCGGCTTCTGCTGCACTTTCTGGTTCAGGCGGCGAACAGTCTTACAGGGTGGATCGGCGCTGTAATCCGGGCAGCTCATGAAGGGCCCCCACGGGCCGTTCTTTAGCACCATCTGCTTGCCGCAGTTCTCGCAGAATTCCTCTTCCTCGGTGTCGCCCGCTTCCATGGCGGCGAGGTCCGGCTTATCGGCGAAGTTCTCCTTGGTGAAGTCGCAGCTCTCCGGCTCGATGCGGATGCTCTTGCCTCGCGTGGCGGCCAGTTTGAGCGCCGCGGTCAGCTCTTTATCGCTGTGGACCTGCTCGCTGCTTGCCTCGGCGTCATCGACCATCCCTTTCACTAGAAATGGATAGTCGAAGGCTTCTGTCACGCGCTTTGCTGTTGCCTTTGCGTCCTTCTTCCAGCCGGAAACGGCAATGGTCTTTGGTTTGGCCTTGGTGTAATTGGAGCAGGCATAGAATGAGCCGAATTTGCCCCACTTCAGGATGAGGGGTGAGCCGCACTTTTCACACAGCTCTTCCGTGCTGTGCTCCATACGCTTGATGTCTTCCATCGACTTTTCGGCGACCTTGATTTCATCGGTCAGGTGGCCGTAGAAACCGTCCAGCAGGTCCGTCCACTTCTCTTCGCCGTCTTCCACGCGGTCCAGCTCTTCTTCCAGACGGCGCGTGTAGTCCATGTCAAAGATGTAGGGGAAGTTCTTGACCAGCAGCGTGGTCACGACCATGCCGATTTCTGTCGGCACGAACTTGCGCGCGAGCTTCTTGACGTAGTCGCGGTCCTGAATGGTGTTGATGATGGACGCGTAGGTCGAGGGACGGCCGATGCCGCGCTCCTCCAATTCCTTTACGAGCGAGGCCTCGTTGAAACGAGGTGGCGGCTCGGTGAACTTCTGCTCCGTCAGCACGGATACCAGATCGAGTGCCTGGCTCTGCTTCAACTCAGGCAGCGCCGTGTCGTTCTCCTCCTCGCTCTCACCCTTCGCTTCCGCGGGAGCGGCATTCCTGCCGGCGCGCGGGTCAGCGACTTTCAGAAAGCCGTCAAACTTGAGCACCGAGCCGGAAACCCGGACGTTGTAGCTCTTATCGGAGCGGCCCTCGATCTCGACCGTGGTCTGATCGTAGATGGCGGGCGTCATCTGGCTGGCGACAAAGCGGCGCCAGATCAGGTCGTACAAGCGGAACTGCTCGTCGCTGAGCGACCGGCGGATGCTCTCTGGTGTGTACGCAACATTGGTGGGGCGGATGGCCTCGTGCGCATCCTGGGCGTCTTTCTTGCCCTTGAACTCATTCGGCTTGGCGGGAAGGTACCGCGGTCCGAGGCCCTTGATGTAATCCCGCGCCATCTCAATCGCGACTGGCGCGACGCGGGTCGAATCCGTGCGCATGTAGGTAATCAGGCCAACCGTGCCGTCATTGCCAAGCTCTACACCCTCGTACAGCCGCTGTGCCACGCCCATCGTCCGCTTCACGTTAAAGCCGAGGCGATTGGAGGCCTGCTGCTGCAGCTGCGACGTGGAGAACGGCGCAGGCGGATTACGGCGGCGCTCCTTGGCTTCCACTGAGGTGACACGCCACGTGGCACGCTCCATCTGCGTCTTCGCCTGCTCTGCCGTGGCACCGTCCGGCAGTGCGGGAGCGCTTACCGTGTCTACGCTGATGCGCTGGGAATCGATGGCGTAGAGGCGGGCGATGAATTCCTGCTTACCCCCGGCAGGCGTCAGCTTGACGTCCACCGGCCAGTATTCGACGGGGTTGAAGCGCTTAATTTCATGTTCCCGGTCGACGATGAGGCGCAACGCGACGGTTTGGACGCGCCCGGCGGAGAGGCCACGGCGCACCTTGTCCCAGAGCAGCGGCGAAATTTCATAGCCGACAAGGCGGTCCAGGACGCGGCGCGTCTGCTGCGCGTACATCAGGTTCTGATCAACATCGCGGGCGTGGCTGAAGGCGTCGGTGACGGCCTTTTTCGTAATCTCATTAAACGTGACGCGCTGAATGCGGTTCTTGTCCTTCATCGCGGGCTGCAATTGGAACTGCAGGTGCGCGGCGATGGCCTCTCCTTCGCGGTCTGGGTCGGGTGCCAGGTAGACCGCGTCGGCCTTGCTGGCCAGCTTCTTCAGCCGGTCTACCAGCTTCTCCTTGCCAGGCGAGATGATGAGCTTCGGCTCAAAGGTGCGGCGCTTCAGCTCCACGCCGATATCGTTCTTGGGAAGGTCCATGATGTGGCCGAGAGAGGCCTCCACCGTGTAGTCGCTTCCGAGATATTTGTTGATCGTCTTCGCCTTCGCGGGCGACTCGACGATCACAAGATTCTTGCCCATGACCCGTTCCTGACTTCTGCCTGTGCTGTTGCGTTCGCGGCGTTGCCGCGGTGAACTGTTCGTTAACCCTGTCTCGCTGAGAACCTACCACGCTTTGCGCGGTGCGTCACGCGGGCACGGATGCTCTCTTCGACCCTATCTGTTCCGGAAAGGTCTACAGACATCCTCTGCCACAGCCCTAAAAGGTTCGTACGTAATGCTTTCCGGGCATCTGCCGGATGCGGCCGGACAGCTCCAGTTCGAAGAGCGCTGTAAAAATCTCCGGCGACTGCAAGTGTCCATCCAGCCGCTCGATCAGCTCGTCCAGTTGCACCGACTCATCCTGGCGCAGCTGCTCAAAGACAGCGCGCTCAGCCGGCGGCATCTCCGCTTCTGAGAATAGGGATGCGCCGCCACCCCCGCCGGATGCAGACGCTGCGCCGAGGCGGTCCTCCAGCTCCAATCGCACCTGGCTGGGAAGGTCTTCCCACACGTCCTCCCAGGTCGCGGTCAGCTTCGCCCCCTGCTTGATCAGGGTGTTGGGCGTCCATGATCCCTTGTTGGTAACGTTGCCGGGAACAGCGTAGACATCGCGATTCTGTTCCATGGCGCAGCGCGCGGTAATGCGGGTGCCGCTGTGCTCGGACGCCTCTACCACCAGGACGCCGACGCTCATGCCGCTCAGCACGCGGTTGCGGACCGGAAAGTTCTGCGGGGCAGGGAAGGTGCCCAGCGGAAACTCACTCAGCAGGCATCCGCCACTTTGCAGGATCTGCTCCGCAAGCCGCTTGTTCTCCTTGGGATAGATCACATCGATGCCGGTGCCCCAAACCGCGACCGTCCTTCCCTTTACTTCCAGTGCACCCTTGTGCGCTTCAGTGTCGATACCGCGTGCCATGCCGCTCAAGATGCAGACGCCCCGGCTGGCCAGTTCACGCGAGAGCATCTGTGCCATGCCAGCGCCGTAGGGCGTGGGGTGGCGCGTGCCCACGACGGCCACGCCCGGAATGGCCAGCGCGGACGTGTCGCCGCGGTACCAAAGCACGGCGGGCGGGTCATAGATTTCGCGGAGCCGCTCCGGATACTCCGCGCAATCATGCGTGAGATAACCGGCATCCTGGCCGGAGAGCCGCTGGGCTTCGCTTTCAGCCGCGGCGCGCGCCTTGCCTTCAAACACAAAGCGCGCCGACGCTGCGGGGAGGTTGAGACCTTCCAACTCCGTGAGCGACAGACGGAAGATCTGAGACGGAGACGAAAGCAGCGACATGGCCCGAAGCGTGCGTGTCGCGCCCATTTGCGGCGTCAGAATCATGGCAAGCCAAGCCAGCTTGCTTTCTGCCAGGGAACCGCCAGCCTGTGTCTGCTCCGTCCTGCTTTCGGTGGCCGCTCCCAAAAGTTTCTCCAGTGCGATGGTTATACATCATCCGCGCCACGGTCCCGTACGGCACATGCTGGGCAGGACGGGAGGTCGCGAGTGTGGAAGCTGAACGTAACGCGGTCTCATCCAATGTGTGTCTGACAACACCATCCACCAATCCGGACCGGCTGCGCGTCGCCGCTATCAGCTTCCTGAATCCCGCGCCGCTGCTGTGGGACTTTGAGCACGAACCCCGCGCGAGCGTACTCCGCACCCGCTACGACGTGCAGTACACGCTGCCATCGGCGTGCGCCCGTCAGCTTGCAAACGGTGAGGCCGACCTTGGCTTGATCCCGATTGCAGCGCTTGCCACCTTGCCGGAAGTGCGGGCGGTTCCAGGGTGCACCATCGCCTCGCGCGAGCGGGTGCGGTCCATTCAACTGGTTCTTCGGCCCGGCCTCCTGCTTCAGGACGTGAGGACGATTGCCGCGGATGCGGCTTCGCGCTCGTCAGCCGCGTATGTACGCATCCTGCTGAAGCAGTTCTATAACAATGATCCCGTGCTGACTGAGTCTCCGGCCGATTTGCCCGCCATGTTAGCCGTGCACGATGCAGCGCTGCTCATTGGCGATCCGGCGCTCTTTGCGCTGGAGGCGCGCGACAGCCTTGGTGTCCCCGCAGAGTGCACGTGGATCGACCTCGCCGCGCTGTGGCATAGCCATACAGGTCTGCCCTGGGTGGCAGCCGTTTGGGCTGTGCAGCCGGGCGCGCTGTCACGTTGCGCTATCTCTCGCGAAGAACTCTGCGCTGATCTGCTGGCCTCGCGCGACGCCGGTTTGCGCCATACGGACGATCTTGTCGCTGAATGGCAGCCCCGCACAGGGCTGTCCCGCGCCGTGATCCGGCACTATCTGACAAGAAACATCCACTACACGCTCGATCCGGAGTGTCTGCGTGCCATGCAGCGCTTCTTCCAACTCGCGGAACAAGCGGGCGTGCTACCCGGTTATGAGTTGCGGATGTTGTGACGGCACGCGACTTCCACGTGTGCCGTCGCGTCCTAAGGGACAACGATATGTTGCTTGCTTTGCTTCAAAAGGCCCGTGCTGCCGCGCCCGGTTCGCGATCGAAACCACCCGCCAGCAGCGGGCGCAAGGTCGTGCGCTACTTTTTCAAGCTCGGGCTGCTGGGCGTTTTCTTTATCTGCATCATTGACTCGTCGCCGATTCCCTTGCCCATACCCGGATCCAGCGACATTCTAGTGGTTCTGTTGGCGGCGCAGCGGCACGACTGGTTTCTGGTCACCCTCATAGCAACGGCCGGCTCCATCATTGGTGCGGCGATCAGCTATCAGACGGGCGTCGCGGGCGGCATGCCGTTGTTTGAGAAGTATGTTCCGTCCCGCTTCCGCAAGCGCATTACGCATTGGACGGAAAATCATGCGCTGCTCTCGGTCGCGCTGCCGGCGATTCTGCCACCTCCAGCGCCGCTCATGCCCTTCCTTATCGCTGCCGGGGCACTAAAGATGCCCCGAGCCCGGTATTACTTCAGCTTCACAATCAGCCGCTTCGCCCGGCACGCATTCTACGCATGGCTTGGACTGCACTACGGACGCCGCATTATGCCCGTGTACCTGCGCTTCGCGGACAAGTATGGCTGGATTCTGCTGGTCATCGTTTGGGGTTCGGTAGTCTTCGGCATCATCTACGCCGTGCTGAAGCTGCGAAGCCGAGGGGCGAGAAGGCAGTTGGCTGCGGCGGCGGCGTGAGCCTCATGACACTGCCCATATATAGGCTTATACGGCGGCCTCGCGCGCTTGCTTCGGTGCGAACTTCCGCGAATAGTAGCCCACGGTCACAACAATGGCAGGAACGCCAAGCAGCGTGGGCCAAAGCCAGACGTACCAGGCATTGCCGAAGTACTGTGTCAGCGTGACCACGCTGAACGCCGACCAGAGGGCGATGTAGCTGCCGATGAAATTGCCCAGGTGGGTATACCACCAGAACATCTTTTCTTCGGCTTGACGAGAAACGATTTCATCTCCGCAAAGGCGAGCCGCACGCCGATCAGGCCAAACATCACCGGGACGATGCGAGGCATCCGCATGATGTCAGGGCGGAACCAACCCAGGATGCCCAAGGCAAGGCTCGTCCCAAACGTCAGGATGGCCGCCGCCCAGTCAACCGCCTTCGCGCGCCCGCCGCGTGGCAGATCTTTCAGCTTCAGCACCCGGTACCCGGAGAACGCTGCATAAAAGCTGAACACCGCCACCAGCGCCAAAAACAGAACAGGGCGGTACATCGCCATGGGGATGGCCGT
>CAXUBG010000128.1:0-9186 GCA_964249285.1 uncultured Terriglobus sp. | reverse complement strand
AGGAAGAGCTGCGGCGCACGATCCGTGACGCAGGCTTCAAGCCCATGCAGCGGGATACGCTGTACCGGACCATGTTCCTGAATTAACTCGCGTCCTGCCGGTCACCTTCACCGTCATATTCCGGTCTGGCGATGCCGCGGTACTCATCGATGGCAACTTGGAGGTCGGTTTCAAAGCGAAGCAGGACCTGGTCTTTGCCGAGGAAGCGGACGGCGTAGGCGCGCGCGGCGGTGCCTAGCTCCATACGCACCGCTGGCGTCGCTGCGAGCAACCGGGCAGCGGCAATGAGTGCGGGGGGCTCGCCGGGCGGGACTACGATACCGCACGGAGCCGTGCCAAAGGTATCATCGCCTCCGACAACGCTTGCCACTTGAGTCCCGAGTTCGGCAGTGGTGAGGACGGGGCGTCCGCTGGCCAGCATGCCGGTCAGCTTGGATGGCATGACGAGGTCGGCCGCGTCCGCGCGCTGCGGCAGCAGGTGGATGTCGGCGGCGTTCAGCAGCTCGTTGAGCTTTTCCATGGGTTGGAGCGGTAGCAGCGTGACGTTGTGCAGCTCACGGACGGAGTCCTCCAGCAGCGGGCGGTAGGTGCCGTTGCCGCAAAAGAGGAAGTGGACGTCTGGATCATTGGCGAAGGCTTCAGCCAGCGGGGCCAAGACCTCCAAGCCTTGCTTGTTGCCCATGTTGCCGGAATAGAGAAATACGACTTTGCTGCCGAGAGCGAATTCCTCGCGAAAGCTGTTTGCGACGTTCGGCCCCGCGGGCTGTACCTGTTCGATGTCCACCCAGTTGGGAAAGAGAATGGCACGGTGCGGCGGCACGCCCTTCAGAAAGGCTCGTTCGACCATGCGCACGGAGATGCTGGAGACGCTTGCAAACGAAGTGGTGAAGACACGCTCCATGGTCTGGGCGAACCAGTGGATGGCGCCGCGCGCGGGCAGCAGGCCGAGGTCAAAAGCAGCGTCGATTTCATAGTCCTGGATGTGCAGCCAGGAGGGCGCACCGGCCAGCGATGCCGCCGCAAGGGCGACGGGCGCGCAGAAGAAGGCAGGTTCGACGGTCCAGACCACGTCCGGTGCGTCGAAGGACTCCCGCAGCATGGGGATGGTGCTGCTGGCTGAAAAGGATAGCAGGTGAAGGATGCGGCGGATGCCGGTTGCTTTCTGCGGCACGTAAAGCGGGCAGCGCAGGACCAGCGGTTCCCCAGCACCGTCACGGCGCGGACCGCCACCTTCCACGACATAGCCACGGCCGCGATACTCGTCGCTGATGCGCCATGCCGGGTAGTAGGGTGGCGCGGTGACGACGCGCACCTGGTGTCCGCGCGCGGAGAGCCAGGCGGCCATTTCGCCGGTGTACTTGCCAATGCCCGTCAGTTCCGGCGCATAGTTCAGACCGAGAATGAGGATACGCAGGGAGACTCCAGGTGCGACAGGTGGACGTTCTGATGATATCCGTCACGCCCGCCCGCTGGATGAAGGCCGCTCTAGGATAAGGAGATGCGCTCTCCTTTGGGCCGGGCAGCGGCAGGCCTGCTGCTTGTATTTACGCTGGCAGCGGTGCTTGCGCCGTGGATGGCACCGTACGATCCGGCGGCGCTGCACCTGACGCAGCGCCTGCTGCCGCCGGGCCATGGCTTTATTCTTGGCACCGATGAGTTGGGACGCGATATTTTCTCGCGCCTCCTGTTCGGCGCTCGGCTTTCGCTGCTGGTCGCGGTGACGGTCGTTGGCAGTTCGCTGCTGCTGGGTCTCGGCGTGGGTGCTGTGGCCGGGTACTATGGCGGATGGCGCGATGCCGTGCTGAACGTGTACGTGATGAATGCGTTCATGGCGATGCCGGGCATTCTGCTGGCGATCGCGTTTGTCGCTTTTCTGGGGCCGGGGCTGCGCAATGTGCTTCTTGCGCTGACCATCTCTGGATGGGTGAACTATGCGCGGCTGGTGCGGGCGCAGGTGATGGCGGTGCGGCAGCGCGAGTTCGTGGAAGCGGCACGGTCGCTGGGTGCGAGCGATCTCCGGATTGTGGCCCGGCACATTCTGCCGAACATCGTGCAACCGGTGATCGTGCAGGCGGCCATTGGCATGGCGGGCGCGGTGATGGCGGAGGCGACGCTCAGCTTTCTGGGCTTAGGTGTCCCCCCGCCCGCGGCAAGCTGGGGATCGATGTTGAACGATGCCCGGGCGCACGTGTTCGATGCGCCGCATACCGTGATCGCGCCAGCTGCGGCGGTCATGTTGTGTGTGCTGGCCTTCTCATTCCTGGGGGATGCATTGCGGGACTGGGCTGACCCGCGCCGGCAGGCCGTTAGCGGTAAAGAGGCTGTAAAGGTGGAACGCCCGGATCTCACATAGAGATCAACGGGCGTCCGTAGAGCAACCCTCCCCCAGGGCTGTCCACGTAGGCAAAGGTAGCATCGCGGTCTGCGCACGTACACTGCTCTTGAGTAACAAAAAAGTAATCTGCTTATCTAAGTGTGGCCGCGGTGCCGATGCGAGTAGGCAAAAGTGTGACTTGTGTTAGTGCGGTCTGTGACAGGCGCTCGCGAACAGCTGTGCTCGACCGCTCGACGGCATCGCTGTCCTGCAGAATCAGCAGGACAGACGGTCCCGCTCCAGAGAGCGCGACGCCCAGGATGCCGTTCTGGCTGGCGAGCGGCAGCAGGCGTTCCAAGAGGGGGCACGCGGCCATACGGTAGGGCTGGTGCAGGCGGTCCTCCATGGCGTGCGCAAGGAGGTCTCCCCTGCCCTGCGCGAAGGCGGCAGTCAGCATGGCAACGCGCTGCACGTTGGCGATCGCATCGGCTTTGGAGTAGGTCTCGGGCAGGAGAGCACGGGCCTGCTTTGTCGAGAGTGAACCGTCCGGGATGACGAGGAGCAGGGGCCAGCTCACGGACGGCGTAATGGCGAGCGCGTCGACCCTGGCCGGCCCAGCTTCCGAGGTGTTCATGGAGGAGACGGTGAGGCCACCGAGAACGCAGGCAGCTACGTTGTCAGGGTGGCCTTCGCGCAGGGAGGCCTCGGTGAGAATCTGCTGCGCGGACAAGCCCAAGCCGCCAAAGTGTGAGGCCAGCGCGACGCCCGCTACCAATGCCGCGGCGGATGAACCGCAGCCTATGCCGAGTGGGATTTCGTTGAGCAGGTCGAGATGAATGGGTAGCGGATTTTTAGGCTGTGCGACCAGTACGCTGTGATATGTCTCGAGGATCAGGCTGCGCGCAGCATCGCCACAGCGACCGGGATTGTGACCGGCTGCCGTGATGGAGAAAATGTCTGCCTCATGCGCTTCGATATGGAGGGCGAAGTCCATGGCGAGGCCGAGGGCGTCGAAGCCGGGGCCGAGATTGGCCGAGGTGGCCGGCAGGCGGAGGCGCAGCGATTCAGCCATGTTCAGGCGGTGACGGCCATTTCGGCTTCCAGGGCGCGCATGACGGTGCTTTCGTCCGGGTCGAGGACGAGCGGCGGCTTGCGATAGAACGCGGCTTCGGGCAGATCGCTGGCCAGCATGTCCTTGTGGAAGTCGATCGTGTATTCGGGATCTTTCAGGGTATGTCCGGTGAGCAGAAGGACGACGCGCTCGGAGGTCTGGACGCGGCCCTGTGCCATGAGCTTCTTGAGGCCGGCGAGCGTGACGGCACTGGCGGGCTCGCAGCCGATTCCTTCGGCGCCGATCTGCGCCTTGGCGAGGGCGATTTCGGACTCGCTCACATGCTCGCACCAGCCGCCGGTCGCTTCAATGATGCGTGCGGCCTTGCGCCAGCTGGCTGGATTGCCGATGCGAATCGCGGTCGCGCGGGTGTCCGCCGTGACAGGCCGTAGCAGCTTTTCCTCACTGGTGAACCATTGAAAGAGCGGGTTCGCGCCTTCAGCTTGAATCACCGAAATTTTCGGAATGCGGTCGACGAAGCCGAGATGGTGGAGTTCATTGAAGCCTTTACCCAGGGCCGAGCCGTTTGCGAGATTGCCGCCGGGCACGATTACGTGGTTCGGCACTTGCCAATCGAGCTGTTCGCAGATTTCGATCGCTGGCGTTTTCTGGCCTTCAAGACGGTACGGATTGACAGAGTTCAGCAGGTAGATGGGGTGGCGCCGCACCAGTTCGCGGAGCATGGTGACGCAGCCGTCGAAATCGGTTTTGAGCTGCACGGTGAGCGCGCCGTAGTCCATGGATTGCGACAGCTTGCCCCAAGCGATCTTGCCTTCGGGGATAAAAACGATGGCGCGCAGACCGGCGCGGGCTGCGTATGCTGCCATGGCCGCAGAGGTGTTACCGGTGCTGGCGCAGGCCACCCAGCCGAAGCCCCGCTCGGCGGCGACGGAGAGCGCGGCGGTCATGCCGGTGTCCTTGAAGGAGCCGGTCGGGTTCATGCCCTGGTGCTTGGCGAGGAGGAAATCGAGGCCGAGCAAGCGGGCGCACCGGGGCAGATCGTAGAGCGGCGTGTTGCCTTCACGCAGCGTGATGGCGTGCTCGTCGTCGGCAAGGATGGGCAGCAGATCGCGGTAGCGCCAGACGCCGGACTGGTCGATGGGCAGGGTGGAGTCGCGGCGTTCTGCCCAGAGATGGCGGAGAGCCTGCGCGTTGGGTCGATTAGCCGCTGCGTCTATGCCGCGTGTTTCGCTCCACGGGTACTCGATTTCGTAGAGCTCGCCCGTTGCGGGATCGCGGAAGTCACTGCTGACCGCTTCAGGAGCAATCCGCTCCCCCGTGCCGACGCATCGAAGCTGGTGTGAACGCGATGACATGGATAGGTCAAGGGTATCGCATACTGCGGCGCACGCTCGTTGCAACGGCGCTCGTGTTGAGTCTTTCGGTTCTGATTCCGCACGGGGTCCAGGCGCAGGAGAATGTCGTGACGGTAGCGGCCGCAGCGGACATGGAGCCGGTGCTGCAGGTAATCGGGCCGGTGTTTGAGAAGAAGACCGGGCTGAAGCTGAAGGTGAGCTTTGGGTCCTCCGCGGCATTGGCGCAGCAGATCAAGAATGGCTTGCCGGTGGACATCTTTTTATCAGCGGACTACTACTTTGCGGAGCAGGTGGTGGCAGACAATCTTGCCGAGACAAAGGCTCCAGTGCCATACGCCAGGGGTTTGGTCGGTCTGTGGGCGCGCAAGGATTCACGGTTCACACCGTTGAACGTGGATGTTCTGCAGCGCAAAGATCTGAAGTCAGTTGCCTTGGCGAATCCAGAGCGTGCACCGTACGGCCGGGCCGCGGTTGCGGTGCTGCAGAAGATGGGCTTTTACGCCAACGTGGAGCCGCATATTGTGCAGGCGGAGAGCGTGGCACAGGCTGCGCAGTTTGCCTTGAGCGGGAACGCGGAGCTGGCGCTGATTTCACAGACGCTTGCCATGTCGGGCCGGTACAAGGCGGAAGGTGAGTTTGTGCTGTTTCCGCTGTCGCAATATCCGGCGATCCGGCAGTGCGGCGTGATCCTGAAGAACGGGAAGAATCGTGACGGCGCGCATCGCCTGCTGAACTTCATGTTGAGTGATGAGGTGCGAGGCAACCTGCCGAAGCTGGGGCTGCAGTCAGCGGAGTAGGTCGGGTACACTCAGTGCGAGCGCCTGGAGGGACATGGAGACGGAGGCATTGCTGCTGACGATGCGGCTTGCTGCCGTGACAACGGCTGTCTTGCTGGCCCTTGGTGTGCCGTTGGCCGGATGGATCGCGCTGTCAGGGGTACGCTGGCGTTTTGTTGTGGAGGCGCTGGTTGCCTTGCCGTTGGTTCTGCCGCCCACGGTTCTCGGGTTCTACCTGCTGGTGGGCCTCGGACCTGGCACCGCGCTGGGGCGCGTACTGGCCGGGGTGCTGGGGCATACGCTGGCGTTCTCGTTTGCGGGACTGGTGGTTGGGTCCTTGATCTACAGCCTGCCCTTCGCCGTGCAGCCTGTGGTAGCCGGATTGCGCGGCGTTGACGCGGCATATCTGGACGTCGCGGCAACGCTGGGCGCATCACCCATGCGGCGCTTCTTCATGGTGGCGCTGCCCTTGGCAAAGGGCTCGTTAGTCAGCGCGTTCGTGCTGGCGTTTACGCATACCTTGGGTGAGTTTGGCGTGGTGCTGATGCTCGGCGGCAGCATTCCAGGGCGTACGCGGACACTTTCCATTGCGCTGTTTGACTTGGTCGAGAATGGCGATTTCGCCACAGCGAACGTGCTTGCCTTATGGCTGCTGCTGGGTTCGGCGCTGGCGCTGCTGCTGCTGTACGCACGCCCGCTTTTGCAAGTGCGCTCCCGTGCCCGGAACGCATGACGGCTGCGGCAGAGCCCTTTCTGACGGCGTGCCTGCGAGGTGCCGCCGGCACATTGCAGATGGATGTTTCCTTTGCGCTGGCAGTGCCGTGGACGGTGCTGTTCGGACCGTCCGGCGCTGGCAAATCGACCGCGCTGCATGGTCTGTGCGGTTTGACGCAGCTGAAGACACAGCGCGTGGTGTGTGATGGAGCTGACCTGTCGCGCAAACCCGCGGAGGCGCGGCGCTTTGCGCTGGTGACGCAACGGCCTTCTCTGTTTCCTCACCTGTCTGCGAAAGAGAATGTCCTGTTCAGCCTGCGTGCGCGGAACGATATGCCGCGTTCGGAACGAGATGAAGAAACAGGCCGCCTGTTGAGGCTCTTTCACGCCGAATCGCTCGCGGAAAAGTATCCACGTGCACTCTCTGGCGGTGAGCAGCAGCGGGTGGTGCTGGCCCGTGCCGTTGCGTCGCGACCGCGGCTGCTGCTGCTGGATGAAGCGTTGACGGGCCTGGAGCGCGGGTCGCGGGAGGAGATCATCCAGGAGTTGCGTGCGTGGACGGAGGCGAGCGGCATGGCCATCCTCTCTGTCACCCATGACGTAATGGAGGCAATGGAGTGCGCGGATGCCGTGTCGCGGATTGAGGATGGCCGCATCGTGGAGCAGGGTTCGGCGGCTGCGGTGCTGGCTGCGGAGCGGAGGATGTTGATGGAACGCTTCGGCGAGCTCTAGTTCCACTCATGCGCGAGAAACGCGCATACGTTGGGTATCCGAGGATGGTTGGGCGTTCAGTCCTTGCCAGGAACTGCATCAGCCGACATTTACTGGTTCCTGTTCGAGGGTAATGCCGAAGCGCTGTTGAACCGTGGTCACGATGTGGTCGCGAATCGCGGCGATGTCGGCGTACCGTGCCCCGCCGCGGTTAATGAGGGCGAGGGTGTGGCGGCTGGAGATGCCCGCCTGGCCCATGGTGTACCCGCGCGTGAAACCGGCTCGCTCCAGCAGCCATGCCGCCGGAACTTTGGTATACCCCTCGGTTGCTGGCCAGTGCGGAATTTGAATCATCGGGAGTGCGGTGCTCTCCGCGAGATTTGGCAAGAAGCTGTCCGGGATGGTGGGATTGCGGAAGAAGGAACCGGCGGAACAGGTATTCGGGTCTGCCGGATCGATCACCATGCCTTTGGCGCGGCGGATGTCGCGAACTGCTTCCGCGGTTTCGCGCAGCGTGGGCTGTGGGCCTGCGGCAAAGCGTTTGCGCAGGTCAGGATAGGTAAGGTTCGGCGCGCCGCCAGGCTGCAGGGTAAAGTCGACGCGGGTGATGATGTAGCGGCCACGTTGCGTTGTGTTCAGCAGGCTGGTCCGATAGGCGAAGCCGCAGTCATGATTTGATAGTTCAACGAACGTGGAGGTGAGGGTGTCGAACGCGCGGACTGTACGGATGGTTTGCGCGACCTCCTGGCCATAGGCACCGACGTTCTGCACGGGCGTGCCGCCAACTGTGCCGGGGATACCGGCGAGGCACTCCATGCCGGCGAGATCGCGAGTCACGGTGTACTGGATGAGGTTGTCCCAGCTTTCGCCGGCACCCACCGCAAGCAGCGCTGTTTCGCCGCCGGCTTCCTGTGTTCGGATTCCCTGCACTGCAATCTGCAAGACCAAGCCTTGGAAGCCCTCATCAGAGACAAGCAAGTTGCTGCCACCTCCGAGCACGAACAGCGGCAAAGAGCGGCGCTTTGCAAAGGCGGCTGCTTCTGCCACCTCCACCTCCGTGGCGGCCGTCGCGAACCAGCGTGCGGGACCGCCGATGCCGAAGGTGGTGTATGGCGCGAGTGCTACATTCTCCTGCAACTCCACAGTGTGAGCGTATCAGCGCAGCCCGCCCGGCGGCATCGGGTGAAGGGCTGTCTGCATCCAGTTAGAATCAGGTATGCGTTACCGCGCACTGCGCGGACGCCGGAGGAAACATGTATCCAGAGATTATGGTAATTCCAATGCGCGAGGAGTTGACCCGCGCGGGTATCGATGAGGCGCGTACCGGGGCGGAAGTGGACGCGGCGCTGGCGCAGCCTGGAACGACGATGGTGGTGGTGAACTCGATCTGCGGATGCGCGGCGGGCAAGATGCGGCCAGGCGTGCGGATGGCAATGCAGCATACGCAGAAGCCGGACCACGCCGTCACGGTGTTTGCGGGACAGGACCGTGAGGCGACGGAGAAGGCGCGTGGTTATTTTGGCGGGCACCCTCCGACATCGCCCGCGATTGCCATCCTGCGTGACGGACAGCTGGTCTACCTGATGCAGCGCTCGGCGATCGAGACGGCCAACGCACCGGCGATCGCTCAGGAGCTGGCGCGCGCATTTGACACGTACTGCGCAAAGGCGAACGCATAGGCCTGTCCAATTCCGGACGCCGATGCTTAGGAGTGATCTGTAGTTTCCACACCGGCTCAGCTTTAGGACGTGCACGCCGATAGGGTGTGTGTGAGCACGCAGACCGTAATGACCGCGCCCACAACTGCCCCCGAACGCTCTGAACAGCGCGCGTGGCGGCTCGATTACGTTGTACGCGGCCACGTGCTTTCCGTGCTTCGCCGCTGCGACGGAAACAAGCTTCGAACGGCCGAGATTCTCGGCATCAGCCGTTCGACGCTCTACCGCATGCTGGATGCCTTCTCCGTGATGGCTCTCCCGTAGGCGCCCCCAAGAAAGTGCTCCGGAGCCGCGATACACTGCGGCTTCGGAGCTTTTTCTTTTATGCGTTTGTTTGTCTCCTCACTGCTTTCCTTGCTCGTTCTTTTGTCTGTGCACGCTGGCATGTCACAGCGTCCTGCTTCGCCTGCGCAAGCGCCCGCAACGGCATCAGCGGAGGAGCGTTCACGTGCACTAAACACGATTTTTGATGAGTACTGGCAGTACGCGCTGAAGTCGTCGCCCGAGAGCGCGACCGTGTATGGTG
>CAXUBG010000127.1:0-9212 GCA_964249285.1 uncultured Terriglobus sp. | reverse complement strand
GGATGTCGTGCGCGGCAAGCCCGATCCCGAGCCCTACCGCCGCGGCGCGGAGATCCTCCGCTTCGCGCCCGAGGACTGCATCGTGGTGGAAGATGCCTCCGCCGGCGTCGGCGCGGGCATCGCCGCCGGATCGCGCGTACTTGCCGTGCTAACGTCAACGCCCGCTGCGCAACTGCGCCATGCCACTTGGATCACGCCATCACTCGCGGGTGTGCACGCGGCTATATCGGGAAATGCGCTGGAATTGAGCTTCGTGCCACTTTCGTAAGCGGGACTGCCTCTCGAGATCAAGCCGTTCTGCGGCATTACTGGATCCCGTGCCGTCCGCGCAGCAGCGCTTCAACGCGCGGGATGTCATCTTCCGTGTCCACGCCCACCGTGTCGAAGCCGGCAGGCTCGACATACAGCGCGAGTCCATTCTCCAGCAGACGGAGCTGTTCCAGCCGCTCAGCAATTTCAAGGGGAGCAGGCTTCAGCAGGCCAAAGCCCAACAGGGCCTTGCGGCGGTATGCATACAGGCCAAGATGTTTCCAGTACGCTGCCGTGCCGTCACCATCGCGTTCAAAGGGTATCGCCGCGCGTGAGAAGTACAGCGCCCGCCCGTCACTTGCGGTGACCACTTTCACGACGTTTGGATTGTTCACGTCCGCAGCCGGGCAGGGTACTTTCACCGTCGTCACTTCGACGTGATCGCCCCGCGAGAAGGGCCGCAGCAGCGCCTCGATGTGCGCCGGTTCCAGCAACGGCTCGTCGCCCTGGATGTTCACGTAGATATCCGCCGGGCGGTGCAGGGCTGCGGCGCGCATCCGGTCGGTGCCGCTGGGCAGCGTGGGGTTGGTCAGCGCAAACTGCCAGCCGTGTGCGTAGCAAAGGTCAGCAACCTCTCCCGAATCTGTCGCAACCACCACCCCGTGCAACTGCGGGCAGCGCAGCGCAGCCTCCACCACCCACTGCAGCATGGGGCGGCCCAGCAGCGGACGCAACACCTTCCGCGGCAACCGCGTCGAGGCCAGCCGGGCCGGAATCACGCCGAGAATGCGAGGTTCACTCATGTTTGGCTTTGGCGTCGCTTTCGGTGTGGGCCGTCTTCCAGTAAACTACAGCGAACGCGTTCTCGCGGCCTTCTGCTGCGATGCGACGTCTTCCAGCAGCGCGATTAGACGTAACGGCGGTGTAGCTCAGATGGTTAGAGCGACGGACTCATAACCCGTAGGTCAGTGGTTCGATCCCACTCACCGCCACCAAGACAAGTTCGAGTTCGGAGTTTTGCAGTACGCAATGCCTGCTCGCCCCGTCGCCGCACCTCACAGCTCCGAACCCGTTCTCAGGCGTATGCTATCCAGACCAGGGTTACGTCTAACCCGCAGCGTTTCGTTCCGCCGAGGTTTGTCCGCCGATGCCGAAGTCGTTGAAGCTGTCCGTGCTTGCCGTGTCTGCTCTCCTGCTGCTCACCACGTTTCTGGGTGCCAATCTGCATCGTGTACGCGCCGCCAGCCAGCCGCAGGAGGGTGCCTACCGGCAGATGCAGGTCTACAGTGAGGTGCTGCGGCACATTCAGGGCGACTACGTGGTAGACCCCAACATGAGCAAGGTGACGGACGCGTCCTTGCGCGGTCTGTTGGAGTCGCTCGACTCGCAATCCAGCTATCTGACACCCGAAGAGTACAAGGAGTACAAGACACACACCGCGGGCCGCGCGCAGGTAGGAATCAATATCGCGAAGCGCTACAACTACCAGGGTTATGCAACCGTTGTGTCCGTGGTGCCAGGCAGCCCGGCGGACAAAGCCAACCTGACGGACGGCGATGTCATCGAGCAGATCGGCGACCGGAAAACTAACGAGATGTCGCTTGAAACAACGAAGCTGATGCTGCAGGGCCAACCTGGCTCGACCGTTTCCATGACCATCATCCGTCCCCGTCATCCCGTCCCGGACAAGG
Organism: uncultured Terriglobus sp.; assembly: GCA_964249285.1. Lineage (GTDB taxonomy): Bacteria > Acidobacteriota > Terriglobia > Terriglobales > Acidobacteriaceae > Terriglobus. Next base: position 7,272 of record CAXUBG010000127.1, on the reverse strand, counting down.
TGCAACTGACACGCGCGGACGTTGCCGTGCCTCCCGCTGGCGAAGTGTTTTATGAAGGTGCCAGCATCCTCTATATCAAGCCCGGCATCCTGGACCGCGATCACGTCCAGCAAGTGGAGGCCAAGCTGAAGGGCATGGGCCGCACCAATACCAAGAAGATCCTGCTGGACCTGCGTGACGTGAGCGCGGGTGATAATGCGGAAGCGCTCCGCATGGCGAACTTCTTCATCAAGACGGGAACGCTGGCCATGTTGGAAGGCCAGAAGACTGGTAAGCAGACCTTTACCGCCGATCCGGGTAAGTCGATCGACGCCACTGGCCCAATGGTGGCGCTTGTGAATCACGGCACCGCCGGCCCGGCGGAGCTGGTTGCCGGCGCGCTGCTCGATTCCAAGCGCAGCGATCTGGTCGGCGAAAAGACGTTTGGCTCCGGTTCGCAGCAGCGCACCTTTGAGCTGCCGGACGGTGCCGCCCTTGTGCTTTCCGTAGCGAAATACGAGACGCCCAGCGGCAAGAAGTTCCAGGACGAGGGCTTGACTCCACCGGTCGCCGTAGCTTCAGCGCAGGAGCTTGCTGCCGCTGATGATGACGAGGATGAGGACGGTGACAGCACGGCAAACAGCACCGCCACGGTGAACTCCGCAAAGCCAGCGGTGCCTTCAACCAAACCGAGCGCGACGGTCGACGAACAGTTGAACAAGGCTCTGGATCTTCTAAAGGCAAAGGCGGCTTAACGGCCTGTCGCAGAGTCTTCGCATATTGCAGCGTGCTACCGTGGAAGTGCTGTGCCGAGCCTGTTCACGCGCGACGAAGAGACGGCGAAAGAACGTGTTCCCCGGAATGCGCTGGTCAGGCGCGCATCGGAAGCACGCTGGTGGTGGTCTCGGCGTTTTGCGACGCGAGCCAAAGCCCAGCGCACCATCTTCTACCTGCTGCTGGGTTCCGCCGCCATCTTCGGATGCCTCTTCGGTCTGACGCTGGTGAACACCGCGGACATGCCGCAGATGGAAGAGCTGGAGCATTTCCGGCCATCCACCAAGACTGAACTTCTAGACGTTCATGGCAGGCCGTTCGGGTCCTTCGCCCTGGAGCACCGTATCGTAGCGCCGTATGAAGAGTTTCCGCGCGTGCTGCATGATGCGATCCTGTCCATCGAAGACAAGAGCTTTGAGAAGAACGCGGGCATCAATCCGTTCCGCGTGGCGGGTGCGGCCTATGTTGACCTGCGCTCGAAGGGCAAGCGGCAGGGCGCATCCACTTTGACCATGCAGCTGGCGCGCAACCTGTTCCTCTCTTCAGAGCAGACCATCGGGCGCAAGCTGCAGGAGATTTTGCTGTCCGTGCAGATCGAGCGGCACTTTACCAAGAAGCAGATCTTTACGCTGTACTCAAACCAGATTTATCTCGGTAGTGGCGTTTACGGTTTTGAGGCCGGATCAGAGTATTACTTCTCAAAGCATGCGCATGAATTGACGCTGCCGGAAGCGGCGCTGCTTGCCGCTCTGCCCAAAGGCCCCACATCGTATTCGCCCATTCGGCACCCGGACCGCGCGCTCAAGCGGCGCAACCTGGTCCTGAGCGAGATGCTGAACGACGGCCGGATCACGCGTTCCCAATACGAAGAGGCGCGGCAGGCTCCACTGGTTCTGAAGATTGAGCAAACGCCGAATACCGTGGCACCGTACTTCGTCGAAGAGGTGCGCCGCCAGCTGGAGCAGGAGTACGGCGCGGACGCGGTGCATGGCGCGGGGTTGAAAATCTTCACCACCATGGATCTGGACCTGCAACTGACCGCGAACAAGGCACTGCTGGATGGGGTAGCGGTGTACGAACGGCGCCACGGATGGAAGGGCAACCTGATCAACGTCGCAGCAGCCGGGGCCGACCTGGAGACGTACAAGCATCCAGACTGGAGTGACGCAATCCAGTCGGGGGCATACCTCCATGCGCTGGTCGTTGAGGCAAAGGCGCAGCGCGTGATCGTGCGCATCGGCCGGCGCTACGCGGAACTGCGGCCAAACGATTGGGCGTGGACGCAAGTCTACTCCGGCGCGACTCTGCTGACGCCGGGCGATATCGTGTATGTGCGTATCGAGGATGCAGCGTCAGGCTCCGCGACGATGCACGCGTCGCTGCAGCAGGACAGCGGTGCGCAGGCGTCGATGATGGCGGTGGACAACTCCAATGGCGAAGTACTGGCGATGGTGGGTGGCCGCGACTACGATCTGTCGCAGTTCAACCGCGCCACTCAAGCTGAGCGGCAGGTGGGTTCGTCGTTCAAGCCATACGTGTACACGGCGGCGGTGGAGCAGCTGCACTCCAAGCCGAGCGACACGATTGTCGATGGTACCACCTTCTTCTACACGCCAAACGGGCCCTACACGCCGCACAATTACGAGGCGAACTACCGCGGTACCATGACCCTGCTGAATGCCTTTGCCGAGTCGCGTAACATCCCGGCATTAAAGCTGGCCAATCAGGTTGGCATCCGCAAAGTGATCGAGGTGGCGCACCGCTTCGGCGTCACTTCGAACATCCCGGCGTTTCTGCCCGTCGCGATTGGCTCAGCAGGCATCAGCCTGCAGGAGCAGGTGGGTGCGTACTCGGTATTCCCAAATGACGGCATTCTGATTAAGCCGCATGTGATTCGCCGCGTGGTGCAGGCCGATGGATTGCCGCTGCAACAGGTGGCTCCGCAGGTGAAGCAGGTCATCACCGTCGAGACTGCCCGCACGATGATGAAGCTGCTGGAGGCTGTGCCACAAATCGGCACGGCGGCGCAGGCCGGGGCGGTGCTGAAGCATCCGCTGGGGGGAAAAACCGGCACGACGAACAGCTATACCGACGCGTGGTTTATCGGGTTCTCGCCCTCGATCACCTGTGGAACGTGGATCGGCTTCGACGACCGCAAGTCGCTGGGCGACAAGGAAACCGGCGCAAAGGCCGCTTTGCCCATGTGGATCGACTTCATGAAGGTAGCCATCGCGCGGACACCGGTGGAAAGCTTCCCGCGCGACGACGCTCCGAAGAAGACCTTCGACGTGAACACGGACGCCGCGCCCGCTCCAGCGAAAAAGCCTGCGGACAGCGATGACGATGCAGACGACGACAACGCGTCCGCCGCCAGGATCCCTGCTCCCGCCACTCGCCAACCGGTCCCGTCCCCAGCCGACACCGACGCGATGCCGGATGACGCACCCGCGACCGGAACACCGCGCTCTGCGGTACCAACTCCCGTGCCACCCGCGCCCAAGGGTTACGTGAACTCACCAGTCGGACCATACCGCCCCTACACAGGACCTCGTGATCCGGTGCCTGCCGCCAGAACCGCTCCAGCCACGGCACCGCCACCGCGGTGAACACGAGCAAGCCTGCCATCCTGAGCAGCCGTACGCGGTTGGTAATGAGAACGGCATTTCCCGGTCCTTACTCAAAGAGCGGAGGTTCGGCTCTGCTAACTTGCGGCGAAGGAACATCGGGCCGACGCGCTGGTCAGATTGTGATCAAGTAATGAGATTTGCTACTTCACGGGACAGTACAGCGATGCTCGCCGCATTGGGAACTCTTGCCTTTGCTGCTTCGATGATGACCCACGAAGCCCTTGGTCACGGCGGCTACTGTCTCGCGGTAGGAGGACACAACACCCTTGTAACGCCTTGGTCGGAAACCTGCCACTTTCCAGCTTTGCCTCGGCTTGGAATCAAAGTGGCAGGTCCGGGAGTGCAATTTAGTGCCGGCTTACTGGCCTGGTTGGCGCTGCACCGGGTACCACCACACGCAACCAGACTGCGCTATTTTCTGTGGTTGTGCATGACTTTAAGTCTGTTCATCTCATCCGGCTATGTCGCATTCAGCGGCATCCTCAATGCGGGTGATGCTGCAGAAGTTGTGGCTCCTCTTCATGGCCCTTATGTATGGCGGGGCATCATCATTCTGCTTGGTTCAACTGTTTACTTTCTCTCCATGTGGGCGGCTGCGTTCGAGTTGAGGCGATTCGCTAGTTCTGATGACGGCATGCACCGTCTTTTCCGCCTTGTCTGGGTACCTTATGCAAGTGTCGGCGCCTTTACTTGCTGCACGATCGCCATGAATCGGATCATCGGGCACGGCGTGAGTGGGTTAGGCGTGGCATCTCCTGGCTTGAGTCGTACGGTGGGGCTAGCCGGTTTGGCGTTGGCGTCTTCTTTTGGAGCTGGTTCGGGTATGTTTGGCCTCCCGCCAATGGTGCACGGAAGGTTCCTTCGAAACTCCTCTCCGGCACAATATGTGAAATGGAGCACCGCGTGGGGCACCATCGCGGGAGCAGTCTTTCTACTCTTCCTCTTCAGCATCGGCCCGGGATTGCATTAGCCAGTCGCAAGTGTCAGCCCTTCCTCGGCCAAATAACTCCCTCCTCATAAGTCAACTTGCGGAAGCAATCTGCTGAACCGGGTAGCAGACCGCGCTTTGCTTTAGTCAAAAGGTTGCGCGGCCTTTATGACAGGCAGGCGTTTGATGCGGCGCAGGTGGAACCAGCGTTCCGCGCGGGCTACGTCGATGCCAATCTGCTGCTTGAGGGCTTCGGGGGAGGGCCACTTGCGCTCTTCGCGGAGGCGCTTGAGGAAGGTGAGACGCAGGGGCGTGCTTTCGTGCAGCGGGACAGGGTGGAAGCGGAGGAGATACGTTTCGACGGCGAAGGAGTCTGCCCCGAAGGTGGGGCGGTTGCCGATGTTGGTGACGCCTTCGAAGCGTTCCGCTGCGGTGCCTTCGCCGATCCGCAGATCCGTTACATAGACGCCGTTGGCGGGAAGCAGGTCATCGTACGGTGCGAGGTTAATGGTGGGGACCGCATACTGCGTGCCGTAGCCACGGCCGTGCGCGGGTGTGCTGTCGACGCTGAAGGCGCGGCCCAGCAGGCGGCGCGCGGCGCTCACGTTAGCCTCTGCGATAAGGGCGCGGATACGGCTGGAAGAAACAGCCTCTTTGCCAACGCGGAAGGGTGAAAAGACGCCGGTTTCAAAGCCGTACCGCTTGCCGAGCTCAGTGAGGCTTGTCATGTCTGCCGCTGCACCAAATCCGAAGCGGAAGTCTTCGCCCTCGTGCACCTCAAGCGTATGCAGAGCATCTTGCAAGATGCTGCCGCAGAAGTCCTCCGCAGAGGTGCGCGAGAAGTCGAGGGTAAAGGGCAAAAGCAGCACGGCGTCGAGTTCCGTCTCCTGCAGCAGTTCGAGCTTGCGCGGTAAGGGCGTGATGAGGCGGGTAGCATGATCCGGGCGGAGGACGCGTGCCGGGTGCGGGTCGAGCGTCACTAGCACGGCGCGGGCATTCCGCTCGCGGGCGCGGCGCACGACTTCACGAATGACGCTCTGATGCCCGCGGTGCACCCCGTCGAAGTTGCCGATCGTAACGATGCTGGGGCCAAAGCCCGCAGGCACCTCGGCCAAGCTGCGGAAGATCTTCAAGCCGCCTCTCCACAGGGTGCATCCGGCGGTCCCGCGATGTCGAAATCGAGCCGCAAACCGTCGTAGGCCATATGGATTCCGGGTGGCAGGCTCTCTTCCGTCGCCGCGTGCTCCAGGTCGTGCGAGATATGCGTGAAGTAGGTCTGCTTCGCGCCGATGCGCCGGGCTAGCGCGACCGAGTTGCTGAGGTGCGAGTGGCTGGGGTGCGGCTCGTGGCGGAGGGCGTCTAGGATGACGATGTCGAGGCCGCGCAGCCGGTCAAAGCTCGCTTCAGGGATCCCGCTCATGTCGGTAAGGTAGGCGGCAGAGCCGAAACGGTAGCCTGCGATGGTGTGGCGGCCGTGGAGGACGGGAATGCGTTCAAAGCAGGCACCGAAGAGAGAGACGGAGATGCCGGGTTCAGTGCTGAGGCGGTGCAGATCGACCCGCGCGCTGGTGGGGTAGCGGTCCTGCTTGCGAAAGGTGTAGTCAAAGATGCGCTCGATGATGGCGGCGGTGGGTTCGTCGGCGTAGAGCGGCAGATTGCCGGGGCGGCCAAAGGTGAGCGGGCGCAGATCGTCGAATCCGAGCACATGGTCGGCGTGGCCGTGGGTGTACAGAACGGCGTCCACGCGGTTGATGCCGGCGCGCAGGGCCTGCGTGCGGAAGTCCTGGCCGGTGTCGATGAGGACGAGCCTGCCGCCAAAGCGTACCGCGACAGACGACCGCAGCCGGTTGTTGCGCGGGTCCGTGGAGCGGCAGACGTCGCAGGTGCAACCCAGCGTCGGCACGCCCATGGAGGTGCCGGTGCCAAGAAAGATCAACTCCGCCGGCAGCGGAGTTGAGGTGAGCGGGTGTGCGGGGTTACCGGACAATCCGTGGACCCGCTCCGGTAAAGCTGCTGGCGGGATTCGCTCCGAACTTCGCTGGCGCGCCGGTGGCAGCAGGGGCTGCCTGTTTGGCGGCGGCCTGGCGTGCAAGCAATTGCGTAATCTCAAGGAATCCCATGCGGAGCTCGAAGAGGGCAGACTCGAGCAGCGTTGTTTCTTCCGGCAGAAGATTGCCCGTTGACTTTGCCGCAATGACGGAAAGCATGTCGATGCTCTGCTTGGCGCCTATGATGTCGACGCGTGCCTGTTGCCCCTGCTGTGTTCCTGCGCCGAGCTGGATCATGGCGGACATGTAGATGGACTGCACCAGGCGGTTGAAGTCCATGGGCGGCAGGTGCTCACCGCCCAGGTTTTGCGAGCGCATCATGGTGTCGAGCCGCTCGGCCGTTGCCTCGTAGGCGGCGCGGACCTGCTCGATCTCCTCGGGCGTCGGGGGAGGGGGCAGTTCCGGCTGGCCTGCGGCTGCTTCGGGCAGACCGGCGCTTTCGTCTGCGGACTCGTCCGCCGCCTCGGAAACGGGCGTGACCAGGTGGGCGTTGTTGGTGACGGAAACGGGGCCGCTGGCGGGCAGCTCCTGCTTTGCGGGCGTGGGTACCGGGACGGGGCCGGTGCTCTCATTCTCGGCGGGTGGAATGGTGGCGGCGGATTCGCCTTCAGTGCTGAAACGGCGGCGGCGATCGTTGACGACGAAGGGCTTGTCTTGCTCGGGCATGTATCGGGTCTCGTTTAGCGAAGGTTTCAGTCGTTAGGATGCAGCGGGTGTGGCGCGCGGTTCCGCGTGGCCGCCACTGTAGCTGAGCGGAAGGCCGCGCTCCAGGACTTCCCGGCGGACGAAGCCGAGCGCGAGACGCTTCCCGCCGGTGTCTTGCGGGGCGATGCTGGTGAGCTCGCCGGTTGCTTTGCCTCGGATGTGAGCGGGGTGTTGGGCATAGGAGCTTCGCCGTGCAGGACGAAGCTGGTGA
>CAXUBG010000126.1:0-9219 GCA_964249285.1 uncultured Terriglobus sp. | reverse complement strand
CGATCCCAGCAACCCTACTCTTCCTTCGGTTTCGCCATTTTGTTGTGCATGGCGGCCTGCACGCTGTCCGGAATCAGACCCATCAGCGCGCCTTCGATCTTTAGCGCGGTGGCGCTTGCGTATACGTTTTCCTTACCATCCATCAAGGCCTCGATGCCATCCACCGCGACATCGTACGGCTCCGATTGCTTCTTGCCTTCCGTGCCCGCCTGCGTGTTGCCGAGGTGTGCGCGGTTGAAGAAGTCAGTATCCGTTGGCCCGGGCTGCAAGGCTGTGACAGTCACACCCTCTTCCTTCAATTCGAAGTGGAGCGCCTTCGCCAGGTGCAGCACAAAGGCCTTGGAAGCGGCGTACACGGCCTCCCGGGGAGCCGTCATCTCGCCCGCGATGGAAGCGGTAAACAGGATTTTGCCGCTCTTGCGCGCCACCATCTCCGCCGCAATGTGTTTTGCAAAGTGCACGGTGGAAGCACAGTTCAGTTGCACAATGTCGAGTTCCTGGTCCAGCGAACTTTCGGTCGCAAACAGGCCGCCTTCGCCAATCCCTGCGTTGATGCAGGCCACGTCCACGGGACGTCCTGCCGCCTGTACTGCCTTCCACACGCGATCCACCTCTTCGCGCCTTCGAGCGTCGGCCTTGATCGCGAGTACGTTCTTGCCAAGCGCGCGGAAGTCCGCCTCAGCCTTGTCCAGCCGGTCGCTCTCCGCGGTAATGATCAGGTCGTATCCGCGCTCCGCCAGAACCTTCGCCAGGTTGTAACCAATACCGGAGGACGCTCCGGTCACAAATGCAAGTGGGTTTGCCATTGTCACTCCTGCGGAGAAGCATCTCCGCGCCGAACCGTATGATGCCGCGACAGTGCGCACTGGTCACACTGGCGCGGCAAACGGTTGTGCGCTACAGGGTTGCGGTACTTGCCGGCCTGCTCAAAAAGGTGAGCAGGTCCGTATTGAGTTTCTCCGGTACGGTCGCGTTCAGGCCGTGTGGCTCGCCGTCATACTCCAGCAGCTCGCCGCGTGCCAGCAACTTGATGGCACGCCGGGCCGACACATCGATCGGAATGGTGTGATCGCCGGTGCCGTGAATCACCAGCGTGGGAACAGTGATCTTCGTCAAATCGTTGCGGAAATCAGTCTCGCTCCACGCGCGCACAAGTTCAATGGTCGCCTTGGGAGATCCTGTCAGCGCCATCATTTGGGTAAATTCAAGCATTGCGTCCGAGACGGTGTGGTGCACCAGGGTGTAGCCGTAGAACATCTTGCCGAAGGTCTTCAGGAAGTCCGGCCGGTCCTTCTGCAAATTTTCAATGATGTCATCAAAGGTCTTCCTGTCCACGCCTTCCGGGTTTTCGTCCGTCTTCAGCAGGTATGGTGTAACGGCTGATACCAGCACCGCCTTGCTCACGCGTGCGCTGCCGTAGGTTCCCAGGTAGCGTGCCACCTCGCCGCCTCCCATGGAGAAACCGACCAGGGTTGCCCCGCGCAGGTTTAGAGCCTCCATCAGGTCGTTCAAGTCGCTGGCCAGCGTGGTGTACTCGTAGCCGCTGCCTGCCCAGTCGCTGCGGCCAAAGCCCCGCCGGTCGTACGCAATCACCCGGTACCCGTTATCGGCCAGGATGCGCGCCTGGCTCTCCCAACTCGCACTGTTCAGGGGCCAGCCGTGAATCAGTACCACGGGCTCTCCGGTTCCCCAATCGTAGTAGTAAATCGATGTCTTATCTTTTGTTTGCAGGTACGGCATATCGCTCTCCCGGACTTCGGGTAGTCAGATGCGGCGGAGCAAGGGCGGAGGTTGCCGCATCGCACTAGCTCCGTCCGGCGCGAGACAGCGGCATTTCCGTATGCCAAAACGAACAATTCGCCAGGACAAGGGGCCAGGCGCACTTGTGCAATGCCTGTTGGAAGGAGCAAGATGCTGTTCTCCGTCCGCGGAGAGGTGTTCCATGATCAAACAACTTCGTTCCGTTTCCCCGCTTTTGGCTTTTTCTCTGGCGTTCTTGGTACCAACCGCGGCGCAGCAGGCATTCGCGCCCGCACCCCCCGCGCAAGATCCGTCCCCATCCATCCCTTCAGTTTCACCCGCCAGATCCTCCGCCGATCCGGTACTTTCGCTTCCACCCAGTGAGGGACTGGCGGACACACTGAGCGCGCGCGGGCGCTATCTGCTGGCGATCCGCACGTATGAGGCGCTGCCGCCGACTGCCGTGATCGAAAACAAGATGGGCGTGGCGTGCGAACACATGCTGCTGTTCGACAAGGCGCGCGTCAGCTTTGATACGGCTGTCCACATGGATCCGCACTATGCCGAGGCGTACAACAACATGGGCACGCTGGCGCACACGCAGGGCGACCTTTCCCGTGCGGAGAAGATGTACAAGAAGTCGCTGAAACTGAAGCCGGATGCGCCCAGCACACTGAAGAATCTCGGCACGCTGTACTATGCGGAGCACAAGTACAAGAAGGGTGACGAAGCCTATCACAAGGCCGTTGCGTTGGACCCGCAGGCGCTGGAACGCGGCAGCGGCCACGATATCCAGGCACCCTCAAAGGCACAGAGTGCCAGCGAGATGCACTACCACATGGCGATGACGTATGCGCAGGCAGGCAGTAACGACCTTGCACTGCAATACCTGCGCAAGGCCATCGGAGAGGGCTTTCATGACCGCAACCGGCTGCTGCACGAGAAGCAGTTCGCTGATCTGCGCACCTCAGAGAGCTTCCTGAAGATGGTGGACGACCTGAGGAACAACTGACGGAGTACGTGACCGCCCGGCCGGACCGCACGAGTCCTCTGGTTTATGCGGAGTGCCACTCCAATCCGTCGCTCTTCAGCATTTCCGCCAGGCTGTTATCCGGCGGTATGAATCGTGTGACGAGCTTCCGCAAAACGCGTTGCGAGCGTGCGCGTACCACAACGAGGTCAACAATCTCCTCCTGCACAAACGAATGATGCATCGAGTGGAACGTACCGCCTTCCACCTGCAAGCGTTCCGCACCTCGCAGCACTTCATGCTCCATGCAGAAGAAACGCATGGCCGTTCCAAGCGAGTGCATCGGATAACCGTCACGGTTCATCTGCCACAGGATTTCAGAGGTCTCGCCGAAGCGGCGGCCCGCCAGAATGCTGAGCCAGCGGCCGCTGACATCTTTGAGACCCATCAGAAACGGATCGTGCAAGGCTCTCTGCGCATAGAGACGCCACAGCACGGTTGCCTTACTCACGGCGTACATGCACTCGCGATTGAATTGGAGCAGATTTCGCGCGGTCACCTCTGCTTGAGGCACAAACGCCGCACCAAGTTCCTTCTCCGCACGCCTGCGATAGTAACGCATGTTGCTCCGTGTTTTACCGCCGAGCGTTGCAAGCGTTTCATCCATCGTGGAGCATAGCTGAAGGTATCCGGGGCAGTTCCGCCTTCGCATCGCCCACCTCATCCTGCTGCGCGCTTGGGACAGGCGGCGGAACTTCGGCTCATGCCCGGAGCCATCTGGACCTCCGGCCCCACGAAACGAAAGCATGACCACATTCGCACCCCGCGCCAGCAGAACCTCGCACGCGATGGACGCCACGCGCAGCCGGTCCTGCGGCATCGCGAGCAGCGAGCCGCGGCCCGAGCGGTCGTTTGTCGCGAACGAACGTGTGCCCAGGTTCAACACCCGGTATTCCAGGAGCAAAAGTGAACCCAGCAGGTCCTCTGGCGCAAGTTCGCCCGGCGACTTGACCTGCCGCCTGGCCACAAGACAAAGGTACGGAACCCGCTTCAGAAGCCCTGGTTTCTGTAGAAAGTAGGCGAGATCCTGCATGGTGCCCGGCTGTCCGCAACGTTCGCTGAAGCGTGTAAGCAGCGGCTGCAGTGCCATGATCCGCTTCTCACCCCGCACGATGAGCGCGCACGATCCCCGGCGGCGTTCCCTCTCTGTCTCGCCTTCGGCCCGGGGGTGGACTGAAGCAGATTCCTGTTCCCGTTGCCACGTCCGTTCCACTTGCACAACTCATTTTAGGCAACCAGGCGGCAGGTTGAGCCGGACTTAGCGCCGGGCGATGTACTGAATCAGAACAGATTTGGGATTGCGAACTAAGGTTTCGATGTCCCCATCGCCATCGTCTTCAGCAACTGGCCACCTTCCTGAATTACGTAGAGTTTATTCGGAAGAAGATCGTTCAGCGTATCGGTGGTGCCGGAAGGCCACTTGATCTCCACGGATGCCTTTGTTGCCGCGTCCAGGCCGAAGTGCAGCCGAAGATCGTTCTGCGAATAGTAGCTGCCACCGGACCGGACCTCATCGACCTGCTTGAGTGGCTTGCCCGGCTGGTTTTCAGCGGTGACAGTCAACCGCGCGCCAATACCAGCACGGTTGCTCTTTGTTCCGGCAAGCCGGATCTTGATCCAGTTACGCTTTGCCGCACCGGGGACAGTGTCGCAACGCAGCAGTTGCGGAAAGGTGTTCACGCAGTTCACCACGACATCGACATCACCATCATTGTCAAAATCACCAAACGCGCACCCCCGCGCAGGCGCTTCCCCCGTAATGCCCGGCCCGGCTTTCGCCGTGACCTCCTCGAACTGGCCGTTGCGCAGATTGCGGTAGAGATATTTGTGCTCGGCGTAGGGCGCTTCAATGTGTGAGTTATCCACCTCGGGATACACATGGCCGTTGGAGATGAAGATGTCCGGCCAGCCGTCGTTATCCGGGTCAAAGAAGCCTACACCCCATCCGAGATAGCGCGTGTTCACACCCAGGCCGGAGAGGTAGGTGTGGTCCTCAAACGTGCCATCGCCCAGGTTGAGGTAGAGCGAATCTGTGTCCCCGGCGAAGTTTGTCTTCACAATGTCCAGCAGGCCATCGCGGTTGAAGTCACCCACGCTGACGCCCATGCCGGCCTGCGGCTTGCCGTCGGGCGAGTAGGCGATGCCGCTCTCGATGGCTTCATCCTTAAAAGTGCCATCCTTTTGATTGCGATAAAACGTGGCGGCTGTGGAATCGTTGGCGACGTAGATGTCGGGCCAGCCATCGCCATCAAAGTCCGCCACCGATACGCTCAGCGCGTAGGTGCCGATGGTGTCCAGCATTCCCGCCTGTTTGCTGACGTCCGTAAACGTGCCGTCGCCATTGTTGCGATACAGAATGTTCTTGCCGCCCTCAAGGCCGGGCGGACCGCAGGCAACCTGAATGCCCTTGTACGCGCATCCGGCGGCCTCGGGCAGCGGAGCGGTCTTGATGTCAAAGTCGATGTAGTTCGCGACAAACAGATCGAGATGACCGTTCCTGTCATAGTCCAGAAAGGCGCAGCCGGAGTTCCACCGCGGGTGGCCGTTTGCTCCGGGAGCCTGCAGCAGGCCCGCCTTCGCCGTCACGTCGGCAAAGGTGCCATTGCCGTTGTTGTGCCACAAGACGTTCTGGCCGTAGTAGCTGACGAACAGGTCATTCCATCCATCGTTGTTGTAGTCGCCCACGCAGCAGCCCTGGCCCCACCCCGCGCGGGCTATCCCGCTCTGGGTCGTCACATCGGTGAATGTTCCGTCGCGATTGTTCTTAAACAGCCGCGAGACCGGCTCCGCGCCCTTGGCAAACCCTTCCAGCCGCGATCCATTCACCAGGAAGATGTCAAGCCAGTCGTCATGGTCGTAATCAAAGAAGGCGACGCCGCAGCCGGTCGTCTCCAGCAGAAAGCGGTTTTTGTGCTCGCCGCCGTAGATGGTCTTCGCGTTGAGGCCGCTTGCCCGGGCCACATCCACATAGCTGTAGCCCAAAGGCGTGCCCGTCACGGACGATGGGCCAAGTTTCGGCGCAGGCCTGGCCAGTGCGTTATAGGTCTGGCGGGAGTTGCCCGTTTGCTGCTGCGCCGGTACGGCGAGGGAAAGCACATCGGTCAGCGAAAGTACGAGTGCGGTTCGCGACAGACTTTGCAGGAAATAACGTCGCGATGCGGCCACTTACATCCTCAAGCGCCAACAGATCACATCATCGCCGGCGCACTCCGCAGTATACCGCCGCGGCGAAACTGCATTGACCGGTGCTATTCCGTCGATTATTGGGGACTCAATTTTGCGGAAATCGAGGCAGCGGTGTCGCGTTCCACACCAGCTTCCACCACCTTGCCGGCGCGCTGCAGGACTTCGGCCAGCAGCAAGTGTGAGGCGGCGGAGTTTGGCTCCGCCTCCACCGCTACCCTGGCCTGCGTGAGAGCGCCGTCGAGCTTGCCTTGCTCGAGCAGTTTGCGGCCACTCTCCAACGCAAACTGCGCGCGCTGATGGCTGACCGCCGCGCGGCTGAGGTCTGCGGCGACTTTCCGTTCTGCGGCGGCACCCTGCCGGTCTCCCGCTTCGGCCAGCACGGAGGCCAGCATCACGTGCGAACTTGGCTGTGCGGGAAGCAGGGCGATGGCACGGCGCAGAGCCGCGGTGGCCTGTTCAGGATGATGTGATTGTTGATAGACGCTTCCAAGCAGCGAGAATGCATCGCCGTTCTCGGGCTGCAAGCGGACGACCCGCTCCAGCTGCGTTGCGGCCTGGTCGAAGTGGCCCTGCTGCATCTCCAGCACGCCAAGTGTGTACGCCGCGTCGGGCAGGTCAGGGTCTAATTGCTGAGCGTGCTGCAACTCGCGCGTCGCGGCGGGCACATCGTCCTTCAGCTTGTATGCAAGGCCCAGGTCGTAATGCAACTGAATGTTCTCTGGATCAGCCTGCAAACCCGCTCGGAACTGCTCCATCGCATGGTCGATGTCGTTCTGCTGAATGTACGCCGCGCCCATGTTTTCCCGGAGTACCGGCACTGCACCGCCCGCAGCAAGCGCCCGGTCATACACCTGCAAGGCTTCCTTCGCCTTTCCCGTTTGAACCAGAGCCAGTCCGTAGTTCGTCAGCACTTCGGCATCGCCCGTCCGCTTCAACGCCACACCGGTAAAGAGCGGCAGGGCTGCGGGCGAATCCCCCAGGCTCTGCAGGGCCAGTGCAAGCTCGTACTGCGCATCGACATCGTCCGGAGCGGCAGCAAGAGCGCGACGCGCAACGGCCTCCGCCTCATGATCCCGGCCGTTCGCCAGTTCCGCGCGCGCCAGTTGTACCAGCGTTACCGTGGAGTGGTCGCCAAGCTGTTCCGCCTGTTGCAACTCACGGAAGCCGCCCGCTGCGTCGCCGCTAAGCAGGAGAGCCGACCCCAGATGCGCGTGAGCCGGAGCGAAGCCGGCGTCTGCCGCGAGGGCCTGCTGAAATCGCTGCTGGGCCTCCGGCAGCTTCGACTGCTGCGCAAGAACAGCACCCAGCGCGTCCAGCAACGCAGCTCGTTGCGTCACACCGGTCGCACCCGGCAACGCGCCTTCCAGAACGGCCTCCGCCCTGGGGAGATCACCAGTGGAGGCAAGCGCGCTGCCATACGCCACCGCCTCATCCGGCTGCAGCGGGACGCCACCCGCGCTGCGAAAGGCACTGACCGCACCGGTGTTATCCCCTGCCCTGCGCAGTGCCACGCCCAGGTTCACCGCCGCAGGGGCATCCATCGGGTCCAGCCGTTGTGCTTCACGCAGTTCGGTCACAGCGAGGTTTGTGTCACCCTCGGCGAGCAGCACCGCGCCGTACGCGGAGTGCGCCACGCCAGCCTGCGGCAGCAGCTTAACCAACCGGGCAAATGCCTTGTGCGCCGCGTGGAGATCGCCCGCCGCAAACGACGCACTGCCGCTCCGGAACAACCTGTCCGGCTCTCCGGCAGATGCAGGGTGTCCAGCCGCTTGCCCGGGCATCGCCCCCGAGCCGAGCGCCAGGAGCAAGCCGCAGACAGCAACCATACTCCAGCCTTTCCGGGACGTTTGATGAGCAAGGGTCGGAGCCGGCGGACACGCGGAGGGTAGGTTTGGCATGGCCTGGTGACTGCCCTCATTATCGCGCGGCCGCGCCGCACGGGACAGCGGTTCAGCTTGTGACGGCGTCCCTGAGACGATTCAAATCTGTTATGACAGCTTGACCCAAATTTGACACCAATACGTCTTGACATCCGCAGCACGGCTCCGGTACTGTTCCGCACGAAGCTAAAGTTTGGGGCAGAAGTCCACCAAATGGATGAGAGCCGTACGGAGACTCTCGGGCTGTAGCGATTTTTTGGAGGTTTTGCGCATGAAGTTACATAGGGCGGTCCTGGTGAGCGCAGTGATGGCCGGTCTCGCGACCGGTTCCAGTGCGTTTGCACAGGCGGTATTTGGCTCCATCTATGGAACGGTGACGGACGCAACAGGCGCGGCCATCCCCAATGCACCGGTCACGGTGACCGACACGGCGAAGGGCACGTCCATCACCGTGGAGTCGAACGGTGCCGGCGAGTTCCACGCCGATCACCTGATTCCTGACAGTTATTCGGTAAAGGTCAGTTCACAAGGCTTCTCGACGTATCAGCAGAACGACATCCGCGTGTTCGCCGACTCGTCGGTTAAGGTGGATGCTGCCTTAAGAATTGGCGCTTCGGGTGAGACAGTTCAAGTCACCGCCGACGCGGTGCCGCAGCTCAAGACCGACCGCGCGGATGTGGCGACGACCTTTGCAGCGCAGGAGATCGAAGACCTGCCCATCCCTGACCACAATTTCACTAACCTACAGCTCTTGCTGCCCGGCGCGGTGCAACTCGGCTGGGCGCACGCAGCTTCGGAGAACCCGCAGGGTTCCAAGCAGATTCAGATTGACGGCCAGGCGTTCGGCGGTGTGAATTACACGCTGGACGGCACCGATAACCAGGACGCCATTCTCGGCATTATCGTCGTTAACCCGAATTACGAGTCGATGTCGGAAGCCAAGATCGCCACGCAGAACTTCGACGCGGAGTTTGGCAAGGCAGTCGCTTCAGTGCAGACAGTGCAGACCAAGTCCGGCACCAATGCGTTCCACGGAACTCTCTTCGACAACCGTGAAAGCAACGCCAACTTGGCGCGTGATCCGTTCTCCGGCTTCAATACATCCACCGGCCAGAAGATTCCGTATGGCACGGGTCTTAAGAACCAGTTTGGTGGAGCGATCGGCGGACCCATCTGGAAGGACCACATCTTCTTCTTTGGTGACTACCAGGGTGTGCGGCAGAAGTCCGCCGGTGTTGGCACCGGGACCGTCCCAACGCTGCTGGCCTTGCAGAGCTGCACGGGTGCTGTCAATGCAACGAATGGGGCACCAGGCTGCGACTTCAGTCAGTATCTGAATACCACAAGCGCTGAAGGCAACCATCAGATCTACAACAACACAGG
>CAXUBG010000125.1:0-9430 GCA_964249285.1 uncultured Terriglobus sp. | reverse complement strand
TAGTCTATCTAAGCAAGCGTCGCTTCGACTACTTGCTTTTCAACTCGCGGTCGAAGAAGTCCGCCGCCAGCTCGTACGCCTGCACCCAGTTACGGTGCAGCAGGAAATCATGCACCTCGTCGGGAAAGACCTTCTCCTCCACATGCACGCCCTGGGCACGCAGCGCCGCTGCCAGCCTCACCGTCTGTCCGAACAACACGTTCCGGTCGTCGTCACCCTGCATCAGCAGCACGGGCGAGCGCCACTGCTTTACGTCCGCCATGGGCGACGCGGCAAAGGCGGTCCTTGCGGCTTCCGCCGTGTTATGCGCGGGGTCGCTGGTGGGCTTCCACAGGTCCAGTTCGTAGCTCCAGTCGTGCACGCCGTGCAGGTCTACGCCAGCGGCAAAGTCGGCGGAGTCGCGCGCCAACGCCAGCGCCGTCAGGTAGCCGCCATAGCTGCCGCCCCACGCGCCGATGCGCTTCGCATCGCACCACGGCTGCGCCTTCAGCCATTTCACCGCGCCCTGGATGTCCAGATACTCGGAGCCGCCAAAGGCACCGTAGTGCTCTGCCTGCCGGAACTCCATGCCATAGCCGGTGCCGCTGCGGTAGTTCACGCTCAGCACGGCATAGCCGCGCGAGGCGAAGTACTGGTTCAGCTCATACGTCTGCGCGTAGTACTGCATAGGGTTGAACCCCAGCAGCATCTGCCGCCGCGATCCTCCGTGAAAGAAGACGATGGTCGGCAGCTTCTCACCAGGCTTTGCATCTCTGGGCATGAAGAGCTGGCCGTGAATCTGCAAGCCGTCGCTTGCGGGAAAGATCACCTGCTTTGGAGTAGCAAACTGATTACTAGGAAAGCTCGTAGGTACAAGCTGCTTTGCAATTGGAGAGACAAGTCCCGTGTGCACGAGATTCCGGCACCGCGAAGACATCGGCCTTGACGGGTCGCATAAAGGCAGGCTTGAGTTTTGGCTCTCGTAGTGAGGATTTGCAAAAAAGTAAGGTTGGAACGGGCTCTCAGCATTTGCACCCAGATATTCGAGTGCGCCATTCGACAGTAATGCGGGGTTCGTCTCAAGTGCTGACCCCGAAGTCAGTACTACTGGCGTCTGAGTCGAGTCAGAAACACTCCACAGATGCTTGCGATCAATGTCATTAAGATCATCCGTAACCTGATTGCTGCTGTACACAATCCGCACCCCATCGCTGACGACGTTGTCCACCTCAAACTCGCCCGGCGTCAGCAACTGCGCGGACTTCGCGCCCGGAGCCAGCGAATACAGGTGTAGCCAGCCAGTCTTCTCCCACGGAAAGACGATGCGGTCATCCTTCATCCACAGCAGCTGGTTCCTGCTCACCATCTCGTGAAAGAGCGAGCCTGTGCCCGCGTCGGCCTGCCATACCTGCCTCCCCGCGCCGCTGCCCACATCAGCAACGCGGATAGACCACGGCACCGGCACCGAGCGCATCCAGCGCAGATCGAGCTCCGTCTCCACCGGCGACTCGCGAATGAACGCAATGCGCTTCGAATCCGCCGACCACACCGGATCGTGGTCCAGCCCTGTGCCCGGATCGGCATAGGTCAGCGTCTTGCTCGAGAAGGTGAAGACGCCGATGAAGCTGTGATCCCCGCGCTGCGAGACAAACGCCAGCCGCAATCCATCGGACGAGGGCCGCAGCGCACTTGCCGTTCCCCGTGCAACGATCAGCAACTCCGGCGTGGCACCCGGCTTCGCCAGGTCGTCCGACCACACCTGCCCATGCCGCAGAAAAAACAGCCGCCTGCCGTCCACGCTGAACACAGGCGCATGGCCATCACCCACAACGCGCACCGCGCCGCTCCACGTCGCGATCTCCACGCGCTGCGTCAAATCTTTCTGTAACTGCGCAGGGTTCGCAGCCGCGGGATGTTCCGCGCCCTCCGGCCCCGTGCCACGCGTGTACGCGACGCTCTCGCCATCCGGTGCCCACGCAATGCCGTCGATATCCTGCCCGTCATCCTCCGTGTAGTGCGTCAGCGAGCGCGCCGTCTCGCCTGGAGACGCGGCCCAAACATTGCGCCTGCCCTCCTGGTCCACAAACCACGCCACCCGGTTCTTCGCCGGCGCGGCCGTCAGCTGATTCATAAAGGGCGCGGAAAGCGCATCAGCCACACTGAACGGCGCAGTCTGCGCGCTGGCAACGCCGCCGGCAAGCAAGGCAATCAGCAACGAAAGGCAGCGGGGCACCATCAGGCAGTCTCCTGAACGAATGGCCTGAGAATACCGTGTCTATCCGCGACACTCCCACTGGTCTACAATTATCGCGATGTCACGCTGCTCGCGCCCGCCGCGACGCGATCTCCGCACTTCAAGGACAACGTCCCTATGCGCCGTCTTCTCTCCTCGTCGCTCGCTCTTGCCGTACTCGTCTCCGCGTCCACGCTGCTCCATGCGCAACAACCCATGGGAGGCATGCACATGGACGAAAAGGCTGAAGCCATCGCCAATGGCGGCATCTTTGCCCCCGGATGGATGGGCAAAGTGGATGAGGGCGCGGGGCAGACCGTGAAGGACGCGCGCTTCGCCAAGGAAGGCGACGTCATCCACATCACCACCGGCCCAGCCATCACCTACTGGAATCCCTCCATGAAGGGCACCGGCGACTACACCGTCTCCGCCACCTTCAATGAACCGAAGTACATGAACCGCAACTCGCACCCCCACCCCTACGGCATCGTGATCGCCGGCAGCGGCATGGGCACCGCACAGCAAAGCGAGCTCTACTGCGCCGCATACGGCAACGGGCGCTTCATCGTGCGTGGCTTCAGCCCCGCGCCGTTTCAGCTCAACGGCCGTGGCGAGGCAAATGAGGCCGTGCACAAGGCCGCGGGCCCCGGCGAGCCGGTTTCGCAAAAGATCGCCCTGCAGGTCAAAGGGGACAAGGTCTCCTGCATCATCAACGACGTGACGGTCGGCAGCTATGACAAGTCAGCCGTAGTCGCCGATGGCAAGCTCAAGACCACCGACGGCGTTGCCGGCATCCGTTTCGCGCACAACACGGACGCCACCGTGACGGGATTCCAGGTCACCAAGTAGCGACGCGGCTAGCTGCCGGGAAGGGCAACATAACTCTTCGCGCGGAACTGTAGCCCATCTTGCTGCGGAATCACAGCGAGCCAGACGCTGCCCGGACGCGAGCGGTTCATCGTCCGTGGTTCTGCCTGCACTGTAATCGATCACGGAACGCGCCGAACGCCCCCGCGTCGAGCCGGTCGGCTCGGTCCGTCGTCAGATGACGCGCTGCCGTTTCCCTCAGACGGAGTAGTGTCTAGCCGATGGACGTCGGCTTGACGAAGATCAGCGTGCCCGTATATCTTCCGCTCGCACTGGAATAGACATACCGGGCCGTCGCAAACCCCTTGTACGGCTTGCTTCCCCTATTTTGAAAACTTTCGGAGACTTGTGACCGTGCAGACCCCTACAACCGTACGCCGGATTTTTTCTACGTCCTTGCTCCTCCTGCTGGTACTTCTCCTAGGCAGAGCAGTTCTTGGCCAGACCACCAGCGGCAGCATCATTGGCACTATTCAGGACCCAACCGGCGCAACCGTTCCCCACGCCGACGTCACCATTACGCAAACGCAACGTGATTTTTCGCAAAAGACAACCACGAATGCCGAGGGCAGCTTCCGCTTTCTGCAACTGCCTCCCGGCATCTACAACCTCAAGGTAAATGCTCCAGGGTTCAAGGATTACGAGAACACCAACATTGTTCTGGAGGGCGCGGCCAATATTGATCTGCGCCAGATCGCCTTGCAGTTGGGGCAGGCAAGTGACGTCGTCAGGGTCACGACGGAGGGTATCCAACTCGAGACGGAAAATTCACAGCGATCGGAGACCCTGAACAACGAACAGATGGAGAACACGCCGGTGAATGGGCGCAGTTACCTCGGCCTTGTCGGTTTGATCCCAGGCGTGGCTACCACGCCAAACGTGGAAACAGCCAGCCACAGCGGCCTGGGCAGCATCACCGTGAACGGCCAGCGCGGCTCCACGAATAATTTGACAATCGACGGCATCGGCAACGTTGACACCGGCAACAACGGCGATCAGCTGGTTACCATCAGCGTGGATAATACGCAGGAATTTCGTGTCATCACGAATAATTTCCAGCCTGAATATGGCCGGTCATCTGGATCGCAGATCATCGTGGTCACGCGCAGCGGAACCGAAAAGTACCACGGTGAGGGATATCTCTTTCATCGCAACGACTCACTGAACGCAAATAACTGGTTCAACAACCGCCAGGGTCAATCACGTTCCAAGCAGCGCTATAACGATGCAGGCTTCAACATCGGCGGACCCATCCAGATCCCTCACCTGTTCGAGCAGTTCAAGAACAAAGCCTTCTTCTTTGTGGGCCAGGAATATCAAAACCAGCTAAATCCTCAAGGTTTGCGGAATGTACGGGTGCCAACAGCGCTGGAGCGTACGGGCGATTTCTCGCAGAGTACCGATCAGAGCGGCAATCTGTTTCCCTATATCCGTGACTACACCACGGGGCTGCCCTGCAATGCGACGAACACAACAGGGTGCTTCCAAAGCGGTGGTGTCATCGGACGGATTCCTCAGAACCGGCTGTATGGAAACGGGATTGCGTTGCTCAACGCATATCCGCAGCCCAACATCACTGGCGGCAACTACAATTTCACCTCCGGCATTTCGGACTCTTACCCCCGGCGTGAAGACGTGGTGCGCAGCGACTTCAATCCTAGCGACCGCCTTCGCACTTTCTTCCGCTATCTGCATAACAAGGATGCAGTCTCGAGCAACTATGGCTCTTTCGTTCTGGGTTCTAACGTTCCAACAACACCCATCCAGGACGCGCGTCCAGGCACCGGCATGGCGTTCGGCGTCACCTACACACTTAATTCCAAAATGGTGAACGAAGCCCTGGTTGGTTTTGGTAAGAATCACATTAGTATCAATCCCACAACCAATAAGTTGTCTCGCACGGCCACGGGCGTCAACCTGCCTGTGCTGTTTCCAAACGTCATCCAGCAAGACCTGATCGCGGACACAAGCTTTAACGGAAGACTTGCCAATACCAGTTCGCTCACCGGAGGAAACCCGCCTTTTAACAACGGCAACACGGGTATCGAGTTCCTCGATAATTTCAGCAGATCACAGGGGCAGCACTCCATCAAAGTCGGGTTCTATCTTCAACGGAGCCGTAAGGATCAGACTAACTTTGGACCGGTGGATGGGTCCTATAACTTCGGTGACGATCCAAGCAACCCTTACGACACTCAGCAGGGTTTTTCTAACGCCGCGACTGGCGTGTATAACAGCTTTTCCCAAGCAAGCCGCTATGTCAACGGCCAGTTCCGGTATACGAATGTGGAATGGTACGGCCAGGACTCCTGGAAAATCACGAATAAGCTGACCCTCAGCTATGGTCTGCGTTTCTACTACGTGCAGCCGCAGTATGACAAAAACAATGCTGAATCAGAGTTCCTTCCATCCCTCTTCAATCCGGCGCAGGCAACCAGGCTGTATCAACGCGGATTGAATGCAAACGGCAATCAGATTGCCGTTGACCCGGCCACGGGACAAACACTCCCGGGCTATGCCATCGGCGCGATTGTGCCAAATTCCGGTAACCCGCTGAACGGCATTGCTCAGGCGGGACAAAACATCAGCCGCTATCTGCAGGCCACGCGTGGTATCAATTATGCGCCCCGTCTTGGTTTTACGTATGCGATATCGCCGCAAACGGTCATCCGTGGTGGTGGTGGTATGTTCTATGACCGCACCCAGGGCAATGATGTCTTCGGATTCGTCACGAATCCTCCAACACTGGTTACACCCACGCTGCGCTACGGATTAGTGTCGCAGTTAAGTCCCACCACCGCGCTGAATGGGCCGAGCAATGTAAGCTCGCGGCAATTCGCAGCCAAGCTGCCGACGACCTACGATCTTGACCTGGAAGTGCAGCAGGAACTTCCCAGCCACATCCTGGCGGCGATTGCGTATGTCAGCACGCTTTCCAGCGAACTGTTGCAGCAGCAGAATCTGAACGCGATTCCCTACGGCGCGACTTTTCTGCCGCAGAACCAGGATCCCGTGAAGGTGGCGCAGAATCCAACGGCACCACTGGGCGCGAACGCAAAGGACGAGAACTTCCTGCGGCCCTATCCGGGCTACGGGGACATTCCGCAATATCAGAATGGAAGCTCCAGTAACTATCACTCCCTGCAGATTGCGGTAAACCGCCGTTACGCGAACGGATTGTTCTTCAGCCTGGCGTATACATGGTCCAAGGCACTGGGTGTAACCTCAGGCGATGGCGATTACGTCCGGATCGACGGGCGTACCCGGCAGATTAATTACGGTCCGCTCGGCTTCGACCGCCGTCATACATTTGCCAGCAACATTATTTATCCCTTTCCCAGCATTTTCCGCAGCAATGGACTTTTGCATTCCGCAGTAGACGGATGGCAGGTAGCGAGCATTATCCGCTTCCAGACGGGCGCGCCCTTCACACCTGGATTTAATGTTGCGGGGTATAACAACCAGACACTTACGGGTTCCTACACGGAAGGACCTCGCCTGCGCTTGATCGGGAATCCGTACCAGGGTACTGATAAGTCACCGTATAACAGGTTGAATCCAGCGGCATTTGCAGCGCCGCTGGTGGGCGATCCCGGTATCGGAGCGATTGGCGCAAACTCGTTCACGGGACCGGGCGTGAACGACATTGATCTTGCTTTGCAGAAAGAGTTCACAATCCGGGAACGTTTCAACTTCCAACTCCGTGCCGACGCCTTTAATGCTTTCAATCACACGCAGTTCAACGGTATCAACAGCACGATCAACTTTAACGGGCCTAACAACGGCACCTTTACCAATCCCGCGTCGAACACTCCGTCGCAGTACAACGGCTTCGGGTCCGTGTCCGGTGCCAATGATCCACGCATTGTGCAGTTGCTGGGACGCATCACGTTCTAAGCGGAAGGCTGTACAACAGCACTCAGGGTGTGACCGCGCGTAGGTCACACCTTGACCTTTTTGTGCTTCATCCGGGAGGAAACCCTGCCATCCGGAACGCCCGGGTGAGCGGAGAGGGAACCCAGGGCGGTATTCTGACAGGTGTGAGCGATCTCAACTCTTCCTCGATCAAAGTCACCCTCCCTGACGGCAGCGTACGCGACGTGGCTGCCGGCACCACACCGTACATGATCGCGCCCGGCATTTCACCGCGACTTGCGGAGGCTGTGGTGGTTGCAAAGATCCGGACCGGTGGTGGCAAGCCGGCGGCGGACGGCGCGGAAGAGCAGACCGATGCCGCGCACCGGGGAGCTGGCACGGAAGAGAGTATGTACGCGGACGTGGCCACGGCGGAGCGGCTGGTGGATCTTGCTGAGCCGCTGCACGAGGACGTTTCACTGTGGCTGCTGAAGGAGAACGATCCGGAGGCGCTGCGCGTTGTGCGGCACAGTGCGGCGCATGTTATGGCGGCTGCCATCATGGAACTTTATCCGGACGCGAAGCTCGGCCACGGTCCAGCGACGGATAGCGGATTCTTCTACGACATACTGCGCGAGAAGCCGTTTACGCCGGAAGACCTGGCCGCCATCGAGCTCAAGATGGGCGAGGTGGTGGCGCGCAACGAACCGTTCAGGCATGAGTTCATTGGGCACGAGGAGGCGCTGCGCGGGTACGAAGAGCAGGGCGATTTTATGAAGGTGCACTTCATCCGGAAGTTCACGAAGCCTGGCGAGAGCGTATCGTTTTACCGCAACGGCGACTTCCTTGATTTCTGCCGCGGACCGCATGTGCCGTCGACGGGCCGCGTGCGCGCCTTCAAGGTGATGAGCATCGCCGGTGCGTACTGGCTTGCGGACGAGAAGAATCCGCAACTGCAGCGCATCTATGGAACGGCCTTCTTTCAGAAGAAGGATCTGGACGCCCATTTCAAGCACCTGGAGGAGATCAAGGCGCGCGACCATCGCGTGCTCGGCAAGCAGTTGGATCTGTTCTCCATCCAGGAGATCGCGGGCGCGGGACTGATCTTCTGGCATCCGAAAGGCGCGATCATCCGGAAGACGATGGAAGACTGGATGCGCAATGAGTGCCTGCGGCGGGGGTATGAGCTGGTGAGCACGCCGCATGTGATGAAGCGCGAGCTGTGGCAGATCAGCGGGCATGAAGGCTTCTACGGGGACAACATGTACGCGCCCATGGAACTGGATGATGCCGAGTACCGGCTGAAGCCAATGAACTGCCCAGGCCACATCCTGATTTACAAGAACAGCCCCAAGAGCTACCGCGACCTGCCGGTCCGCTATGCCGAGCTGGGTAACGTGTACCGGTACGAGCGCAGCGGGACGATGCACGGACTGCTGCGCGTGCGTGGCTTTACCCAGGACGATGCGCACATCTTCTGCACGGGCGAGCAGATTGAGGACGAGGTGGTCGCGTGCGTCGAGTTTGCCGAGGAAGTGCTGCGCACCTTTGGCTTTTCGGAGTTCAAGGTGGAGCTTTCAACATGGGATCCGAAAGATGCGGCGCATTACGTGGGCGCGCCGGAGGATTGGGAGCGCGCTGTTAAGGGCCTAAAGACCGCGCTGGGGCGCAAGAACATTCCGTACCGCGAGATCCCGGGTGAAGCAGCATTTTACGGGCCGAAGATTGATGTCAAGCTGGTGGATGTGCTCGGCCGGTTGTGGCAGCTTTCCACGGTGCAGTTCGACTTCAACCTGCCCCGGCGTTTCGACCTGGAATACACGGGCGAGGACGGCGAAAAGCATCAGCCCGTGATGGTGCACCGTGCGCTGTTTGGATCGGTGGAGCGCTTCTTCGGTGTGCTGATTGAGCACTATGCGGGTGCCTTCCCGCTGTGGCTGGCTCCGGTGCAGATCGGCCTCGTGCCCATCAGCGAGAAGCACCTGGAGTACGCCTTAAAGGTAAAGGCCCAGTTAGAAGAGATTGGCCTGCGCGTGGAGCTCGACGCTCGGAATGAAAAAATGAACGCCAAAATCCGGGAGTTTGGCTTGCAGAAAGTCCCCTTCATCTTGGTGATGGGCGATAAGGAAGCCGAGGCAGGTGCCGTCAGCGTGCGTGCTAGAGGCAAGGGAGATGAGGGGTCGATGGCGCTGGCTGACTTTATGCTTCGCGTGAACACCTTGCGGGTGATGAGAAAGGTTACGCTTTCAGCGTAAGCCGGCAAGCGCGTTGATGATGCTTGATCGGGGTGCCACCTTTCCTTGCACAATTTGTGCGCACCACGTCGATATGCGACAATTCACCTGATCACAGACACAAATGATTCAACCATTGCTGATTGCAGCATGACATGCATCGACCTGACCAGCGAGCTTGTTTGCTAAATATTACGTAAAAGGTCGACATAGGAGACGTATGAAGACTGCTCTAGTATCTGCTGTTGCAAGTGTTCTCATC
>CAXUBG010000124.1:0-9477 GCA_964249285.1 uncultured Terriglobus sp. | reverse complement strand
ACGTCATGGCCGCACGCCTGCATCACGCCCACGGTCTGCCCGGAGGCATTCTTCGCCGTCACCTTCGAGGCATAAGGCAGGCCGGTTTCTTCCACGATGGGCAGCGCATCCATGTCGCCGCGCACCAGCACGGTGCGTCCCGCGCCGTTCTTCAGGATGCCGACGACGCCGAAAGCCTGCGAGCCATCGGGATAGCGCCCCACGTGCTCGGTCACGGCAAAGCCCGCCTGCTTTAACGCCGACGCGACGATACCGGCGGTTCGCTCCTCGTGGTGTGACAGTTCAGGATGCGCGTGGAGATCCTTATAGGTTTGCTCTAGCGATTGCGCAGACGCCGTCAAGGGCATCAGAAGAGCGGCGCTTAGACACAAGCAACGAGTGCGCATGTGGACTGTCATTCCCATCATTGTAGGGTGCAGATTCTGGCGCGCGCGAGGGAATACGCCGGAGCCATGGCACCGCCTGCCACGAATAGACTCTGAGCGCAAGAAGCGGAGTGCAGGCCGGCGAGCCGGTGGATACGCTCTCATTCAGGAGGAGCCGATGAGCTTCCAGATATCTGCCTTGCCGCGTGAAGCATTCGAGCCACTGTTTGGGATGAGTGACGAGAAGTTGCGGAGTCACCGTGCCATGCGGCAGCGCGTGACCAGGACCCCGGGGACGCCTTGCCGCATAAGCCTGCAGGACGCAGCAGTAGGCGAAGAGGTGATCCTGCTCCACTACACGCATCACCCGGCGGAGTCGCCCTTCCATGCCGGACACGCCATCTATGTGCGCGTGGATGCGGCACAAGCAATGCCACGGCCCGGCGAGATTCCACCCATGCTGCGGAGCCGCCTGCTGTCCGTGCGTGGCTTTGACGCGGCCGGCATGATGCGGAACGCCGGTGTCACACCCGGCGAAGCTCTGGCGTCTACGATAGAAGGGCTGCTTGCAGAGGAAAGCGTGGCGTACCTCCATCTTCACAACGCCCGGGAGGGCTGCTACCTGGCGCGCGCGGACCGGACTTGAAGGAGGTTAGTAGACTTCCGCCGGTATCTCGTTCTTGCCCGGGAACGCGGCGAAGAGGCACGGAATGATGAGTGTTGCGACAAACGATGAGGCAATCAACAAGTTATGCATGGCGTACTCCAAGGGAGAAGAGGAACTGGTTACAAGGCTTGTATCGGCTTTGATTCTGCCCGCGATAGTCGACCGCCTGTCTCACGTTGGAGCATCTCCGGATCGCCGGTCCCCAGTGCGCCGTTGCGAAGTGATTGAGCCGGCGGCATGACGCTTAGGCTGGCACGCTTCTCCGCAGGTACCAAGTCCCACGAGGTCGCTGCCAAACGGCGTCGCGCACTTTCAGTTTGCAACGGTAACCAGAACGCCAGGTGAGATCGTCGTGTTGTTTCCAATGTCGTGACCCCAAAGTTGGAACGTGTGCGCGCCGTTCGTCAGAAGTCGCGTGTCCAGCGTGTACAGGAAAGGCCAGTTCGACGCGCGGATCCACTGCAGCCACTGGCCATCCACGATGAGAAATGTTCCCGCGGCATCCAGCGGCAATGTGCACTGCCCAACGATCACCGTCACGCCGGAAAGCGACGCGCCCGCGACGGGTGACGTAATCACGAGCGGGCCAGAGATCACCGCCGCGGCAGCATTTACCGTCAGGCTGACCATGGCCGACGCGTTTGTATAGTCGGCCGTGTCCGTGGGCGTGAACGTCACGCTCAGCGGCTGCGTGCCGGAGGCCAACACCGCTCCGAACCCTGGACTGTAGCTGAAGCTGCCCGCTGTGTTTGCCGCGGCATCCAGCTGTGCCGCTCCCAGGGCCGTACCGGAGACGATTGCGCCCGGCGTACTCCAGGTCAGCAGCGGCTTTGCCTGTGCCACGGTCAGGTTCACCATGGCGGTGGCGGTCTTGTAGGCGGATGTGTTCGCGGGAAGAAACGTCACCTGCAATGTCCGTAGACCGGCGCTCAGGATCGCACCCGCCGCTGGGCTGTAGACGAAGGTTCCGGGAACACTGCTGGTTGCATTCAGCTGCGCGGAGGTAAGTGCCGTACCATACGTGATGGCGGAAGGTGCGGCCCACGAGATCTGAGGCGTCACCGGAGCAGCGACCGGCGCATTGTTGACCAGCAACGCAACGGTTGATGCCGCGGTGCTGTAATCCGTGCGATCGGACGGTGTAAACGTTACCTGCAGCGTTTGCGTTCCGGCGCCGAGAACGGTACCGGCCGATGGCATGTACGTGAAGGTTCCCGCCACGGTTGCCACTGCATCCAGCTGCGCGCCGCTCAGTGCGGTGCCCTGCGTAATGGCGGCTGGCGCAGGCCATGTGATCGTGGGTGCCGCCGGGTTCACCGTCAGGTTTACGGTGGCTGTGACAGACGTGTAGTCCCTTGTGTCCGCAGGCGTAAAGGTCAGCATGAGCGTCTGGCTTCCCGCGCTCAACACCGTGCCCGCCGCGGGCGAGTAGGCGAAGGTCCCGGCGGTGTTCGCCGTTGCATTCAGCTGCGCGGCGCTAAGCGCGGTGCCATACGTGATCGCGGCGGGCGCTGTCCAGGAGATCGCGGGACTGACCTGAATCGGCGGCAGTGCCGTCTGCCCGGCTGCTTGATAAATATTCACCAGAGTTGAATCATTTGCCTGCCAGTAGTCCGCATGGGCCGCCAGGATGTCGCCCCTGCTTACGGATGCTGTCAGTTGAGGCGTATACGTGGCGAGCAACGACGCGGAAACATCGTTCACCAGGTTCATCCCGAAGGCTTTGGGGTAGTAGTTGTAGACGGATGAGTTCGTACCAAGGTCTGTATGGAAGAGGAAGGTGTAGAACGGCGCGGTGTACGCGTAATAGCGCGGCGTGCTCTGCTCCGGGATGAACAGAAACCCCGGCATGTCGGTGATCAGTTGCTGAAAGATTGCCGGGTCCAGCGTCCCGCCATTCACGTCCACCACGGAATCCACATAGAAGAGGGTCACACCCCAGCGGCTGTTCGCGGCCTTTGCTTTCGTCTCAAGATTCGCGATGATTGATGCGTTGCCTGAAAGGAAGTTTTGACTTGCTGTCCCGTTTGGTGCGAGCACAAACTGCTGCGGGCGAAGGCAGACGCCTACCCTCAGCCCAGCGCTCGTCATGGTCTTGAAGTAAGCGTCGTCCAGCTTCTGGCCAGCGTACGCTGAAGTCTTACTGATGACAGCACTCTCCATCTCAGGGGCTACGGTTGCAATCTGGTCTGGTGAGCACACATAGGATGTGTCCTGCGGGAATTGTTCGCCTTCAATGTCCCAGGTAATGACGCCCTGCGCATTCATTGCCTGCGCGTTGGTCACATTCACAGCCGCCTGCGCCAGCATCCGGTTCTGAAAGTTCTGCAGACCGGACGGTGTTGTAATGTCGACCGATGGGTCGTTGAAGTAACGGCGGGGATTGGTTGGGAAGCCGCTCGGCTGTGTCTTGCCGGCTCCGTTCGTGGACGCGCTGGCCAGGTACGCGGTGCCAATGATGCGGTGGTCGGTCCATGTCATCTGGCTCGGATAGGTCGCCGCGAAGCTCCTGTACGCATCGGAGACGTCCGCCGCGGTTCCTTCCGGCGTAAAGCGCAACGACACCGTATAGGTAAATGACGTTCCCGGCTGCACTGGCCGGTCATTGTGCGGCAGGAAGATCGCCAAGCCATCGGGAGTGGTAGCAGCCATCACGGGCGTGTAGGTGTTCGAGCCTGCGCTCTTCCATCCACCGTAGAGCGGTTGCGACTCGTCGGGAATGACTGATGTCACGACGCCACTGCCGAAGTCAGCAACGCTTACGCCGGGAGCCGTTGTCGTAATCGCAAACTGGGAGTAGCCGCTGAAGCTTTTCGGGTCCTGGGGAAAATGCAGGGCAAAGGGATAGATCTCAGCACCGTCGAAAATTTCACCCGAACCGGCATTGTTTGTCTCGGTCACGGTGACGTTGAGGGTGTTGCCCTGCTGCGAAAACTGTGTCTTGATGCTGCCCCAGCTGTAGTTGTAGGTTTCGGTATTGGTGGCACTGTTCCAACTGGTGCCGTTGTTAATCTCGCCCCACCCGCTCTGGCCGTCGGTACGCAGATTGCCCTGCAGGTCCGTGGCTTTCATGTGCCAGATGTGGAAAGTATCGGCGGGATTGGCACCCGTATCCTCAAGCGTCAGACCGCCAAACGCAATGGTCTGCACCCCTTTCGCGCCGTACGTCACCTGCAACGACTGGGCGCTGGCTGGAGATGAAGCAAAGAGGAGCCACAGAAGCGCGACGCACGAAAGCGCCGCGAGGTGAGTCCTTCTAAGTCCGCACGAAAATTTTGCGCAGCCCGTAGCAGTTGGCGAGTTGTTTGGCAGCATACACATCCAGTAATCGGCACGTTAGGGCGCAACTTCTCCATGGCGGCAATTGCTGCCATTCGGGCGCCTGTGAGGAAGGGTTGAACCTGTACAGTGTACCGGCCATCGTGGCTTTACTTTGGCGCAAAATTACGCGCTCGCCCGGAACTATTTGCGATTCAGGCCAGAATGGGACGCAACCTAGGATTTTTACGCAACTTCGGGCAGCGAAGGCCGATAAAGATGCGCCGCTGTGTTATCGGGGACCGGCGAGCCAGAGCTTCCTGTCCACCGGATCCATCCGCTCGATCGCATACCGCAACGCCGTGCGCGGGAGCCGCACATAATGGGTTCGCAGAAAGCCGAGCAGTGCCGCCTGGTCCACCTTGCCAGCCTCCCGCAGCAGCCAGCCCGTCGCCTTGTGAATCAACTCGTGTGGATCGTCCAGCAGCATGTCCGCGATGGTGAACGTTCGTGACACATCGCCCGCCCGCAAAGATGCGAACGTACTGACGATTGCAATGCGGCGATGCCAGAGATTCCTGGACTGCGCATACTGCGCCGCCAACAGGCCGTCCCTGTCGTGCTCTCCAAGCAGGGTCTTCGCCGAAAGATCGACCAGATCCCAGTGGTTTACGCGGTCGAGGTGATCGAGGTAAACGCGATGCAGCACCTGCTGTTCATCCAGCGGCGCACGCGCGTGCCGGTCAATGAGTATCAGCAATGCGATCAGGCGATGCTCATGCCACTCTGACGCCAGCAGCGCGGCAAGGTCGTCGAGCAAGAGCCCGCGAAACGCGCGAGCCACCTGCCGCGAGGCCGGCACAGTTAACCCGAGCATCCGGTCACCCTCAGCGTACTCGCCCGGACCCGTGCGGAAGAAGCCCTGGAGAAACTTCGCCCGGGCCGGATCACGCAACGCATGCACCTCGCGCTTCAGCGCCGCGAGTGTGGGCACCTTCGCGTTCAAGCCGGACCGCCGTGCACTTCGGGCTGCGTACGCCTTTGGGCGGACTGGAACAAATAGACTCCTGCAACGCAGATCAGCGGCTCCAGCACATGGCGGAAGCGTGCCTGCACCGTGACAGCATAGTACGGGAGCGGCAGCAGCAGAAACGCGAAGGCGAACAGCCACGCTCCCGGCACGCGGCGGCGTACCGCCAGCGCCATTCCCAGCAGCCCGGCCACGGAGAGGAACTGAAAGCCGGTCAGGCGGATGTACTCAAACCAGCCAGCCTCCTGCACAGACTTTGGCACGCCCATCCAATACATCCACGTTCGTTTGATGGTTAACTTTGTGAATAGTTGAGGATGTGTGCGGATCCATGCATTCGCCTTTGCGCCGCGGTCGGCGACCCAGGCCGGCTCACCCATGGCGGCGTATTCCGCCAGGATGCGATGGTTCTCCAGAGGTACCGTCCGGCCCCATGGAAAGCCCGTCGACCAGGGCGAATTGCCCTCGTAATTTTCTGCGCCGAAGTTGTCGCGCAAGGGGATGAAGCGATGAAAAACGGCGTAGTTGCGTGCCGTCCACGGGGCCAATACCAGCAAGAAGAAAACTCCCGCGAGTGCAGCCGGTACTATCCGCTTCGGACTCCATGCGGGAGCACCCATTGCGTACAGCGCTGTGACAGGCAACATCAGCAGTGGCGTGGGATTCAGGAGAGCCAACGCACCCCACAGCAATCCAAAGGCAGACCATTGCTGCCACGCCTGCGAGGCTTGGCCACCGTTCCGCATTCTGAGCGTCAGCACCAGAATCGCGGTAAACACCGCAGCAGTGGCGGACATCTCCCATATCCAGCGCACCGCGTACTGCATGGCTGCGGGATACAGCGCCCACAGCCAGCCGCTCCAAAGCGCCACGCGACGGTTGAAGCAGCGGGAGCCGATCTCGTAGACCAGCACCGCCGTCCACGCGGACAGGAGCGAGTTGATGCCAAGAAGGACGAACGCCGATGTGCGCGAGTACACACCGAATAACTTGAAGGTACCGCCGATGAGCAGTGTGTAGAGTGGTGGCGTCCAAGCCGTGGGGCCGGTGTGCCCGGTAAAAGGATCGCTGTAGCCGCGCCCCGTAGCCAGCGCCCGGCCAATGCGGCCCATCTCCCAGCCAAACTCAAAATGATCGTCTGAGGGCCGTATGCGGTAGGTGTGCGCGAGCCAGATGTAGAGCAAGCGCACACCGAACGCAGCCGCGAAGATATGCCAGCATCGCCGTTGGTCCTGAACTATGCTCCACGGCTTTGGCAAGGAACTCACGCCCCTTACCTTACCGTGACCCAGCCCCTCACAGCGAGCTAAACGCTCCCGCGTTCGCGGCACTGAACCGGCTTACCGCTCAGGCTTTACCTCTTTCTCCTCGAAGTTCAAGGACGCCGAGTTGATGCAATACCGCAGACCGGTCGGCCGCGGGCCGTCAGGAAAGACGTGGCCCAGATGGGAACCGCAGGCCGCGCAGACTACCTCAACCCGCCGCATCCCATACTTGTTGTCTTCGATGGCTTCGATGGCGTCCGGGGACACCGGCGTGTAGAAGCTCGGCCAGCCGGAGCCGCTCTCAAACTTCGTGTCGGACGTGAACAGCGGAGCATTGCAGGCACCGCAGTGGTAGATTCCATCCGCGTGATTCTCGACCAGCGCGCCCGTGAACGCACGCTCTGTTCCTTTTTGCCGCATGACGTGGAACTGCTCAGGCGTCAGCAGTTCTCGCCATTCCTCTTCGGTCTTGTGTACGCGCGGGGGGGTGGACGTCGTTGTTTCTGCCATGATGATCTCTCCACCAAATTAGACGCGCACGGTGCGCGCGCGACGCTTCAGGCAAAGCGCGCAATCACTTCGATCTCTACGAGCGCGTCTTTCGGCAGGCGCGCCACCTCCACGGTGGACCGCGCGGGTGCCACAACGCCCTCTGGTGCCAGAGCACGCGCATAGATGGCGTTCATCGCCGCAAAGTCATCCATGTTCTTCAGGAAGACGGTCGTTTTGACCACGTCCGCGAAGCGGAGGCCTGCCGCCGTCAACACGCCCTCTACATTCGCTAGTACCCGTTCGGTCTGCGCCTCAATGCCACCCTCCACCACATTCCCCGTGCGCGGGTCGAATCCAACCTGGCCGGAACAGAACAGCATATCCCCGGACCGAACGGCCTGTGAATATGGGCCAATGGCGGCAGGAGCGGCAGGCGTTGCGATGGCGGACTTTGTGAAAGGCATACGCAGTATCGTATCCGGTTCACGCGCCGCGGTCCTGAGCAGCATAAGGTCTGCATCATGCGGCAGAGACTTGACGGAGCCGCGGTGGTTCTCTGCCTTTCCGCGCATCTGAGAACTCAGGAGCATTGAACCCATGAAGATGCGCACTCTCGGCAGCCTTGGCGTTGCCGTCTCACCCATTATGCTGGGCGGCAACGTCTTCGGATGGACCGCGGACGAAGCCGCCTCCTTCGCAGTGCTGGACCGATTTGCGGATCGGGGCTTCAACTTCATCGACACCGCGGATGTCTACTCCGCGTGGGTGCCCGGCCACCACGGCGGTGAAAGCGAGACGATCCTTGGCAAGTGGTTCAAGCAGACTGGGAAGCGCGCCTCCATCGTTCTGGCAACCAAAGTCGGCATGCAGATGGGCGAAGGCAAAAAAGGTCTGAAGCCGGCTTACATCCGTGAGGCCATCGAGGCGTCGCTGCGCCGCCTGCAGACCGACTACATCGACCTGTACCAGTCGCACAGCGATGATAAAGAGACGCCGCTGGAAGAGACGCTGCGAACCTTCAACGACCTTGTGCAGGAGGGCAAGGTGCGCGTGCTTGGGGCCTCGAATTACGATGGCCGCCGTTTGCGCGCCGCCGAGGAAGTCGCCCGTACCGCGGGCTGGGAGCGCTACCAGACGCTGCAGCCGAACTACAACTTGCACACGCGCGAGCAGTACGAGCGTGATCTGTCGCCGGTCGTTGCCGAGTACAACATCGGCGTGGTGCCGTACTTTGCGCTGGCCAGCGGATTTCTCACGGGCAAGTACAAGACAGTTGCCGATACAGAAGGCAAAGATCGCGGCAGCCGTGTCAAGGAATTTTTCGACGACCGGGGTGTCCGCATCCTGCGCGCGCTGGACGCCGTCAGCAAGCAGACCGGAGCGAAGCAGGCATCCATCGCATTGGCGTGGCTGCTCTCCCGGCCAAACATTCTCGCGCCTATCGCGAGCGCGACCAGAACGGAGCAACTCGAAGACCTGTTTGCCGGAGCCGACCTGGAGTTAACGGCGGAACAGCTTGCGGAACTCTCTGCCGCCAGCGCCTACAGCGCCACCGTCCAGGAGCCCGCCATGCAAGGTGCGCTCCCAACCGAACAGCCGTGAACCTTCTCTCGACTGCCTGCGTATACCCTGGTGAGCCGCCCCGGAGGCGGCTGCCATGATCACGTTTGCCCTGCTCGTTGCACTGTACTTCCTGCCCACCATCGTGTTCTCACACCGCGGTCACGCGGTCGGAGGCATGCTGCTGCTCAATCTCTTCTTCGGTTGGACGGTCATCGGCTGGTTCGCGCTGCTGCTATACGCCTTGCTCTCGGCTCCACGCTTTCTGGTTTACCGGCAAGGCTACTACCCGGGGACGTACTACCGGTAGTGGAGTACGTTGCGTGTTCAGTAGCCTGCTGCCTTGCCGAAGTCTTTGCGGGTGTCATGCCCGCCCAGCAGTTCACCGGTCGCCGGATCCACGCCGATCAGCTCGCTGTCACCCCAAACGCCGGGGTTGTGCTCGTCGAACTCGCCAGAGCGTTTGACCGTATAGTCGCGCGTCTTGAGTACGTCTGTGACGACGACGGGAAAGTGCTTTTCCACCTGCAGTTCATCGGGCAGGTACTGGTGGTGAAAGCGTGGAGCATCCGCCGCCTGCTGCACGTTCAGCTTATTGTCCAGCACGCTGATAATGTCGTTCGCCACCGTGGTGATGATGGTCGGGCCGCCCGGCGAGCCAAGCACCAGCCGCAATTTTCCATGCTTCGTTACCATGGTTGGCGTCATGGCGGAGAGCGGCCGCTTTCCCGGGGCAATCGCGTTGTTTGGCCCCTGAATTAGACCAAAGCCGTTCGGGACGCCGGCCTTGCTGGTGAAGTCGTCCATTTCATCGTTCATCGCGAAGCCAAGGCCCCGGAC
>CAXUBG010000123.1:0-9615 GCA_964249285.1 uncultured Terriglobus sp. | reverse complement strand
CGCTGGGCCGCATCGATCCGTTTTCGCCGCAGTTTCAATCCATGACGCTGGAAAAGGGTGCCATGGTCTTCCATATGCTGCGCTACCAGATGGGCGACGATAAGTTCCTTGCCTTCCTGCGCGGCTTGCTTTCGCAGTATACCGATAAGCCAGTTCGCACCGCCGATGTCGAAGAGGTTGCAAAAGCGCAGGCCAGCAACCTGAACCTGACCCCGTTCTTCGCGCAGTGGCTGGACGGGACTGGCGCACCCGCCTTTCAGGACAAATTTACGGTCTACCGTCTGGGCAGCAACAAGGGTTTCCGCACGGTGGGCGCGGTTTCGCAGGACCTCGACCTCTTCCGTATGCCCGTCGATCTCCGTGTTGAAACGGACGGCAAGACGGAGGTTCGCAAGATTGATGTGACCGGAACCGACTCCGCCTACACCATCGAGACGTTTGGCCGTCCGCGCCGCATCGCCATCGACCCCGATAACTGGGTGCTGAAGAGCACGCCCGATCTCGCGGTTCGCGTGGCCGTGCTGAAGGGTCAGCAGCTGGTTGCCCAGGGTGACCTGATCGGCGCGCTTGCTGAGTACCAGAAGGCGTTGGACAGCAACAAGAATTCGTCGCTGGCCAGCTACCGCATTGCCGAAATTTTCTTTACGCAGCGCAACTACCAGTCCGCCGCCAACAGCTACCGCGATGCGCTCCGCGGTGACGGCGAACCCCGCTGGACCACAGTCTGGAGCCACATCGGCCTGGGTAAGATTTTTGACCTGACCGGCCAGCGCGATCGCGCCGTACAGGAGTACCGCCTGGCTGTCCAAACCAACGACAACACGCAGGGTGCCACCAACGAAGCACGCGCGTTGCTCCAAAAACCCTTTGAGCGCACCCGTACTATGGACTGAGGTCAATTACCGGCGCCCGCTTTCGCTCCTCACGAATCCGCGAACTGCAGGAAACATCGTACTTTTCGTTAAATGCTTCCAGCATACGAACCCAGAAAGCGTGCGCTGGGCTTTACCGTGCGTTTTTGTGTGACGCGGTCTACTGTGACCAGGCCGAACGTCGGCTGGTAGCCTGAAATCCATTCGAAGTTATCCAGCAGGGACCAGTACATGTAGCCTTTAACGTCGATGCCGTCCGCCATGCAGCGGCGCATGCCTGCAACGGCGCGGCGAATGTATTCGATCCGGTCGGAATCGTTTTCCGTCGCGACTCCATTCTCCGTCACAATCACAGGCTTGCCTGTCTTCGAAGCTGCATACCGGATCGTGTGTTCAAGCGCCTCGGGATAGAACTCATAGCCGGTTTGGGTCAGTTTCGCTCCAGCCGGTGGAGGCATGTTGAATTTGCCGATCCGCTGCCGTGTGTACGTTTGCACACCGATATAGTCATCCTGCCGCGCCAGCGCAAGCCATGGGTCGTAACACTGCTGCTGCTTGAGTGGAGCGTGGTTCTCCGCGTCAGCGGACTGGTCGTCCTCCATGGCAAGCGTAAGCCCGACGGATAATGAACCCCGTACGCTCTTGATTGCCTTGCGTCCTTCCTCGTGCGCCCGCAGCGAAGCCGCGGCGGCCTTGTCTGGCTGACAGGCAAAGTAACTGCTGAACTTCTCGTTTTTTAACTGCTGGCGTATCTCCCGCAGCTTGGTCCGCGTGAAATCATTCAGCGATCCGTCACCAATCGTTAGCCAGTTAAACAGCATCTGCAGGTTCGGTTCGTTCAGCGTGGCCGCATACCCGATCAGGTCACCCAGCCGCACCGTCACCTTCTCGCAATAACGCGCAAACAACGCGGGTGCGTCCGCCTGCTCCCAACCGCCGTCCATTGCAAACCATCGCGGGGTCGTCGCGTGGTTGTACGTCACCAGAGGCAGCACGTTATGGCGGTGGCAGCATTCCAGGACCTGGCGATAATGCTGAAGTTCGGCCTCGGAAAACTGGCCCTTGGCAGGTTCAATCCGGGACCACTCCACGGAAAAGCGATACGCTGTCAGACCCCAGCCCGCCAACATGGCAACGTCCTGCTCAAAGCGGTGGTAATGATCACAGGCATCACCGGATGGCTCCTTGAACAAGGACGAAGGCAGTTGCTCCAGCAGCCACGCATCGTCGTTCACGCAGTTGCCTTCCACCTGGTGCCCGGCGGTCGCGGCTCCCCAGAAGAAGCTGCCGCCGATGCGCGCTGACGGCGTGGCCTGCACGAGCGGATCGGCCCATGCACCTGCCGCCGAGGCTCCCGCGCAGGCTGCCAGCGATTGCAAGAGGTCTCTTCTTTTCATCTGGTTCCTCATATGGCGGGGACGACGGGGCTCGAACCCGCGACCTCTGCCGTGACAGGGCAGCGCTCTAACCAACTGAGCTACGTCCCCTGATCGTTCACCCGGGCGGCGAACGGTTCAGAGAGCATCATGGCCGAAAGCGGTCACGACGCCTGCGTCTCGCCGCGGCTAGGAAGGAACCTTCCTTCAGAAACGCCGTGTCAGGGCGTCGCATCACGAGACAATCCAAAGCTTAACAGAAACTGACGCTGTGTTGTGTCCGGGCTGTTGTGAATCAGCGGCTCGCCTCTGCGTGCTCCTGAACGATCTTCCGGTACGCGCGCGCGGTCTCGGTCACTTTGGCGGCGTTGCCCTCGCGGATGGCTTTCGCGTCTGCCAGGTCCGCCCCCACACCGAGGGCGATGGCTCCTGCTTGCAGGAACTCCCTCGCGTTGGCCAGAGCGATACCGCCCGTGGGGATCACTTCTACGTGCGGCAGCGGTGCGCGAATGCTGCGCAGATAAGCTGCGCCGCCCATCGCGTTTGCCGGGAACAGCTTGATGATGTCCGCGCCAGCTTCCCAGGCCTGCATGATCTCCGTCGGTGTCAGGGCACCGGGCAGCACCGCGCAGGAGTAGCGCCGGCACATCGCAATCGTCTCAAGATTGGTCGAGGGGCTAACGATGAACTGTGCGCCCGCCAACATGCAGGCGCGTGCGGTTTCCGCGTCCAGCACGGTTCCCGCGCCGATCAGCAGCGACGGATCCTCCCGGCGCAGGGTGCGGATCACCTCCAGCGCGCCCGGCGTTGTCATCGTGATTTCCAGGACATCGATACCGCCCGCTGCAATGGCGCGAGCCAGCGCGAGACCTTCTTCGATCGAGCCTCCGCGCAGCACTGGAACGATACCCGTGGTGCGCATACGGTAGATGATTTCGCTTTTAGGTACG
This sequence comes from uncultured Terriglobus sp., assembly GCA_964249285.1. Taxonomy (GTDB): domain Bacteria; phylum Acidobacteriota; class Terriglobia; order Terriglobales; family Acidobacteriaceae; genus Terriglobus. Next base: position 6,417 of record CAXUBG010000123.1, on the reverse strand, counting down.
TGCATGGCTGAATCCTTTCGAGCGTTGAATCACTTAGCGCTGCACACCGGCACCGATGCCGTTCATCAGGTTCTCGACTTCCGGCAGCGTGGCGAAACTGCTGTCGCCCGCGGTTGTCATGGTGAGCGCGCCGTGGGCGATGCCGCAGCGCAGTGCGTAATCGATGCCCTTTTCCTGCAACAACCCGTAGATCAGCCCCGAGGCGAAGGCATCGCCGCCGCCCACGCGGTCATAGATTTCCAGGTCGCGCATCGTGTCACCGGCAGTCAATGCACCGCCGGTGTATGCGTAGGCACCCCAATCGTTGCGACTGGCGGACTGCGCGCGACGCGTTGTGGTGGCGATCACGCGCAGGTTGGGGTGCTGCTCCGTTACACGCGCTGCCATCGCGGCGTAGCTTTCGGCCGTATGCGCTGGCGGGCCCGCCGTCGCCTCGTTCAACTCCGTCGCAAGATCACCCTCATGTCCGAAAAGCACATCCACATACGGCATTAGGTCGCGATTGACCGCAGCGGCGGCCAGCCTTCCGCCCCGGGCACGCCACAGCGACGGGCGGTAGTTGCAGTCATACGACACGACCGCGCCATGCCGCTTGGCAGCCTGCATGGCGTCACGTGTAACCGCGGGCGTGCTGCCGCTCAGCGCACAAAAGATCCCGCCCGTGTGGAACCAACGCACGCCCTCCTGCTCGAAGAGTCTGCCCCAATCGATTTCACCCGGGTTGAGCTGCGAGACCGCTGTGTGGCCGCGATCCATGCTCCCCAGTGCGTTGCGCACGCCAAAGCCGCGCTCCAGGAAGTACACCCCATTGCGGCAGTCATTGCCGATGCCGTCATACGCGCGCCACAGCACATGGGACGTGTCCATGCCGCCCTGCAGCATCAGGTCTTCGACAAGCCGTCCTACGGGATTGTCGACCAGCGCCGTGGCAACCGTTGCGCGCAGATTGAAGCAGCGGCGCAGGCCCCGCGCCACGTTGTACTCGCCGCCGCCCTCCCAGACGCGGAACTGGCGCGCTTGCGCAATGCGGAAGTCTCCGGGGTCGAAGCGCAGCATGACCTCGCCAAGACTGAGGATGTCCCAGCGTGCACCGGTTGCTGCTTTGATGGCCAAAGGCGAAGACATACTCTGGAACACTGTACATGCAGGGGCGCTTACCAGTCCGACAGCGTGCCATCCAGCAGCCTGGCCACGGGGAGATATGCCCGTTGATACGGATACTTCGCTGCAAGCGCTTCATCAATCTCCACGCCAAGTCCGGGGGCATCGCCCGGATGCATAGAGCCTGCTTCAAACCTGTACTGATGGGGAAACACTTCGTTGGTAAGCGCGGTATGCGGCATATGCTCCTGGATACCAAAGTTGTGCACGGCGAGGCCGAGATGCAGCGCCGCCGCCATTGTCACGGGCGACATGTCCGTCGCGCCGTGGAAAGCCGTCTTGACGTGATACACCGCCGCGAAGTCAGCAGCCTTTTTCAGCGGCGTGATGCCGCCGCCGTGCACTATCGTCATGCGCAGGTAGTCGATCCATTGATTGCGGATCAGCTCATGCGCATCATGAAATGAATTGAAGACTTCACCTACCGCCAGCGGCGTTGTCGTATGCTGCCGGATCAGGGCGAACCCTTCCTGCAGTTCAGCCGGCACCGGGTCTTCCATCCAGAAGAGGGCGTACGGCTCGAGCGATTTGCCGAGCCGCGCGGCCTGAATGGGCGTCAGGCGATGATGGACATCGTGCAGCAGATGCACCTCCTCGCCCACTGCCGTGCGTACCGCCTCCATCAGCCGCGGCGCAAATCGCAGATACTTCTCGCTCGACCAGACAGTTTCCGCAGGCAAGCCACGCTCGGCAGGCTCGTACGTTTTGCCGCCTTTCGGCACGCCATACGTCGCAGCCATGCCCGGCACGCCCGCCTGCGCGCGAACGGCCAGGTACCCCTCGGCCAGGTGCTTCTGCACGGAGTCAATCGTTTCCGCGGTGTCAGCGCCGTTCGCGTGCGTGTACACCAGGCAGCCACGGCGGCTGGCACCGCCCAACAAGTTGTACACGGGCGTGTTCAGCGCCTTGCCCTTGATGTCCCACAGCGCGACATCCACGGCGGCAATGGCGGCCATCGTCACCGGTCCGCGCCGCCAGTACGCACCGCGATAGAGGTACTGCCAGATATCTTCCGTCTGGAACGGATCGCGGCCAATCAGACACGGGATCACATGGTCCGAGAGGTAGCTGACGACGGCCATCTCGCGGCCATTCAGCGTCGCATCACCCAGGCCGTGGATGCCCTCATCCGTCTCAATGCGGAGCGTGACGAAGTTACGGTCGGGCGAGCAGACGATAACACGCGCGTCCACAATCTTCATGCGAACCAGCTTACCGCTCTTGCAGATACGACAGCATTCATCGCGGCAACGCCTGACTGCCCGCGATCGTGAAGCGAACCGTTTGCGCGGGTTCCGCTGCCATGGGATCGCCGGGCTGCGTGCCACCAATCGCCAGGCCATAGTTCCCCGCTTGCACGCTGCGCACACCTTGCGCATCCACCTCGCTCAACCCGCGCGGGTCCACCGTGAAGGTCAGCGTCCGGCTCTCACCAGGACGCAACGAAACACGCTGCACTCCTTGCAGATGCAGCCGTGGCGAAAGACCTCCGTTACCATCGCGCGGAGGTATCAGGTACAGTTCCGCCACCTCGTCCCCAACACGCTTGCCGGTATTTCTCACGTCCACTCTAGCCGTCAGCGTGGCACCGGCTTTCATCGATTTTGCCGAGAGTCTCAACCCGCTGTACTGAAAGCGCGTGTAGCTGAGACCGAAGCCGAACCGGTAGAGTGGCACGCCTGTGAAGTAGCGATATGTCCGGTTCTTCATCGCGTAGTCGCTAAACTCCGGAAGATCGTTCGACGAAGCATAGAAGGTCACGGGCAGGCGTCCACTGGGGTTTACCGCGCCGGTCAGCGCATCCGCGATGCTCCGCGCTCCAGCCTCGCCCGGATACCACGCCTCAAGCACCGCATTGGCATGCGCCTGGGCGAAGTTGACTGCCAGCGCGGATCCGTTCATCAGCACAAGGACCAACGGCTTACCTGGAGGGGCGAGTTGCTGCAACTTGCGCTCCTGCGCGCCGGGCAGTGCGATGTCCGTCCGGTCGCCGCCAGCAAAACCCGGTATCGCAATGGGCATTTCCTCGCCTTCCAGGTCAGGCGACAGGCCCAGCATCGCGACGACCAGATCGGCTTTCGCGGCTGCTGCAAGCGCCTCCGACATCAGTACATCCGGTGCTGGCGTCCACTCCAGGATGATCCCAGAACCCCGCTCCGGGCTCGGGCGAACAAAATCGATCTCCATGCCATGCTGCTGACCCTCGTTGAACCGCAGTGTGAAACGGGGCGGGTCGTTGGGTCCAACGGGACGCATGGCAACCTGCTCAACCCCGTCCACCACCACGCGCACACTCTGCCGCTGGGCGCACTGTTCGCACGCACCCGCGCGCAGCACAAAGGTGTACTCACCTGCGCGCGGAGCTCCGATTGTTCCCGTCCAACGCACGGCAAACCCCTGAGTGGACTCGCCAGTCAGCGGGTCGACGTTGTCCCAATCGAAATTGATCTCGGAATCCCGCGCGGTGCGCACCGGCGTGCCACTCACGCTTGGCGACGCAAAGTACTCCCCTGCCAGACCCTGGGCCGCTGAGCCGGCCGCCGGGTGCAGCATTGTGCGCGGCACCGGCAGCCGGAAGCCATCGGCGTACGGCGCTCCCTGGGCGTATACAAAGTCAACGCTCGGCAACGCTGCTTGTACTGCGTCCAGCGGCAGCACTGGATCATGCGGCGTGCCGTTGTAGTTCCCCTCCAGGGCGGCAAGCGACGCTGCGTTTGGGCCAATGACCGCCACCGTTTTGTACTTGCCCGGTACCAGCGGCAGCACGCCATCATTTTTCAGCAGCACCAGTGACTCATCCGCAGCCCGCTTTGCCAGCGCGGCATGTGCGGCGGAGTGAACCGCAGTGAACGGTATCTGCGCGTACGCCACCGTTCTGGGCGGATCGAACTGACCCAGCCGCATCCGTGCTTCAACCAGACGCGTCAGGCTGACATCAATGTCCGACTCCTTCACCAGCCCTTTGCGCACCGCGAACAGCAGCCGCGCATATGTGCCGCCGCAGTTCGTGTCCGTCCCCGCCAGCAGCGCATCGCGGTCCGCGTGCTCGGCATCGGGCTCCGTCGCGTGCGTACCGCGGCGGAAGAAATCATCGATGGCACCGCAGTCTGACGTGACAAACCCTTTGAATCCCCAATCCCGCCGCAGTGTGTCGCGGAGCAGCATCGCATTCCCGCACGCAGGCACGCCATTCAAGGCGTTATAAGCACACATGATCGAGTCTGCCTTACCGTCGACGACCGCAGCCCGGAACTGCGGCAGGTACGTGTCCCACAGATCGTGCGGGCTGGGCAAGACGTTGAAGCTGTGCCGCTCGCGTTCCGGCCCACTGTGCACGGCGAAGTGCTTCGGCGTGGCGATAACCTTGTAATACGCGGGGTCGTCGCCCTGCAGACCGCGTATGAAGTTCACCGCCAGCTGCGAAGTCAGGTACGGGTCTTCGCCATAGGTCTCCTGCCCCCGTCCCCAACGCGGATCGCGAAAGATGTTGATGTTCGGTGCCCAGAACGTCAGCCCAAAGTAGATACCCTGATTGCCGCGCCGCAGCGCCTCATTATTCTTTGCGCGCGCCTCCGTCGCAATGGCGCCGCCGCTCTCATGCAGCAGCGCAGGGTCCCATGTCGCCGCCATGCCGATGGCCTGCGGAAACACGGTCGCATAGCCAGCGCGCGCCACCCCGTGCAGCCCTTCGTTCCACCAGTTGTACGCGGGAACGCCAAGCCGCGGAATGGCATCCGACGCATTGCCCATCTGCGACACCTTCTCGTTCAGCGTCATGCGGCTCACCAAATCCACGGCGCGCGCATGCGTCGTCAGCGAACCATTGAGGTATGGCACCTGTTCCGCCTGCTGCGCCCTTATATGGGAGACCAGAAGGATCACGACAGCAGCAAGGCTTCCAAGGACTGTATAAGAAGGCACGCGGGTTCTCACCTGTAGACTTGACCACGCCAGCTTAGCGCAAACACTGCAAGCCGGCAGAACCCGGGGTGCCGGGTACCGGGTGCCCCGTACATACGCAGAGCGGATGTGCGGGTTCTCGCACTTTTCAAACAATACGACCCGTGCACAATCGGGTGCCCCGTACATACGCAGAGCGGATGTGCGGGTTCTCGCCACTTCCACCATCAAGCGTTCAGAGGAGCAAGGCTCATGCCACGCACGGCTCGCTCTCGTTACAATGGTCCGGCTAACACATCCGAGCCGGAGATCCAAGCACATGACCACCATCAAAGGGCCAGCCATCTTCCTGGCCCAGTTCGCGGGCGATGATCCACCCTTTAACACGCTGAGCGACATCGCGAAGTGGGCGGCAAGCCTCGGCTACAAGGGCGTGCAGATTCCCTCGTGGGACGTCCGCTTCATCGACCTGAAGCAAGCTGCGGAAAGCACGGCATACTGCGACGATCTGCAAGCCACACTGGCCAACGCGGGTGTCGCGCTGACGGAGCTTTCCACCCACCTGCAGGGCCAGCTCGTCGCCGTGCATCCCGCGTATGACACGCTCTTCGACAGCTTCGCGCCCAAAGCCGTCCATGGTGACTCCAAAGCGCGCCAGGCATGGGCAACAGAGCAGCTGCAGTTCGCGGCACGCGCATCCCGAAACCTGGGCCTGACAGAGCACGCAACCTTCTCCGGCGCACTCGCCTGGCCATACCTCTACCCTTGGCCGCAGCGTCCCGCCGGTCTCGTCGAAACCGCATTCGGCGAACTTGCGAAACGCTGGCGTCCCATCCTTGATGTTTTCGACGAGAACGGCGTCAACGCCTGCTTCGAGATCCACCCTGGTGAGGATATCTGCGACGGCGCGTCTTTCGAGATGTTTCTCGACCTGCTCGGCGGGCATCCCCGCTGCAACCTGCTGTACGACCCCAGCCATTTCATCCTGCAGCAGTTGGACTACCTGGCCTATATCGACCTCTACCACGACCGCATCCTCATGTTCCACGTCAAGGACGCCGAGTTCAACCCCACCGGCCGCCAGGGCGTCTACGGCGGCTTCCAGTCCTGGGTCAAGCGCGCGGGCCGCTTCCGCTCGCTCGGCGATGGCCAAGTCAACTTCAGCGCCATCTTCTCCAAGCTGACGCAGTACGGTTACGCGGGCTGGGCCGTGCTGGAGTGGGAGTGCTGCATCAAGAGTTCATCCCAGGGCGCGCGCGAGGGAGCACCGTTCATCCAGCGCCACATCATCGAAACCACCGGCAAAGCCTTCGACGACTTCGCCGGAGCCACCACGGACCAAGCCGCCATCAACAA
>CAXUBG010000122.1:0-9636 GCA_964249285.1 uncultured Terriglobus sp. | reverse complement strand
CCCAGGCATACGCCCAATCGCTGGTACCCTTGCCCGCGATGGGCAGGACGAAATGTGCCAGACGGGGGCCAAGGTCGCGGACGGGGTTAATCGCATAGCCCGTGGTGGCGCCCAGCGACAGGCCGATGCTCCCGATCAGCAGGCTCACGAGAAACGGGCTGAGTCCGGCGACCGCGCCCGTGCTCAGAACCAGCTTGGAGCTCATGCCGCCTGCCACAAGCACCAGAACGAAGGTCGCCGTCGCCTCGCAGAACAGGCTCCAACCATAGTTGCGGAACGTTGGGCTTGTCGCAAAGACGCCGAGCTTCGCGCCGGGATTCTCCGTCACGGCCCAATGCGGGTAGTAGAAGAGCCAGGTCATCACGGCCCCGCAGAAAGCTCCGGCAAACTGTGCCGCGGCAAAGGGCAAGAGCTTGCTATAGGTCTGGCCCTTGATGGCGAAGGCAAGCGTGAACGCTGGGCTGAGATGCGCATCGGGCGAACCAAACAGCTGCGCTACAAAGATGCCGCAGAGTACGGCAAAGGCCCAACCGGCGGCGACGACCATCCAACCGGAGGCTTCCGCCTTGCTGCGCTTCAGCGTGACAGCGGCACAGACTCCGTTGCCCAGCAGGAGGAGCACAAAGGTTCCCATGAACTCGCCCAGCAGCGGGCCGCGTGCAATCAATGTCATCTCCGGCGCTTATAGAGGAAGCGTAACCACTCTACTGCGGCAGGTACTGCCGTGCCAATGCCGTGAAGGATTCCACCTGCCCCTGCTGCCATGCATTGTCGCGGCCCAGTTCCTCCGCCAGGAGCGCGGCAATCCGCGGAGCGAGTTCCACGGCAGCGCGCGCATTCAGCAGCAGCGCGCGCGTACGGCGCGCGAGCGCGTCGTCCACCGTGCGTGACATTTCATTACGCGCGGCCCAGACAATCTCTGCGGCGATGTAGGGCAGCGCGGGATGCAATTGCTCCCCCAGTTCCGGAGAAGTTGCCGCGAGCGCGCGGATGGCCGTCGCATCCGCGCCGTAGACTTGCAAAGCGCCCAGGTCAGTTGCGTCAGACCAGCCGTGTACTTTCAGATCTGCCGTGACGCAGGCCGCATCGGGCAGCTTGCCCAGCGTGGCGGCGTGGTTGACCGTGTCTTCTGCCATGTGGCGGTAGGTCGTCCACTTGCCGCCAACGATGGTCAAAAGGCCACTGCCATCAATGTGGATTGTGTGGTCGCGGGAGAGCGCGCTTGTCTTCGAGGCATCGCTGCCCGCCGCCCTCACCAGTGGCCGGATGCCGACATAGATCGACAGAATGTCGTCGCGCGCGGGTTTGCGGCTGAGGTACTCGCCCACCGTTTCCAGTACAAAGGCGATCTCCTCTTCCAAGGGCTTCGGCTCGTAGCTGGGTGCGTCGATAGCCGTGTCTGTCGTCCCCACGACAGTGTGGTTGTGCCATGGAATGGCAAAGAGGACGCGGCCATCACTGGTGCGCGGCACCATGATCGCGGTCTGCGCGCGCAGAAAGCTCTTCTCCAGGACGAGATGAATGCCCTGCGAGGGCGACACCATCGCTTCCGCTTCCGGCTCGGCCATGCGGCGGACCTCGTCGGTGAAGATGCCGGTGGCGTTGACGACGCATTTCGCGTTCACGGCGATGCGCTCACCCGTCTCGCGGTCTTCCATAACAACGCCGTTCACGAAGCCATCCCCATCGCGCAGCAGCTCGACGGCAGCACAGTAGTTCAGCACGGTGGCTCCGTGATCGGCCGCGGTCATGATCAGATGCGTCAGCAGGCGGGTGTCGTCAAACTGACCATCGTGGTAGACCACGCCGCCGCGCAGCCCATCCTGCGCGATGGTGGGCAGGCGCTCCAGCGTCTCCTCGCGCGACAGGATGCGCGACCGGCCAAAGCTGTACTTCACCGCCAGCAGATCGTAAATCTTCATGCCGATGCCGTAGAACGGTGCCTCCCACCAGGAGTAGTTAGGCACCACAAACGGCATGTCATGGACCAGGTGCGGAGCGTTCTGCCGCAGGAGCCCGCGCTCTTTCAGCGCCTCCATCACGAGGGAGACATTGCCCTGCTCCAGATAGCGCACGCCGCCATGCACCAGCTTGGTGGAGCGGCTCGATGTGCCCTTGCCAAAGTCCTCGCGCTCGATCAGCAGCGTTTTGTAGCCGCGTGTCGCCGCGTCCACGGCAACACCCGCGCCGGTCGCACCGCCGCCGATGACGACGATGTCCCACGGATTCGTACCTTGTGCGGGGACGGCTTCCAGCATGACGTCACGATTCATATTGTTATCGCTCCTGCTGTGGTTCGTACCAGTCTTCTACGGGGAGAAATGCGGTCAATTGCTTGAGAGCTTTGTCATGTGTCACCAGAGTCGCCCCTAGCGCATAGGCATGGCCCGCAATCATCAGATCGAGCGGACCGGGAATCCTGCCACTTGCCTCAATTTGAGCGCGCAATGTCCCGTACAGTTTGGCCACATCGGAAGTCCACGGGAGGATGTCGATGCCCGATAGAAATTCACTCAAGTTTCGCTTGAGTGCCTTGGAAGCAGAGTTCTTTGCCAAGCCAAATCGAATTTCACCTTCTGTGATCGCAGAGATGACAAGGGTGTCGCTACCTTCCAGTTCGAGATAGTGTTCGCGTACACCGCTCGACCTGTCCGTCACCAGATACGTGACCGTGTTCGTATCCAGCAAATACAATCTGTGCTCCACTACCAGGGCTCCCGTTCGTCTGGAGGCTCTGTGTGCCTTTCGATCTCGAAGTCTTCAAATGGGCCTTCGGCGTTGATACGTGCGAACAGCTCGGCCATGGATTTCCTCAGCGGCTTCTCCGAAAGCTTGATAATACCCGTGTCCTCGTCGCGCTCGATGTACACCTGGTCGGTCTTGAAGCGGAACTCAGCCGGAATGCGCACAGCCTGGCTGCGGCCATTGCGAAAGACTTTCGCGGTTGCAATCTGGCTCATGTGGCACCTCCAGGTATCTATCATGGTATGCACCACATCAGGTGTCAAGGACCGTGGAAAAGCGCTGACGTCCAGCGAAGCTATTCATTGCCGTGCAGTCCAGCCCTTCGCACGCGCAACGGCCTCCTGCCAGCGAGCATACAGTGCCTGATACTCCGTGTTGGGCTCAAACACAGTTCCGCCCGCCTGCCCGCGCTTGATATCCTCCAGGCTGGACCAGAGACCAACAGCAAGGCCAGCGAGGTACGCCGCACCCATCGCTGTCGTCTCCAGGCACGCAGGCCGGTGTACGGGGACGCCAAGCAGGTCGGCCTGAAACTGCATCAGCGTGTCGTTTGCCGCGGCACCGCCATCCACGCGAAGCTCACGAAGCGGCGCGGGAGTGTCTGCGTTCATGGCGCGCATCAAGTCTGTCACCTGGAGCGCGATGCTCTCCAGGGCAGCGCGTGCAATGTGTCCGCGCGTGGTGCCGCGCCCGATGCCAATCATCATGCCCGACGCATACGGGTCCCAATGCGGCGCCCCCAGGCCTGTAAAGGCCGGCACAAAGAAGACACCACCATTGTCCGGCACAGTCATGGCAAGTGCCTCCACGTCGCTGCTCTTCGTGATGACGCCGAGCCCGTCGCGCAGCCATTGCACCACGGCTCCACCGGCGAACACCGAACCTTCCAGCGCATACGCCGGCTTGCGTTCGACGGAGCAGGCCAGCGTCGTCAGCAGGCGGTGTTCGCTTTGCCGGAACACGCCGCCAATGTGCTGCAGCAGAAAGCAGCCGGTGCCGTAGGTGTTCTTGGCGTCGCCCGGCTCCGTGCACATCTGGCCGAAGAGCGCGGATTGCTGATCACCCGCGATCCCCGCGATCTCAATGCCCTCCAGTCCCAGGGTGGTGCTCACCGGTCCCAGCCGCTCGCTGGACCAGACAACCTCCGGCAGCATCGACCTGGGTATCCGGAGCAGCCGCAGCAGGTCATCGTCCCAGCGGTCTTCGACGATGTTGTACAGCAGCGTGCGCGAAGCATTCGTCCGGTCCGTGACGTGGCGCGTCCCGCTGGTCAGGTTCCAGATGAGCCAGCTATCGACGGTACCGAAGGCAAGTTCGCCGCGTTCTGCCTTCTCGCGCATTCCGTTGACGTTCTCCAGAATCCACGCCACCTTTGTTCCCGAAAAGTACGGATCAAGCCGCAGTCCGGTGCGGGCGCGTACCTCATCTTCCGCTCCGCGCGCGGTCAACTCCGCGCACAGTGGCGCGGTCCGCCGGTCTTGCCAGACGATGGCGTTGTAGACCGGTTTGCCCGTCGCGCGATCCCACACAATGGCTGTCTCTCGTTGATTGGTGATGCCCAGCGCGGCTACGTCGCGCGGGCGCACCCCGGCGCGGCCCAGCACCTCCACCGCGCTCGACAACTGGCTGGTCAGGATCTCATAGGGGTCATGCTCCACCCAGCCCCGCTCGCCGTCTGGGAAGATCTGGGTGAACTCATGCTGCGCCGTACCCACCACCGCGCCCGCACGATCAAACAGGATCGCCCGCGAACTAGTCGTGCCCTGGTCCAGTGCCATAATGTATTCCGCCATGCTTCACCTCAACAGGCCAACGCCCGTGCGAAGCTCACGGTAACACGCCTCAGGGATGATGTGAGTCGCATATACCGGCATCTGGCTCAGAACTTAGGCCGGAGGGACCCTGGCTCCAGCCCGGCGTACGCTGGCTAGATGCTCTGTTGAAATGTTCCACGTGGAACACTCCCGCACGGGCAGAAAACACGACAGCCGTGTGCAACTTCGCTTTGTTCGCGCTGCAATGTAGTTTGGAGTGATGGAAATGATTGGCAGTGAACTAAAGGCACGCGCGGCAAAGATTAAAGTGATCGTCTTCGACGTGGACGGCGTGCTCACCGACGGAACACTGTACTTCGTCCCGAGCGGGACACACCCGGACGGCTCTGCTGCCGCAGTCGAAGTAAAGGGCTTTTCCGCGCACGACGGTTTGGGTGTCGGCATTGGCCGGGTAGCGGGTCTGCGCTTCGGTGTGATTACGAAGCGCAGCAGCGAAACCGTCGCGGTGCGCATGAAGGAGTTGAAGATCGAGTTCCTCCATCAAGGCTCACAGCAAAAGATGGACGCCATTCATGCCATTCTGGGGGAGGCGGATGTCGCGCTGGAGGAGGTGGCCTACGTCGGTGACGACATCATCGATCTGCCGCCCATGCGTGCCGTGGGTCTCGCGGTAGCCACACGGAACGCGCGCGATCAGGTGAAGGCTGCGGCGCACTATGTGACGCCGCATGCGGGCGGCTTCGGCGCGGGGCGGGACTGCATCGACCTGGTGCTGGAGGCGAAGGGTGTGCTTGAGTCATCGATCGAGCAATATCTCCAGCAGGCGGGGGGCGCGGGAGACATCGGTCACGGCGTGCAGTAATCGATGCTTACAGCCATTCCTCCAGGGAGCGCAGCCGGGGTGTGGCGAGGCCGAGAAACTTGCGTCCTGCAATGAATGCGATGTGCACGAAAAGCGCGAGCGCGGACCCGGTCAGCGTGGCCAGCACGCGATGGAGCAAAACCTCGTTTGGCGGCTGGTGTGCAATGGCCAGGATGAAACAGATGTACCCCGTCAGCGCCACGGCGAACACGCCATAGTTCACCAGGTTCAGCAGGTACGTGACAAATAGAAAGGTAAGCGCCAGCCCTCCAAGCCACTGCCCTCCCGGCCGCAGCCACACCACGATTCCCGTGCACACCATCGCGCCGAGCACTGTTCCGGCAATACGCAGCAGACCCCGGGCGGCGGTCTGGATCAGTTCCGGTTTGGGGATCAGAATCGCGGTCATACCGATCCAGTAGGCGCTGGCCCACGTCTGCGTGCGGTAAATGGCAATGGCGGAAACAAACGTGACCACCAGGCGCATGGCGTACTGCATGGCACCGCTGTGCAGCGAGAGTTGCTCCCGCAGAAAGCTGCGTTGGAAGCGCGTGGGATCAAAGTCCGGGCGGGAGAACTTGGTCTGCGCCTCCGGTAACCAGATGCGAAACAGTACCAGGAAGCATGTTTGCAGGGTGCCGCCCGCGAGCACGCCCGCGCCTCGCAATAGCGCGGAGTAGACCAGGTCATGTGTCGTTCCGGGAGTGGACGGCGCCGCGGACGAGACGACCAGAAAGACGCAGCACTGCTGGCCCACCCAGCTGGTTGCCGTACTTACCGCGTTGGACATGCCATAAACAAACGCCCACACCACAGCAGCCGCCAGCAGGGCAGCGGTACTGTCGCGGCATAGCGCGCCCATCAGTGCGGAGAAGGCAATGCCGAGCGTGGCGAACACCATGGCATCGGAGCGGCGGAATAACGGCTGCTGGTACGAGCCAAAACCCACCGTCATGGCACCGCCTGCCATCAGCACCGCTGTGCCGTTGTAGCCCAGGTGCACGCCCAGGATCAGCGGCAGCGCGACCGCCGGAAGGCACAGCACGGCGTGCAGCGGTTCGGATTTGTTCCAGTCAAAGGCTGTCAACTGGGTGCGGAAGGTGTCTGCCACTGCTTTTTAGTGTGCCAGACCGTGACACAAGCAGCGGCTACAAAGTAAATCGGTAGTCATTGGAGCGGACATTCTGGCTGAGGGCGTGGCCGATGAAGGTATACGTCTTTTCCGGTCCATTGAACAATTGGATGTACAGGTAGCAGTCAAATCGCCATGTGTCGTGGCCATTCGGGTCGATAGCTACCGTGAGCACATACTGCGATCCTGAAACCCAGGGACCTTCAGGCTTAAACCCTAACGTCACGCGATCGCTGTTGCTGTTGTCCGCTAGATGGCCGCCGAGATAGCCGGTATAACCCGCGATGTTCGGTCCCTTTGCCCCGCCTTCATACGGGCTGATATCGATGATGACGAGTGTGTCGGCATCCTTGTCATCGTTATTCGTGCGGAACTGCACCAGGATGTACGCTATGTTGACGTTCATGGTCTCACTTCCGTTAAGGGATTGGGTACAGCACCCCTCCAACATACGCGCGGACAGCCAAATAGCAACTCATCATTAGCGTGTGTAGCCGAAGCTGATTTTTAGCCCGCCAAACACTGTAACGGGTGCGCCTGGCGCAAGAAACGTCGTATGTCGGACAGGATAGGTTGCGCCGCCACCATTGCCCGCATACGCAGGGAACGGCTGGGCGGTGAAGTTCCCGCTGTTGTCGTAGGGTGTGGAGGCGAGCTGGCCCGCCGTGTAGTAGTGCCGGTTCAGCAGATTGTTGATCTCCGCGAAAAGTTCATAGCGCGAGCTCACACTGTAACGCGTGCCCAGATTGACCACGCCATAGCCGGGGCTCTTGCCGCTGCCGAGGTAATACACGCCATCGGGCTGATGCAGATTGTTCTCATTGCCGCGCACGTACGCCGAACCGGCCACCTGGAGATCGGCGCTGAGGGATATCCTCCGCACCGGCTTGTAATCGCAGTACAGCTTCAGCAGATGTTGCGGCACCTGCGGAATATGGTCGCCAGGGGTGATGGTAATCAGGCCGCCGTCGCTTACACCGCTCAACCCGCTCCGTGCGTTGCTGTTGCTGCTGTTGCTGTCTGATTCGATCACCTGGCTGCTTTGGTACGTGGCGTTCAGAAAGGTGTACGCGACGCCTGCATCCACGCCGCGTCCACGTGCTGTGACGGACGCCTCCACGCCCTCGCGCCGGGTCTTGCCGAAGTTCTGGAAGTAGCCGTACCCCGTTGCCTGCGCCGCGACGAAGAGCAGATCGTCGTTGTTGTCTGTGTGGAAGTAGCCTGCGGTCCAGCGGTACCGCCCACCAGGGTTGCCGCGCAGGCCTCCCTCAAAGGTGCGGCTGACCACCTGCTTCAGCGGCGGATCACTGACCAGCGCGTTCGGCAGGGCGCACGGAAAATTTGGATCGGCGCAGCCCAGTTCGGTGGAGGTGGGAGCGCGGCTGCTTTCTCCATAATTGACGTAAGCGTTGAGGCGGCCCGATGGCTTGTACACCACGCCCGCTGTTGGATTGAAGCGCTGGAAGACATTGACCGCTGTCAGCGTCCCGCGGTACTCCGCCGGCGGCAAGCGGTCGGTGTTGCTGATCGTCGTGCGGTTGTAGCGGCCACCCGCTGTCAGAACCCACTGACCCGCGGTAAACGTGTTCGTAGCAGATACGCTCGGCGTGTTGGTGGTGCCGTGCAGGTTGACGCGGGTGTCCTGGGGCGTACCGTCGATGTTCGTTGAACCATCAAGCAACACAGGAATGCGCGTGACGGTCAGGCCGTCGCTGTTCAGATAACCGTACTGCGCATTCTGTACAAACGTCAGACCACCGTGGTCCAAGCTGCCGCCCGCGCTCAGCCGGTTCTGTACCGTGCTCCATGAGAGCACGCCGGAAACGCCGGAAGCGTGCTGGCGATCCACCGTGTCCGTGCCTGTGCCGGTACATGTCTGGCCCGGATCGTCCCTCCGAAGACCCTGTGCGATGCAGCGCAGAGACGGGAACGGCGTGTTCGCGGGCGTAATGGGCGTGCTGGGAAACGGAATGCCGGCCGCGGTCAGAGCCGCTTGGTCTTCCGCGCTCAAGGCATACAGAGACTGGTCGAAGCTGTTGTTGTTCACATCCCCATTGGTTGTGTTGGCGCGCGTGTACCGGACGTAGGCGTTCGCGCTGAGGCTGAGGGTGCTGGAGAGCGCCTCTGTCGCGTTCAGCGTCAGGAACGGCGCATGCTGGTAGGTCACGTCTGGCGTGCTGTACACGCTGCCGTAGCCATGATTCAGTCCAACGCTACGTTCGATGGCGCGGAAGTCCTGGGTGCCATTACCGGTCAGGTTGTTGATGCTGTACCCGCCAGAAAGCGAAAGCAATGCATTGCCGTGCGCGTAGCCAAGCTTGGCAAAGCTCTGCTTCACGCTGGACGGTGAATTGGCACGCCAGCCGTCCTCGTGAAACAGTGTGCCTGCCGCGAACCAGTTCAGCCCCGCGCTGCCACTCCCGCCATATTGCAGATCCACGGCCCGCCGTCCGAAACTGCCGCCGTACGTGCTTGCGGACAAGCCGCTGGCGGTGAGGCCGTCCTTTGTCTGGATGGCGACAGCACCGCCCAGCGTATTCAGGCCGTACACCGGATTGGACCCGGCAAGAAGCTCCGTGCTGCTGATCGCCGCCTTCGGGATCAGATCCCACTGCACCACGTCTCCGAACGGCTGATTCTGCCGCACGCCGTCTACATAGACGGAAAGACCAGCGGGAGCGCCCGCCAGCGGTGACGCGGTGTAGCCACGGTAGTTCACGTCGGGCTGGAATGGGTTGTTCTGGTTTTCGTTCACATAGACACCGTTCAGCCGCCGCTTCAGGGCGTCCGTCAGGTCAATTGCGTTTGTGATCTCCAGCGTCGCGGCGGAAAGTGTTTGCACCGGTGCAGGCGAGTCCCCCAGCAGGATGTCCAGCGATCCGGCAGGTGTGGGCGCGACCACATCGATGCTGGTCACCGGGCCGTCCGGTGCAAGGACGATGGTACGGATACTTGCTGCACCACGAATCGTCAGCGATACCCGCTGCGTACTAAATCCGGCACACAACACGGTGAGCGTATAGTTGCCGTCGAGCAGCCCGGCAAATTCGATCACACCGCGATCATTTGCGTGCACGACTCGGTTCTGCCCCGGGTGCGGTCCGGCCAGGATGCCACGCGCA
>CAXUBG010000121.1:7566-9686 GCA_964249285.1 uncultured Terriglobus sp. | reverse complement strand
GGCGACGCTGCAGGATGCGGCGAACATCTTCGAACTCGTCAACTCGCTCTCAGGTGATGGCACGCTCTTACGCCGCCAGTACGCGGAGATTTGCGAGAACGTCCGCGACTTCCATGTGGCGGAGTCGGAGGGTGGCATCTTTCTGGGCTGCGGCGCGCTGCACCTCTACGGCCCGCACCTGGCCGAAGTGCGTTCCATCCTCATGAAGCCGGAGGCGAAGGGTCAGGGCGCAGGCGGGAAGCTGATGCAGGCCCTCCTGGACGAGGCGCAGGAACACGGTGTCCAGACCGTATGCCTGTTCACACGCATCCCGGACTTCTTCTTCCGCTACGGCTTTCGCACGACGATGGACCGCACCGCGTTGCCAGACAAAATCTACAAGGACTGCCAGAAGTGTCCGCGCCTGCATGCATGTGACGAGGTCGCGATGATGCGTGGCCCCGTACCGCGCGTGGCTGTGCTGGGGCCGCAGAAAATACGCCAGCCTGAGCTGGTGCCCTTGCAGATTGCCTTCACCGGTGCGGATCATTAGTCCATTCGCCCGAGTAGCTACCAGGCATGCAGAAAGCCGTTCCGCTCGGTCAACGTGACCTCTGTGCCGAACAGGCCGCTCAACTTCTGTTCCGTCAGCATCGCCGCGCGCGAGCCGTCGTCCACGACGCGGCCACCTTGCATGAAGATCACGCGGCGAATTTCCGGGATAATGTCCGCGATGTGGTGTGTCACCAGGATGAGGCCTGTACCCGCGTGGGCCAGGCGGCGCAGCGTTGCGCGAAGTTCCCCTTGTGCGGCGAGATCCAGCGCATTGGACGGTTCGTCCAGCAGCAGCACGCGATCGTCCGGCTGTTCCCCGCTGCCCACCAGCGCACGCGCGATCAGGACGCGCTTCTGCTGCCCGGCAGACAGCGCACCCAGCAGCTTGCCCGCGAAGGCGGACGCGCCAACGTCGTGCAGCGCCCGCTCCGCCGCCGAGCGCATGGCATCCGTGACCGTCAGATTTGGCCACAGCGTTGCCGAGGAGAAGAAGCCGGTCAGGACAGCGTCCATTGCTGTGGTCCCGAGCGCGCTCCGCGATGGAGTTTCCGATGTGACGACGCCAAGCCTGCGCCGCAGCTCTGTTACGTCCCACCGAGCGCGCTCGAAGATGGACACGTCCATGCCGGGCAAGACCAGCGGATACAATTCGCACGTCATGGTCTTGATGAGCGTCGATTTGCCGCAGCCGTTCGGCCCAAGGATCGCGACGGACTCACCACGGCGTATCTCAAAGCTCAGGTCATGCAGCACCGTCTCGGTCCCGCGTGCAACAGAAACATGCTGGAATCGCAGGAAAGCAGACTGGTCTACAACGCTCATGCTCCGCTCAGTGTACGTGCGCTCGTTCTTGCTAGAGCAGCGCATCTGAACAGGGATGAAGCACGCAATTGTGGTGGGCAGCGGACCGAACGGCCTGAGCGCGGCAATTGCGCTCGCGCGCATTGGCGTGCGAGTCACAGTTTATGAAGCTGCCGCCACAATTGGCGGTGGCGCGCGGACTGAAGCGCTCACGCTGCCGGGATTTCTGCACGATACCGGCTCGGCGGTGTACCCGCTCGGCATTGCCTCACCCTTCTTTCGATCCTTGCCGCTGGAGCAGCACGGTCTGCACTGGATTGAGCCGGACGTGCCGCTGGCGCATCCGCTGGACGGCGGCGACGCGGTCGGCCTGCTGCACGATGCGGGGGCGACATACGATCTGCTGGGCGCGGATGGACCAGCGATGCGCAGGCTTGTAGAGCCCTTGGTTGCGGCATGGCCCGCGTTTCTGGGTGACGCGCTTTCGCCCCTTTTGCACTGGCCCGGAAACCCGGTGCTCCTGGCGCGGTTCGGCCTTCATGCGCTGCAGTCCGCGCGGCACCTTGCGTACAAACACTTCAAAACAGAGCGTGCACGCACCTTGTTCGCAGGTCTGGCCGGTCATTCCAACGTGCCATTGCACTTTGCCGCAAGTTCCGCGCCCGCCCTGGTGCTGGCTGCGTCGGCTCACACGACAGGGTGGCCTATCGCGCAAGGCGGGTCACAGGCCATTAGCAAGGCGTTGGCGTCGGTAATGCGCGAAAACGGCGGCGGCATTGCACACG
>CAXUBG010000121.1:0-7556 GCA_964249285.1 uncultured Terriglobus sp. | reverse complement strand
CGGCAGGTTCTCCGCATGGCGGGCGAGGCGGTCCCTGCGAGCATACGCAAGCCATTCCAGGACTTCAAGCCGAGCCCGGGCATTTGCAAGGTGGACTGGGCACTCTCCGCGCCGGTCCCCTGGACGGCTGCACTCTGCCGCCGCGCGGGAACGGTGCACGTTGGCGGCAGTTTCGAGGAGATTGCCGCGTCGGAGCAGGATGCGTGGGATGGCCGTGAGAGCGAACGGCCCTACATCCTGCTGGCGCAGCAAAGCCTCTTCGACCCCACCCGGGCGCCGTCTGGCAAGCATACAGCGTGGGCGTACTGCCACGTCCCGAATGGCTCGGCGTCAGACTTCACCGCGCGTATCGAGGCGCAGATTGAACGCTACGCACCGGGATTTGGCGCAACGATTCTCGCCCGCTCCACGCTGACCGCGCCGCAGATGCAGCAATGGAACGCCAACCTGCTGGGCGGTGACGTTTCCGGTGGAGCCATGACGCTTGCCCAGATGATACGCAGGCCGGCTCTGCCGCCCTACACCACGCCTGTGGACGGCGTCTTCCTGTGTTCCAGTTCCACGCCGCCCGGCGGAGGTGTGCATGGCATGTGCGGCTACCTGGCGGCGGCGGTCGCGGCGAAGCACATGGGCTTGCCGCTGCCGCAGCTCTCCTGAGCCGCTACTGCGCGGATGCGGGGACCACACCGCACGCGACGCGCTTGCCGGATGCACCGGCGGGATCTGTCTTCTGATCGTCCGCCATGGCGTGCACCACAACGGCTTTGCCAAGCACCGACGATGCCGACGCCGGGTCGAGCGAAAGATCGGCGGAGGCCAGGGTTGCGGTCGCTGTTCCATCCGCGGCAACGGTGACGCTGGACGGGAAATCGCCCGCATGGTGCCCGTCCGGATTGTCAAAGCCGTGGTGCTTGTTCGTGGGATTCAGGTGGCCGCCCGCGCTGGTGAAGTCCGGCGGCGTGCACGTGCCGACTGCGTGCACATGAATGGCATGATCCCCTGGCGGCAGGCCCTTCAGCATCACCTGCATCTGCACGCCGGTGCCTTGCGGCGACATCGTCACGCTGCCGGCGTCCGCTCCAGTTCCATCCTTCAGCAGCACCGTGACTGGGCCTGTTTGCGCCATCGCCATCGCGGCTCCCGCCAACATGCACGCCGCCGTCATCCATGCAGTACGCATCGCACGCTCCTTCCGCGGTTTGCAGGCGTTACGCCTTTGCTCCGCAACTGCGTTATACACCAGCCTTGTTACACCGGGCGGCTATTGCCCGGCGATTGTTGCGAGTGACTCAATATAGCTTGCCTCGGCGTTGAGCGAATCCACCAGCACGCCCATTTGCTGCTTCGCCTCGTCATAGCGGCCCGCTTCCACCGCCTCACGGACGCCCGGCAGTGTGCTGGCACCGTAGCCGGTAAACGTGCCGGGCGCATACAGCAGATGCTTGGTCCAGGGGCGTCCAGGGAGCCCGTCCGCGCTGATCAGTTTGCGCTCCGCCGTGGCGAGACCGTCATTGAGCCGTTTCCGTTTTTCGGCAGAAAGCGACGGGGCCGCCGCGCTGACCTGTTGATAGTGCGCCGCGGCTGACTTGAGCTTGTCCAGCGCAGCGTCCAGAGCGGCAAAGTCCATCGCCGGAGGCATGGGCAACGCGGGCGGCGCAACCAGGGGGTTCTTTGGGTCGTTGGCAAACGTGTATGCGCCGCTGTTCAGGGCTTTGGTCCGCGCGGCGGAATCCGTTTGCAGCTGCTTTACCTCGGACTTCAGGCTGCTAACGTATCCATTGACGGTAAGCGACAGTTCCGTGAAGTTGTACGGCATCACGTCAGCGTCTGCAATGCGCAGGACGATGAGTCCGGCAGTCTGCGCGAACAGCTTGCCATACACTTCTTCATGGTCGGCGAACTGGTCCCAATGCCAGGGCGTGTCGTACGCCGAGTGGTAGGTCCCGCCGCGATCCTCCCCGCCAAAGCCGATGTTGACCGACGCCACGCCGAGGTGATCGATGAACCCGGCAAAGTCCGATCCGCTGCCAGCCGGTCCAAATTCGATGGTGGCCCGCTCCGGAGTGCCGGCCGCACGTGCACCGCCCCGGCCGCGGCCCGCTGTTTGCGCGGCCTTCTGCCGGTCCCATACGCTCTTGCCGCTCTCCGGATCAGGCAGTTCGTGCGCCACGTCGTTGACCATTAGCTCAAGGCTCTGCGATCCGCTCGCACCGAAGAAGCCGCGTCCATTCTCATCGGAGTTGATGTACACCGCGCCATGTTTCGTCAGCTGATCCGCGTGCATTTCAGCCCACTCCGTGGAGCCGAGCAGGCCCGGCTCCTCGCCGTCCCACGCGGCATACACCAGCGTGCGTTTCGGGTTCCAGCCCTGCTTGTGCAGTTCGCCCAGCGCGCGCGCCTCCTCCAGCAAGGCTGACTGGCCGCTGATGGGGTCGTCCGCTCCGTTCACCCAGCCGTCGTAGTGGTTGCCGCGCACAATCCATGTGTCCGGCTCCTCTGTGCCCTTCATCGTCGCGACCACATCAAGCACCGGTTTCGTGCCCCAGTCCGATTCGATCTTCAGGTGGACCTTCGCTGGGCCGGGACCGAACTTGTATGTCAGGGGCAAGCCGCCACGCCACGCCGCGGGAACCGTACGTCCGCCAAGCTGCTCCAGCAGCGGCTTGGCGTCGCCCCACGCAACCGGAATCGTGGGGATCTTGACCATCACCTTGGCATCCTTCACGTCGAGCCGCTTCACGCCAGGGATCGATGGCTCGCCGGGTGTTAGCGGGTCACCCGCGTACAGGGTCGTGTCGGAGACGCTGCCACGCTGCACGCCCCACTCCGGCCGCATGGGGCCCTGCGGGATCACATCGCCCTGCCCGTAGCCGTCGTCCGCCGGGTCGGAGTAGATGATGCAGCCAATCGCACCGTGTTCGTAGGCCAGCTTTGGCTTCAGTCCGCGCCAGCCACCGCCGTAGCGCGCGATGACGATGGCACCCTTCACGCTGACGCCGTTGCGCGCCAGCTCATCGTAGTCGCCGATCATGCCATTGTTCACGTAGACCAGCGGACCGATAACGTCGCCATCCATGGCGTAGATGTTGTAGGGTGGCATCGCCGGACTTTTGTCGTGCGTGTACGGATCTTCGGGCACCGGCGGCTCTTCCAAACGTGCTTTGTACGGCTTCGGGCCAAGCAGTTCCAGAACGCGCGTCTTCGGCGTGGGATACAGCACGTCGAACTGCTCAATCTTCGCGTCCCAACCCCACGACGTGTACTGCTTCACCAGCCACTCGGCATTGGCCCGCTGCGCCGCGGAGCCTACGTTGTGCGGGTGCGCGGCCAGCGTGTGCATGTTGTCCGCGACGCGCTTGCTGTCCGGGATGGCACGGAACTTCCCCTCCCACGCGCGCTCGGCCGCGGTGCTCTGCGCCGTAAAGCCAAGCAGGGGCTTGGACGCATCCTGCTGCGCGACGGAGGAGCACAGGGTGGACACCAGGCAAACAGCAAACAAGACACTGCGGACGGACGAGTGCATCCCTTTTCTCCCACGCATAAACTGCAAACGTTGTATGAGCTATCGTGCCACAACTTGGGCCGGAAGCATCAGTGGCCCTTGCCGGACGCTGTAAAGATGGATTTCGGGCACATTGCGTGCACCCCAACGTTGCCGTCTACCAGCTGCGTAATATCCAGATCAACCGCAACACTGGAGAGCATGTACGCGTCGTCCCGCGACATGTGCTTCTCCGTGACGAGGAATTCGATCATGTCGCGCAGGGCGTGCTCCGTGGCTTCCTTCAGGTCCGGACTGAAGCCCATGCTGATGTAGTGCGTGGGCGTCTCCGCGCGCGGCCACAACAGCTCCTGCTTCTTGTGCACGATGAATCTGAATGTGCCGGTAAGGAAGGTCTCCATTGCGGTGATGTCCACTTCGCCGTTGCCCTGCCCCGCATGGCCATCACCGGCAACAAACAGTGCACCGGGAGCGGCGACCGGGATGTACAGTGTCGTGCCCGCAACAAGTTCCTTGTTGTCCATATTGCCCGCGTGCGCAAACGGCGGAGCGCTGTCCAGGCGTCCCGCGGCGGGTGCCACGCCCATGCTGCCGAAAAATGGGTGCAGCGGAATGTCAATGCCCGGCGCGAAGTGCCCAATCATCGTCTCGCGGTCCAGCGGGATGATCCGGCGGCGGCTGTACGGGAACTCCATGGGCAGAAATCCCCGGTGCAGGCCGAAACCGTTGCAGGCGAAGTTCGCGTCGATGTCGATCTTGAGGATTTGCACCTCCAGCACATCGCCAGGCTCGGCCTCCGTGATGGCGACCGGGCCTGTGAGGATATGACCTCCCGGACCCTTGTCTTTGTCGGGGTAGCTCTTATAGACCGCATCGTTGTAGGCGGGAATGTCTTCCGGCTTGATGCCCTGCTCGATCAAGCGCGCGTTTGGCCCGCAGGTGGAGAGCGTCTGGATCTTCACAGTATCCCCGGTGCGGACCGTCAACGCGGGCTTGATGCCGGCGGCATAGTGACCCCACTCCACAGTGGCTGGCGTGGCGAGGAGGATGTAGTCGTTGGCGCGCATCGAGACCGGCATAAGGAGGATGGCGCAGACAAGGGGCGAAAGGCGCATGGACAATCTCCAGCTTAGATAAACCGCGACGGGACGAGTCCAGCCTAACTGAGTTCACACGAGCTTGCGTTTCACACCGCCAAGTTTAAGCGGCCGGTGCGTGTCAGTCAGTTCCATGGAAGTTCGCTGCCCGATAATCACCGAACACCGGCAACTAGACCCCGATCACCTGCTGGCTGAAGCGCTCCATCTCTTCCATCTGCGGGCTGAACTGAAGCAGCAAGAGGTCCACGCCCGCCTCGGCGAAGCGGCCCACCTGGTCTTGGACCGCGCCCGGTGTTCCCACCAAGCCGGAACGAAGGCCGCGATTAGAGACGGAGTACTCCCTGATCGACATCGTCTGCTCAAGCTGCGTGCCTTTCAGCCACTGCTGGTAATTGGCGAATCCCTTGGCACTGGACTGTACGTCGGTGATGCGCGCCAATTCTGCTGCAACCTCGGCATCACTATCGCGCACAATGGCGTACCCTGCGACTCCGTACTGCATTGGCGGCAGACCGAAACGTTCACGGCGCTGCCGCATATCGCTCACTTTGGAGGCAACATGCGCAGGGCTGTCCCCATGCATCACGTATGCGTCACATTTCTCCGCGATCAGGTTCTTTGCGGCTTCGGATTCGCCGCCAGCATAGATGGGCGGCCGCGGCGCGCGCACCGGCTTCGGCTCCAGAACTGTGTCCTGCGTTTTGTAGTAATTACCGGAATGTGTAAGCCGCGGCTGTCGCCACAAACCATCTACCACGTCGAGCCACTCGGAGGTGCGTCCGTAACGGTCGTCATGCCGTTCAAAGTCGACCCCATACATGCGAGCCTCTTGCTCCCACCACGACGAAACAACATTCAGCGCGAGCCGGCCGTTGCTGATGCGGTCGACGCTCGCGGCCTGCTTGGCAAAGAGCGCGGGGGGGTGGAAGGTGGGGCGCACCGCAACCATCAATTCCAGCTGTTGCGTCACAGCAGCGAGCGCAGCTGCCGTGGACCACGCATCGAGGCTTGGGGCATCCACCCCTTTAATGTCATTCAGGTTTAATTCGGCAATCAAGGAGAGATCAAAGCCAATCTGCTCACTGCGGCGCGCAAGCTTGCTGATATATACCCAACTCGCCTCCATGCCCTCGTCTTCTACGTTGCGAAGCCAACCGCCAAAGACCGGCATCCAGTAACCGAAGCGCATCTCCCGTCTAACTGGCACGCCGGACCTCAGCTTCGAGGTAGTCCGCCAGGTTCTCGACGGGATTGAAGCCGATCACACGCGGCGCGTCCGCCACGAAGTTCGATAGCGCATTGATGTCGTAATAGTAGATTTCTCCGTCACGGTCGTCCGTAAGATACTCGATGCCGCCAACGTCAATGCCAGTGGCCTGCACTGTGCGCTCGATGTTCTGGACCACATCCGCGGGTGGCGTATAGCCTTCCACCTTCAACCCCGCTTTGACCGATTCCACAACGCAGGCGTTCTTCAAGCTTTCGCCGCGCGCCGTCTGGCAGATATCCGCCGGGCAAAGGTCGAACGTTTCGCCGGTTGTATGCACCTTGATGGCGTACAGATATTTGCCGCCGAGCGTCTCCACCCTTGTGATGTAGCCGCCGCGCGCGGGCACGAACTCCTGCACGAGAGCGATGCTGTCGTATCCAAGGTCGATTTCTCTGCCATCTGCGGCAGCTTCCAACTCAGCCGTCGAGTCGTAGCGGACGATTCCCTTGCCGCTGCCACCGATGTTAGCCTTCACGATAATAGGAAAGCGAAGCCCTTCCGCAGCCGGTACGGCCTGCTCGGCCCTGTGGATGACACGGGACGGGATGTAGCGAACGCCGAGTGAGCGCAACAACGAATGCTGCGCAGCCTTAGAGACCTCGTACCGGAACGCCTTGGCCCCATTGATCACCCGAACGCCAAGCAGTTCAAGATGCTCTAAAAATGCGAGTGTGTGGAATATTCCCGATCCGCCGCCCCTGCTATTCGCCGACGGACTCATGCGATTGAAAAGCACCTTGAACGGAATGTCCTGCGCTCCGATGTCGTAAAAGAAGTCAGGCACGTACAGCTTCTCGAACGGCACGTTACGGCGCGTGAGTTCTTTAAAGACTGGCTCGAACCATTGCGGGTGCTCGTACAGGAAACTAAGGCCAGCGTGCGGGTGCTCAACACCGGGCTCTTTAGGGAAAATGACGCTCGCTGTAGCCATGTGGGATTCCATGTGACACATGAGATGTTCTATCAGCCAATCGGATGTATTCCAGCCCGCAGCCGCACGCGCCTGCACGCAAAAAGCCCCACTCCGAAGAGTAGGGCTTTTGTGTTTATGCTGGCGACCACCTAATCTCCCACACAGCTGCCCGTGCAGTACCATCGGCCCAGCGAGACTTAACTTCCGTGTTCGGGATGGGAACGGGTGTGGCCCTCGCGGTATTCTCACCAGCAAATTGTCGAAACATCTCGCACCTGCGAGGTTTCACGACTGAATAGATTGAGTAGACGCATACTGCTTTCTTCGTCTTCACTGCGCCTGAACCTTACGCTCAGGGCAGCGGGTAACTACTTGGCTTGTGTCGAACGTCTCAGGGCAGATTGCTCTGCGCAGAGTAAATTCTATGATCAAGCCGAACGGGCGATTAGTACTGGTAAGCTGCACGCATTGCTGCGCTTCCACCTCCAGCCTATCAACCTGGTGGTCTTCCAGGGCCCTTCATTTCCCTTTTGGGTTGGGAGATCTCATCTTAGGGCATGCTTCCCGCTTATATGCATTCAGCGGTTATCATAACCGAACTTCGCTACCCAGCCGTGCCCTTGGCAGGACAACTGGAACACAAGAGGTTCGTCCATCCCGGTCCTCTCGTACTAAGGACAGCCCCCTTCAAATCTCCTACGCCCACAGCAGATAGAGACCGAACTGTCTCGCGACGTTCTGAACCCAGCTCACGTACCGCTTTAATAGGCG
>CAXUBG010000120.1:945-9728 GCA_964249285.1 uncultured Terriglobus sp. | reverse complement strand
GCGAGCGAGCCGCGGATGCAGATGGATGAGCAGTACCGGTCGGCGCAGGGCTTTGGCGTGGATGTAGGGATCGATGGCGCGCCGGATGCCAGCATGGTCACGGTGGATGCGAAGACGATGGGATATCCGCGGCGCTCGCTGGCTGACCTGGATGCGGGGGACTACTTCGTGCAGGGCGTCTTCAACGTGTACGAGCAGTTTCATCTTGCGACTGGGAAAACAGTGTGGTTGCCGCCTGAACGCGGCGAGGGCCAGCACTGGAACCTGAAGCCTGGAAACCCGTACTCGAAGCCGTTGAAGGTGCATTTCGATCCGAAGTCGAACGTGCCGGCAACGATCACGCTGGACCAGACCATTCCAGAGATCAAGGGAACACCCGCCGATCCGGAGGTGATCGCCGCGCATCAACCGGAGGCGAAGTGGCTGAAGTACATGCGCTTCCGGAGCGAAAAGCTGAGCCAGTTCTGGGGGCGCGACATGTACCTGGGCGCGTGGGTTCTGCTGCCCGGCGGCTTTGAAGAGCACCCAAACGCCAAGTACCCGCTGGTCGTCTGGCAAGATCATTACAAGGCCGGCATGAGTCCGTCCTTCAGTGCGACGCCGGCCGCGAGTGGGCGGGCGAGCACCGGTTACCGCTTTTTCCAGGACTGGACGACGGGCCGCCTGCCGCATGTCATCATGCTGTTCGTGCAGAATGCCAATCCGTACTACGACGACTCCTACGTGGTGGATTCGGCAAACGTGGGGCCGTATGGCGCGGCGATCAACGATGAATTGATTCCGGCAGTCGAAGCAAAGTATCGCGGCATGGGCCAGGGCTGGGCGCGCGCAACGGCGGGCGGATCGACCGGCGGATGGGAGAGCCTGGCGACACAGATCTTCTACCCGGACCGTTATAACGGCACGTACACCGCATGCCCGGATCCGGTTGATTTTCATGCGTATCAAAATATCGATCTCTACAACGACACCAATGCCTTTGTGCGCAAAGGCGACTTTGGATCGGTGCCGGTGGCGGCGGACCGCGAGCCGGACGGCAGTATCCTCGCAACCACAAGAGACGAGTACGCGTTTGAGTACGTGCTGGGCACGCACGGCCGGTCGACGGAACAGTGGGATATTTGGCAGGCGGTGTATTCACCCGCTGGTGCGAATGGCTATCCAGCGGACGTGATTGACCCCTTGTCCGGGCAGATCAACAAGCAGGTGGTGCAATACTGGCATGACCACTATGACCTGGCAGCCATCCTGAAGCGCGATTGGCCCACGCTTGGTCCGAAGCTCGAAGGCAAGCTCCACATCGCCGTGGGCGACGGCGACACATATTTCCTGAACAATGCGGTGCACCTGCTGCAGAAGCAGCTGGAGACCACGGTAGACCCGCACTCCGACGCTACCTTTCAGTACGGGCCGGGGATGCCCCACTGCTACACCGGCGGTCCGGCGGAATACACCATGCAACAGAACAACGCGAACTGGCCGCAGCGTGTGTTGCCGCAGATGACGGAGCACATGATCCAAACCGCGCCTGCTGGTGCGGATGTAAAAAGCTGGCGATACTAACGGACTGGCGCTCTACCGCAGAGACAGACCTTCCGCCGCGGATCGCATCTTCTACTCTGGGCGGCGTCGCTGGACCATGCCGTACAACAGGGGTTGCGTTGCAGGATTCGCGGGTGCAACAGATGCTGCAGGCCGAAGACAAAGCGGTGCTACCGCGGGTACTGCTGGTCTACGCGCATCCGGATGACGAGGCGATTGCCGTGGGTGCCCGCATGCCACGCTTCGCCGATTCCCTATTTGTGCAGGTTACGGATGGTGCGCCGCTGGACAATATCGATGGTGCTCGCCTCGGGCTGAGCCGTGAGCAGTACCGCATGGCGCGTGAAGCGGAATCCGCCGCTGCTTTCCGGGCGGGTGGCCTGAACGAGCCGCGACGCGCCTGTCTGGGCATCCCGGATAAAGAGGCTGCGCTTTGCTTGCGGGAGTTGGTGAGGAGTATTGAGCAGCTGCTGGTGGAGGAGCAAGCGGCCGTTGTGTTCACACATGCCTACGAGGGTGGCCACGCCGACCACGATGCCTGTGCCTTCGCCGTACACACTGCTCTCGAGGAACTTGAGCGGTCAGGCGAGCGCACGCCGCTCATCGTAGAGTCGCCGTTCTACAACGCCGCATCTGGCGAGTATCGCGCGGGTCGCTTCCTCGAGCATGCTGACGCCGCGGAGGAAACACTGTGTGCACTCAACGAAGAGGAGCAGGAACGGAAGCGGACCGTTCTGGCTGCGTTTGGCTCTCAAGCGCACGTCTTAAAGGATTTCAGCGTTGCTGAAGAGCGTTACCGCATCGCTCCGCGCTACAACTTCACGCAGCCGCCACACCCCCGCCCGGCGTATTACGAGAGGTTCATCGAAGGAATGACTGCGGCACGCTTCTGTCTCTTGGCCGCACAGGTCCTGCGCGCACGCGACGAGGTGCTTGCTTGCCGTTAACGGTGCTAAACGTGGCGTATCCGTATGCGCCGGTTGGAGACGCGGCCGTCGGCGGAGCGGAGCAGATTCTGGGTGATCTGGATTGTGCTCTCCTCTGCAACGGGTATCGGTCCTTGGTGGTTGCGTGCGACGGTTCGAACACGGCAGGAACACTCTTCGCCGCGCCCATGCCTCGGGGCTTGTTAGACGAGGCTGACCGGCCTTGGTGGCGCGCACGGTATCAGCGGGAGATCGACAGCGCACTCGCGTCTTGCCAAGTTGACCTGATTCATTGTCATGGGTTTGACTTCCACGAGTACATCTTTCCCTTGAACGTACCGGTGCTCGTAACGCTGCACATGCCGGTGTCGTGGTATCCCCATGGTCTTCTCCAGGGGCTTCCTCGGAACATCACAGTGCAGTACGTTTCTGAGTCGCAGCGCGCGACCGCACCGCCGGACATGCAACAGATGCCTGTGGTGACAAATGGCGTTGCGCTGCAGCAAAGAGCACCGCGCACACATCGCGGAGACTACGCCGTTGCGCTTGGCCGCATCTGCCCGGAGAAGAACGTGCATGAGGCGCTGCGTGCCGGAACGTTGGCCGGCGTGCCGGTGCATGTGGCCGGGCAGGTGTTTCCGTATGCGACCCACCAGCGGTATATGCGGGACGCTGTGGGACCGGAGTTGGAGCGCAACCCGGCGCATCGCATGTTGGGTGTGGTGCCAGACGCCGAACGGTCTGCCCTCCTGGCAGGGGCACGCTGCCTGCTGCACCCAACGCTGGCTCCGGAGACGAGTTCGCTGGCGGCCATGGAGTCTCTTGCAGCAGGAACGCCTGTGGTCGCGTACCGGTCCGGTGCGCTGCCAGAGGTTGTAGATGATGGCGTTACGGGCTTCCTGGTGGACGATGTGCCCGGCATGGCAGAGGCGATCACACGCGTCCAGATGCTTCGGCCAGAGGATTGCCGCCATGCGGCCGAAACGCGCTTCAGCCGGGAACGCATGATCGGCGATTATTTTCGGCTCTACCGGCAAATGCTGCGCAGCGGTGCAGTGCGCTATGCCTGATCTGCGATTCATTCTGCTGGACACAGGCGAGTGCCTGGAGAGCTTCCTCCCGGAGTGGACGGTCTTCCATGCGGCCGATCCAGACGCCACACCGTTTCAGCATCCCGCGTGGCTGCTGCCGTGGTGGCGGCAGTTCGGCACCGACCAGTTATGTGCTGTCGCGGTGTACCGGGGTACGTCACTACGGGCGTTTCTGCCTCTATACATTTACGTGGAACCGGCGAGCGGCGAGCGCAAGCTGATGCTGTTGGGAGTTGGCGTCAGCGATTACCTGGATGGGGTGTACGCCCCGGACTGCACAGCGGAGGTGGTGGCAAGCGCCCTCTGCTGGCTGGCGGGCAGACGCGTTTGGGATACGCTGTCGCTGGTGCAACTGCGTGAGAACTCGCGCTTGCGGGAGGCCGCGCGACAGCTCTTCGCAACACCGTTCGCGGCAGATCCCTGTTCAAGGCTGGCTGCGTGCGCCATCTGTGATCTGCCGGTCAAGATCCGGCGCAATGCCATGTATTACGCGAACGCGGCACGGCGGCGTGGAACGTTGGTGCTGAGTGCCGCGGATGATTCGAACTGCGTGGAGCGTTTTGAGCAGCTCGTCCAACTGCACACAGCCCGGTGGCAGCAGCAGGGTGAGAGCGGCGTATTGGCGGACCCGCGTGTGCTTGCGTGGCACCGTGAAGCGCTGCCGTTGCTGGCACATGCGGGAGTGCTGCGGCTGTACACGTTGTCGTTGGCGGGTGAGACGATTGCGGTAATGTATGCCCTTGCTGATCCTTCAGAAAAAGAGAGCCGTGCCGCGTACTTCTACCTGCCTGGCTTTTCGCTTGCTCATGCTGAGCTTCGCCCCGGAACGCTGCTGATGGCGGCTGCAATTGAACATGCCGCCTCGGAAGGCATACTCGCCATCGACTTGCTGCGCGGCAATGAAACGTACAAGCAGCACTGGCGCGCTGAAACCGTGCCAGTGTTTGGGTGCACCCTGCCATATGCCGCCATGGTGAACGAGCCGGAGCTTCACGAGGCCATCGCTTGAGCAGCCTTCCGAATGTGGAGCGCCTTGCGATCCGGTGGACGATTGGCGATGTGCGGGAGCGCGGGTTTGAGATGCTTTGCCTGTCCATCGTGTCCGCGTTTCGGCTCTTCGGGCCGGAGGCGAAATATCTGGTCTGCGTGAATACATTGACGGTGGACGACGCTCGTGGACGCACCTTCACAGCGGACTGCCAGGTACCGGACGAGGTAGCCAAACTCGTGCAATGGCGGCAAGTGAGCCGTGCCAGTCTCCCGCCGGTGCTGCTGCCGTATGTCGATGCCGCGTGCATCGAGGGCATGGGGTGGAAGCTGGCTCCGCTGCGCACCTTTGCGGAGCGCTATGAGCTGGCGATTGATAACGACGTCATTCTGTGGGATGTGCCGGACGGAATGCGGCAGTGGCTCGCGGAGCCGCGCTCGTTCCTGTTCGCGGAGGATGTGGACCGCTGCTTTGGCAGCTTCGAGCCGCTGATACGTGCGGACATAACACTGTCCGGTGGCCTCAACGCCGGGATCAGGGGATTGCCGCCGGGGGAAGACTTGTCCGCGCAACTGCTCGCCGTGCTGACGGAAGCCGATGCGCTCTCACGATCAGGTACGGGTGCTGCGCTGCGCCTTGCCGGGGAGATCGAGGAGCAGGGGCTGCAAGCCGCGGCGATCGCGCGAACGGCTCCCCTCTATCTGGTTCGCGATGATGAGGTCCGCTTGTGCTCGCCATTCTGGCCGAAGCGTCCGGACTTAGGCAGCTGTGGCGCACACTTCGTGGGGATGAATGCCGCGCACATTCCGTGGGACTACTATGACCGTCCGGCGGATGTGTGGCTGGCGGAACACTGGGAGCATTCACGGCCGGAACTTTACCGGCGTGCCGGCCTCCCGCTTACTTCGTGATCGCGGGTAAACCCGTTGTGACCGGTAAACGAACTGTCCTGTGATGCCTTCGAAAGCCTTTCTCGCCGCTGATTGCTTGATCCTGTTGCACTTCTGCTCATCTGCTGGCGGATGGGAGATGAACACACCAAGAAAGCTCGTAGCGGCGATTGACGGCAGTGATTTGCGGCGCATAAGATTGCCGCCATGAAGAGGCGTGACTTCGTTAAAGGGATGGCAGCTGCGTCAGCCGCTGCAACCGCACTGGGACAGCAGAAGGCTCCACCGCAGGGGCAACCTGCTTTGCCCGCCACCAATACTTTGGATCAGGGAACTGCCGCCGTTGCTCCCAACACCGCGTCCAGTCCAGGTGCGACAGCCCGGCTGCAGCAAATGGCTCAGTTCCACACACCGAATATTCCGGTTACCGTCCCGGACCTGCTCGCGGTGACGGAGACACGGTACTTTACCCCGGTGCGGTATGCCACGCTGGTACGGTTCTGCGAAGTTCTAATGCCGCAGGGCGAATCGTACCCGGGTGCCACTCAGGCCGGTGTGCCAGAGTTCCTGGACTTCCTGATTGGCGCGTCACCCGCCGAACGGCAGGCCATGTACAACAACGGCTTGGACCGTTTGAACGCCGACGCGATGAAGGAATGCCATGTGGCGTTTGCCAAAGCGGACGCGAAGGGTGCGGACATGGTCATCCGGCCGTATCTGAAGGCCTGGATCAACGATCATCCGCCACGTGAGGCGCACGAGAAGTTTATCGCCCTGGCGCACCGCGAAATTCGTACCGCCACGATGAACTCGCCCCTTTGGGCAGAGGCTGCGCAGGCGGCGGGTGAACGCACGCCCGGCGTCGGCATGTATGTGGCTGCCTTGGACCCGGGCATCGAGACATGGGTGAGCCACGGCGCGGAAAAGACCGCTGCACCTGTCACCAAACACGCGCACGCATAGCATTCCGCACGAAGGACGAGAAGGCAGAGAGACATGGCGATGAAGAAGGTGGACGTCCTGATCATAGGGTCAGGTCATACGGGCGGGCTGGCGGCGAAGATGCTGACGGCAAAGGGTATTTCGTGCACCATGCTGGACGCCGGACCGATGATCAATTGGGAGCGTGACCGCGCCCTGAAGCCGGCAAACCAGCTGCCGTTCCGTGGCTTGGACGCACCAGGACGCCATCCCCACATCTTTCAATCGTCGGAGTTCAGCGCGAACCAGTGGGTGGATGAGAAGGTCATCCCCTACAACTATCCCCCGGGACAGCAATACAACTGGGTACGTGTGCGTTCCGTGGGCGGACGCTCCCCGTACTGGGGCCGCCAGTCATTCCGCCACTCAGATTACGAGTTCAAGGGCAAAGACCATGACGGCTTTGGCGACAACTGGCCCATTTCATATGCCGACCTCGAGCCGTACTACCCCAAGGTGGAGGGGTTGTTCCGGGTAAGCGGGCACAAAGACGGGTTGCCACAGTACCCCGACGGCAACTTCGTCGAGAACAACGAGCCCTGGTCCAAGGGCATGCAGCGCTTCGTCGATGCTGGCAAGAAGATGGGTGTGCCCGTCACCAAGCCGCGCTCGGCACTCGGTTCCGGGGGCATGGCGGCTTCGATCAACCTCTTTATCCCGGATGCGGTTGCAACCGGCAAGCTGACCACGATTCCGAATGCGATCGTACGGCAGATCACCCTGGATAAGAACACCGGCAAAGCGGACGGCGTCATCTTTATAGACCGGCACTCGCACCGCGAACTTACAATGAAGGCTCGCGTTGTGATCGTTGCGGCCGGAACGCTGGAAACAACCCGCCTCCTGATGATCTCCGACATCGCGAATTCAAGCGGCGTACTGGGACACTACCTTTGCGATCAGATTTATGGCGCAGGTATCACTGCATCCATCCCGGAGGCGCGTGGCGGCAAGGGCGGCAAGAATGTCACGGGCGGTGGCGCGCTCATCCCGCGGTTCCGTAACCTGGATGTGAAGACGCCTGGGTTCCTGCGCGGCTATGCCGTGAATGTTTCAGCCAGCAATGGTCCGATGGACGCCCGCAGCTTTGCGGAGTATGGTCCGGCGCTGGACAGGAAGCTGGAGGAGTACAACGGCAGCGGCTTCAGCACTGGCATCATGGGCGAGACCCTCGCGAAGTATGAAAACCACGTCATGCTGAACCGGCAAATTGTGGACGCCTGGGGTATGCCGACGCTGACCATCAGCACCAAGTACACCGATAACGAGGTGAACATGGCCAAGGACATGGTGGACACCACGGCTGCCATGGCTGAAGCTGCAGGGTTCGAGGTGCTGGTACGGAATTACGAGTTCAACCCGCCGGGATACAGCATCCACGAGCAGGGCACCGCACGCATGGGCGATGATCCAAAGCGCAGCGTAGTGAACAAGTTCAATCAGAGCCACGACGTAAAGAATATGTTCATCACGGATGCAAGCGTCTTTGTGAGCGCCGGCTGGCAGAACCCCACAATCACAATGTGCACACTGACCATGCGCGCCTGCGATCACCTGGCCGACGAGATGCGCAAAGGAAACGTCTAGCGTGCAGCGGCTGCTGCTGTTACTGGCTGTTCTGCTTGCGCCCGCCGCCCTTGTGCGGGCGCAAGGAGTTCCTGCCGGTGCGCCTCCGGGTGCTGCCGTCCCGTCTACCAACCCCGCGCCGAGCGCCAAAGCCTCAGCGACGGGCGCACCAGTGATCGAGAATCCGGCCCCGGGGCCATCACAGCCAATCCCGTTTAACCACACCCAGCATGGCGCAGCGGCCAAACTGGAGTGCAACGACTGTCATGCGCCGTCTAAAAACGGCAACACTGTAGCCATGCCGCAAGCGAAGCAGTGCATGACGTGCCACACGACGATTGACGCGGACAAGCCGGACATTCAGCTGCTGGCGGCAGCAGCAAAAAGTGGAGACCCGATTGTCTGGAACCGGGTGTACTCCGTCCCATCGTTTGTGCAGTTTAGCCACAAGGTGCACAGCGGCTCCGGGTGCGCAGCCTGCCACGGACAGGTGGAGCAGCAGCAAGTCGTTGCGAAAGTGCGCGATACCTCCATGGGTGGCTGCATCTCCTGCCACACCGCACAGGCTGCGCCGGTAGGCTGCGGCACCTGCCACGAATTGCAGTCACGGAATGGCAGCAGGCCGTATTGGGATGCTGACCGGATGACCCTGGCGCGGCTTGGAATTGAGATGGTGCACCCCGTACTGCCCGTTCCTGCAGTGCCCGGGGCTTTTCCGTCGGTACACCGTTTTATCGCTGCCGCCTTGCTCTAGCAAGTTCAGCCTTACTTCCTCCGGCGCTTTGCTTCGGTCATAGGG
>CAXUBG010000120.1:0-935 GCA_964249285.1 uncultured Terriglobus sp. | reverse complement strand
GCGCTTTACTTGGCTAAAGTGAGTCAACTACGCTCATATAATCTGCAACCTTTTTCTCCTTATTGCGTCTATTTGGATAGGCCGGGTTTACCCCGGCGGGCGCGCAGCGCCAATTTTCTTCGAGGAGAGAACCCATGACCATCACCCGTTTTAGCCCCTTGCACGATGTTGCGGTTCTGCAGAATCGCCTCAATTCGATTTTTTCCGACTACAACCGCCCCCAAAGCACAGACTCCGAAGCTTTGAGCGCGGGTGCCTTTGTTCCAGCGGTGGACATTTACGAGGACGCGCAGAAGCTGCAGCTCACGTTTGAAGTCCCCGGCATCAAGCCGGAGGATGTGGACGTCCGTGTCGAAAACAACACGCTGACCGTCAAGGGCGAGCGCACCTTCTCCAGTGAGCAGAAGGAAGAGAACTTCCGCCGCGTCGAACGCCGTTTTGGATCGTTCGTCCGCAGCTTTACTCTGCCCCAGACTGTGGATACCGAGCAGGTAGCCGCCCACTCTGAGCATGGCGTGCTCGTGATCGAACTGCCCAAGAAGGCAGCGGCTCAGCCCAAGCAGATCAAGGTGAACACCACCGCGCCGGCAAACCAGCCGAAGCAGGTGGAGGGCACGGCATCTCAGTCTGCTGTGACGGAACAGAAGGCAGCGTAGTGGCGCTTCAGATTTCCCGCACATGCGTCCTCGTGGCGGTGTGCGGGATCTCTGCTGTCAACCTCGCGCACGAAGCGGGAACCTCGACGTAATAAGGTTAGACGGCGTTAAGCTAAGTCCCGAATGCGTGGTATCAGTAGTAATTGAGTAAAGCTAGGACGAATCTTATCTAGTCGGCATCGAATGCTCTTCTAAACTCGTCTCCGTTAGAAGGAAGTGGGCTTACGTCACCGTCGATGGTTGGATTCAGACTGATCGTCTCCTCGATATATCGCGTAC
>CAXUBG010000119.1:8342-9769 GCA_964249285.1 uncultured Terriglobus sp. | reverse complement strand
CGTCCGCACCTGCGGCATATCTTTTCATCAGGCGCATGCGATCGTGTCCTCAGCAGTCAAGCGTGCAACTACGGATGATCTAGACGATCTGGCCTTGGCTCTGCACCGGCAAACGTTCACAAGCGGCATCTCCATCAGCCTTGACGCACTCCGGACGGCGCTTGACCCGGAGCACTTCGTGCGCCTTCGCACCGCGCCCGGCGGGCCTGCGCCTGAAGCGCTTCAACCCGAGTTGCAACGTGCGCACGCTCAGTTGGAATCGGACCGGGGTTTCCTTTCTGCTGAACGCGAGCACCTTGCGTCATCTGAACGCAGCTTACGGCAAGCCTGCGAGGCTCTCGCGCAGACACCTGATCTCAGTCAATACTCCGCGCAACTGTAACCGCAAAACTATTCCTTGCCAATCCTTTAGTAATGCGATTACACTTCGTCGCGTCACGAAAAGAGCCAAATTGGTCCATGCTGACCCCGCCACACGGCCAACGGATCCACGGGTACTCTGGCAGCGGTTTTCAGCACTTCGGGAGAGTTTCAGATGTCGTGGTATGCCTATTGCATCGCGGAAAGATCTGCTTTTCCCGACCTTCTCCGCCACCGTCGCCCCACGCCGCTCATGGGGATAACAGGTCTCTTTGGTAATCAAACGTTTGTCTTTCCGGCCAGTGATTTAGCGATCGTCGTCTCCGAACACACGCCAGAGGACGACGTCCAAATGGACCAGCAGGCGCAGCGCGATCATGCGCGCGTCGTTGCGGAATGTTTCCAGCATTCCACCGTCCTGCCTTTCCGCTTCGGCACGCACTTTGAAGATGACGAAGCGCTTCGCCGCTCCGTCCGCTCCAACCATCGTCATTTCGCACACAACGTGGAGCGGCTGCGCGGCAAGGCGGAAATGCACCTCAAAGTGTTGATGGAGGATAACTGCCCCGAAGTGCGCAAGGCCGTGAGCGGATCCGTCGGCAAGGAATATCTCAGCAACCTCCGCGAAACAGCGAGTGCTCAACGCGAGCGCCAGGCCAAGGCGCGCGCCCTGCAACTCCAGATGAGCCGCATGTTCCTGCCCGACGCGGAGGAGGTCACCTGCAAGCGTGCAGGCGAAGGCAAGATGCTGCTCGACATTGCGCACCTCGTGGACAAAAAGGCGGTAGGGCGCTACCAAAACAAGTATTCGTCTGCCACCGAGGCACTGAAGGACTGCCGCATGCAGTTGTCTGGACCGTGGCCGCCGTATCACTTCGTGCACCGGCAACAAGCGGCGCACAACTCAGCCAACTAAGGTTGGCTCCTTAAACGCAAAAGCAGAGGCCCGCCCGGTAGCGGGCCTCTGCTTTTGCTCTCCTAGGAACTGTTCGCACGGATCGATTCCAAGCTCATTCTTCAAACGCGTCGCACAGCGGCGGATCTGAAGGCCTATACCCCACCAGCTG
>CAXUBG010000119.1:0-8332 GCA_964249285.1 uncultured Terriglobus sp. | reverse complement strand
GTCGGTCCCCCCGTGACCACGGTTTTCTTTCGGCTCATTACCCGCGAGCGCTTTCGTCGCGTTCGCGCGCTCGCGTGATCAATCTTGCCCCAGAACGCGATGAAGTAATCCAACGCACTCAGAATGGATACGATCGCCATCCAGTAAATAGCCACGAGCGCGATGATATGCACAGGCACAAAGAACCAGCCATTGCCGGAGCGCCACCCTGGCCCAATCCACCACGCATCCCAGCCATGGGCCAGGATAGCTGCCACAACCGAAACAATCTGAATGACTGTCTTCAGCTTGCCGATCTGGCTGGCATCAATGGTGAAACCCTCGTTCACCGCAATCGAACGCAAACCGCTCACCAGAAATTCACGCCCAATAACCACAACCGCGATCCACGGCTTCACTACGCCTGGCGTAAAGCTCACGAGGCAGATGTATCCGGCTGTCACCAGCAGTTTGTCCGCCAGCGGGTCCAGGAGCATGCCCATGGTCGTGATCTGCCCGCGTCGCCGCGCCAGATACCCATCCAGCCCATCGGTGATCGAGGCCGCGATAAAGAGCCCTGACGCAAGGATCTCCTGCTCATGTCCGTGCACGGGAAAGCCGCCCGACAGGAGCCAGATCAACACCGGCACAGCCGCAATGCGGCTCATCGTCATGGAATTGGGCAGATTCACAAAAACACCTGCGCACCTCAGGCATAATCCCGTTGCGCCGTCAGCCCATTCTGACACATCGGGCAGCTGCCGGGCGGACCAGGACGTTCCTCACCAGCTTCATTGCTTCGAATCACGCTCTCTGGACCGGCAATGTAAAGGTGAAGACGGATCCCTGTCCCAGTTGGCTGGTCACCGACAGGGTACCGCCATGTGCTTCAACGATTGCTTTGCTGATGGCCAACCCCATGCCCGTTCCCGTGACTTGACCGGCATGGGATCGCGCCCGGTAAAACCGGTCAAAGATCAACGTCTGTTCGCTCGAATCGATGCCGAAACCCCGATCAGCCACACTGATCAGCACATCATTCTCTTGTTGCTGCGCCGAAAGGAAAATAGGTGTGCCCGCAAGGGAGTACTTCGCCGCGTTCTCAAGCAGGTTACAAAGAACCTTGCCGATGAACTCAGGGTCTGCCGTAACCTTGGGCAGAGGCGGCGATACGACGCTTACGGCACGGTCCGCCAGTGAACTGGCGCAGGCGCTCTTGGCTTCCTCCAGCATGTCGCCCACAGTCACCGAATCGAAGCTCATGTGGACCTGCTGCGAATCCAGTTGGGCCATCTCCGTCGCGCGCGTGACCAGCAGGTTCAGCCGGTCACTCTCTTCGTCAATCACCTCCAGCAACTCCCGGCGAGCCTCCGGCTGCATGCCAGGCGTCGAAATCATGGCCGATGCCGCACCCTTGATCGAGGTCAGCGGCGTGCGCAGTTCATGCGTGATGGAATCGATGATGAGCGTGCGAAGGCGCTCGCTCTCCTTGTTTGCCTCGTTTTTCGCGACATCCTCCAGCGCCTGCGCCCGGTCCAGCGCGATCGACACCAGGCCGCCTATGGTTTGCAGGCTTTGGCGCGAGAGTGCGACACCTCGAAGCGTCAGCAGTCCGCGCGGTCTGGCACCCGCCATCAGCGGAATACGTGTCCCATCCGCTTGGGAGTCGTCCACCTGATGCAATGTCAACGAGAGCTGGCGCAGGTGCGGAATTTCGACCTCGGACCGTGCCGCTGACCCGTATTGAAAGAGGCGGTCGCCGTCCATGAGGTACAACAGTGTGGAAGCTGCCGCCGTTGCTCGATTCACCAGCATCGGCAGCGCGCTGACCAGATTGCCAACGTCGTCCAATTGTTCACGGCTCAACTGGAATGAAAACTCGACCTCGCGTTGCCGTGCGCGCGCTTCATCGGCCTCATCCCGCGCACGCTGTGACAGGCGGCTGCCGATGACGGCCGTCGCCAGAAAGACAAACAGCGCCAGCCAGTTCTGCGCGTCTGCAATGACGATGGTACCGATGGGTGGAAGGAAGTAATAGTTATAGGCCAGCGTTGCGGCAAACGAGATCGCAAGAGCGTACCGCAGGCTCCATAGGGAGGCGAGTGCAAGGATGTATAAGAGCAGCGTCAGGGCGACGGTGGTCTGGTTGACATGGAGCCACCGGTAGTACACGAGTACAATTCCCGCCAGAGCCATCCATGCGGTGAGCCAACGGAACGCCGCAACCAGCCGGCCATGATTCATGAGGTGAATTGTAGTGGAGATCGACCGGAAATCGCCCGAGGACTGGTTAGCCTCCAGCGAAACCGAAAAGCACACTGGCCGCTTTAAGGTCTTCCTTGGCTACGCGCCCGGCGTGGGCAAAACATACAGCATGTTAAGTGAAGGTATTCGCCGCAAGGGCCGTGGCGAGGATGTTGTCATTGGCTTCGTGGAGACACACGGTCGAAGCGGTACAGCAGAGCTAAGCAGCAAACTGGAGCAGGTGATTCCAAAGGAACTGGAATACCGTGGAACGCTTTTCAAAGAGATGGATGTAGATGCCATCCTTGCCCGGGCACCGCAAGTGGCGCTGGTAGACGAGCTTGCTCACACGAATATCGAGGGCAGCAGGTTTCCAAAGCGGTATGAAGATGTGCTGCTCCTGCTAAACAACAAGATCGATGTACTCAGCACGATCAATGTTCAGCATGTGGAAAGCCTCAGTACGCGCGTGCAATCCCTTACCGGCATCGCCGTCCGGGAACTCGTACCGGACTGGGTGCTGGACCGCGCAGATGAAATTGTGATCAGCGATCTCACGCCGGAGGCCCTTGCCACCCGCATGCGTCGCGGGGATGTCTATCCCATGGAGCGGGTAGAGCGCGCGCTCTCGAACTTTTTCCGCAAAGGGAATCTGATTGCCCTGCGCGAAATGGCTTTGCAACGCGTCACCAAAGCCGTGGATCGTACGCTGGATGACTACGTGCGCCGCAAACGCCTGGGAGCGCACTGGTCTGTCACGGAGCGAGTTGCGGTCTGCATCAGTTCCAGCCCGCAGGCGCGTGATCTTATTGTTCGTGGAGCGCGCCTAGCGGAAGGTCTTGACGGTTTGCTCTTCGTCGTCCATGTAGCGGACCGGCGCGACGAACAGCCTGAGCGCAAGGTCATCCTCGACGGCCACATTCAGTTTGCGACCAACCTCGGTGCGAAAGTCATCCGGCTGACCGGCAGCAGTGTCGCTTCCGCAACGGCGGCCTTTGTCACGCAGGAGCGGATTACACAGGTGTTCTTCGGAAGGTCGGCGCTGCGCGGCCTTCGAAAGTACTTGTACTACTTAGCGATCCAGAAGTTTATGTCGGAGGCGACCCACGTGGATTTACATATTGTGACGCAAGGACCGCAGTGAGCTGCATCCTGATCGTCGATGACGAACCGCAAATCCTGCGTATGTTGCGCGCATCGCTCACCAGCAGCGGATACGAGGTCATCAGCGCCACAAACGGTATCGAAGGATATGACGCCTTCGTCCGCTCGAGCCCTGACCTGGTCATTACCGACATGACCATGCCAAAGATGGATGGCTTTGCCATGACAGAGGAGATCCGCCGCCTGTCCAAGGTGCCCATCATCATCCTGAGCGTGCGTGACGGCGCTCCGGTCAAAGTGGGTGCCTTGGATACGGGTGCGGACGACTATGTCACCAAACCATTCAGCATGCCGGAACTGCTCGCCCGTGTGCGTGTACAACTGCGGCGCGCCGCAAGCGAAGCAGAGCCCGTGGAGCCACGGATCGAAGACGGAGACTTCCAGATCGACACCCTGGACCACTCCGTCCAGGTTCGCTCGCACTCTGTGCACCTGACGCCCAAAGAGTTCGATCTTCTGGTGTGTTTTGCGCGGCATCCCCGCCGGGTCCTGACCCACAAAATGCTCCTGAAAGAAGTGTGGGGCGACACTGGAGCGAACCAAACGGAATACCTGCGGGTACTGATCGCCCGGCTGCGCAAGAAACTTGATCCCGCGAGTGGCGAACGCTATATTCAGGGCGAACCCTGGGTTGGATATCGTTTTACCCCGGAGGGACAGTCCAAAGACGGCACTTTTACGACTTTGTCATAAGTTTATCCCAGCTTCGCAACAGCCTTCCGCGTTGAAATAATCGGGAGGTTTGTCGCAAGTATGTGTTTCAAAGCAGTTGTAACCGTGTGTACGTTGTCCATTTCAGTGTCACTCGCGGCGCAAACAGTCAAGGTTGCGGGATTCCGCGCGCAAGGCCCCTTCGTGATGGCTTCCTTTGCGGCCATGCACCCCGGTGCCGCCTCCAGCATGGAGGAACCGCAGCAGACAAAAGACACCACCGTTGATAAGCCGGCGGTGCCGCCGACCGGCAACTTCCTTCAACGCCTTGGCAAGGCGTATCACGAAGACTGGTTCCCTGATCCGAACGCTCCAACCGCAACCCCGCCGCAGCGGCGCGGCTACCAAGGACCGCTTGATTCCCCGCCCTTTCCCGGGTCAGACTATTCCGTTGGCGGAACACCCGTGATCGGCGCGCCCGACACTCAGACATATCCGTTGATGCAGGCCATCAACGGGAACCGCGGCAGATTGAAGGTGTATGGCTGGTTCAACGGCGGCTTCAACGTCAGTACGTCGAACAAGGGCGACGGAGCGAATTCGCCAGCAGCGTACTACTACAGCCCCAACCGTGTGACTGCCGATCAGCAGGTCCTTTACATCGAGCGGCTGCCCAACACAGTGCAGACCGAACACGTGGACTGGGGATTCCGGCTGGCGCAGCTGTACGGGCAGGATTATCGCTACACGACGGCCAAGGGCATCCTCTCTCAGCAGCTGCTGGCTCGCAATCATCAGAACGGCTACGACCCGGTCATGGCATACGTGGATGTCTACTTTCCGCATGTTGCCAAAGGAATGAATATCCGGATGGGCCGTTACATCTCCCTGCCGGACATAGAAGCGCAGCTTGCACCCAATAACTACACATACTCACATTCGCTGCTGTATACAGTTGACCCCTACACGCAAACTGGTATCGTCGCCAGCATCAAGCTCTCGGATCATTGGCTCGTGCAGGCTGGCTTCTCTGGCGGCAACGACGTCGCGCCCTGGTCGAAGGACGTTAAGCCCACCTTCACCGGTTGCGTGGATTACACCTGGCACAAAGGCGGAGATGCCTCGTATACCTGCGTGAACAGCCTTAACAGCGGCGTCTACGCCTACAACAACGTGCAAAGCTTTTACGAGACGTGGTATCACAAGTTCAATGCCAGATGGCACACCGACACCGAAACCTGGTACATGTACGAACGCCAGGTGCCCAATATCGCCGGCAACGTTGCGAACCCGATAACGCCGGAAACAGGCGCAAACGGCGCATTTTGTTCGGCTGGTGAACGTACCTGCTTCGCACCCGAAGTGGCTGTGGTTAATTATCTGGAACGCGAGCTCAACACGCGCAACTACATCTCCGTCCGCAACGAATTTGTAGACGACATCAAAGGACAGCGCACCGGTTTCACAACAAAGTACTCCGAACACCTGATCAGCTACGGCCACTGGATCGGCTCCACGGTCCTCTTTCGCCCTGAAATCCGCCTGGAGCACTCCTATAATCTCGCCGCCTACGATCTTGGCACCAAGAAGACACAATTCGTCGTCGCCGGCGATTTTACGTATCACTTCTGACGCCACCGGCTGCGGCTATGGCGGCTTGTGCATGCAGTGAGAACTCACACGTACCGCTCGTGCAATGCCGCAACGTTACTGCTGACACGCAGCAAGACATCACCGGATGAGCTGCTCAGAGCAACCTTCTTCGGACCGAACCGCACGCGATGATGGCACCCGGAGATCTGAGGCAAGAATGAAACACGTTTCCAGCCAGTTGGCGCGAACCAGGAGGGCACTCCTTCAGATTTGTTCAGGAATCCGGCAAGTACTCTCGGCCGCTGTGTATCGGAGTGATAATCAAGCTGGCACTTGCATGAAGCGCCTGCTGCTGAGCCATTGTGAAAGGAACGTAAGATGCTCGATGTAATTTCATTGATTACCATTATGCTGCTGCTGGCGGTGACACTATCGTACGCCGGTGGATGTGACCGGCTGAAAGGACATCGTTGATGCTGGATCTCGCTATCCTGATAGTAGCTTTACTGCTGATGGCTTTCCTTTTTTACGCTTTGCTTCGTCCGGAGAAATTCTGATGTCCCTGAACGGCTGGTTGCAAATCGCGGTATTTATTGCGGCGGTGTTGTTGTTGGCAAAACCGATGGGCAGCTTTATGACAAAGGTTTTTGAGCGTCGTAAGACGTTCCTTGATCCTTTACTAGTGCCTGCCGAACGCTTGCTTTACCGCGCGACGGGTGTTAGGCCCGGCGATGAAATGACGTGGGTTGAATACACGTCCTCCATGCTGGTTTTCAGTGTGGCAGGCCTGATCTTCACTTATCTGATTCAGCGAGTACAGCACGTATTACCCCTGAACCCGCAACATCTGCCCGGTGTGCCGGCCGACCTTGCTTTCAACACGGCGGTCTCCTTCACGACCAATACCAACTGGCAGGCGTACGTGCCCGAAACGACCATGAGCTATCTCACGCAGATGCTTGCTCTGGCGACCCACAACTTCTGGTCTGCCGCTGTCGGGCTCGCGCTCGCCATTGCCTTCATTCGCGGCATTGCGCGGCGTGAGATGAAAACGCTTGGGAATTTCTGGGTCGATCTTACCCGCGGAACACTTTGGGTGCTGTTACCCATTTCAGTGGTGTTTGCGCTGGTACTCGTTTCGCAGGGAGTCGTTCAGAACCTGAGGGGGTATGACACGGCCAAGCTGATTGAAACTCAAACTGTGACCGGCAGCGATGGTAAGAACACGATTGTTGCGACGCAAACAATCGCTCAAGGCCCAGTCGCGTCGCAGGAAGCGATCAAGATGCTCGGCACGAACGGCGGTGGTTTTTTTAACGCAAACAGCGCTCATCCGTTTGAGAATCCCACGCCTGTGTCTAATTTCCTTCAGATGGTCTCCATCTTCTTAAT
The DNA here is from genome assembly GCA_964249285.1 of uncultured Terriglobus sp. GTDB lineage: Bacteria > Acidobacteriota > Terriglobia > Terriglobales > Acidobacteriaceae > Terriglobus. The sequence continues at coordinate 1,309 of CAXUBG010000119.1, read as the reverse complement.
ACCGGCGGGGCTGGCCGTCACCTTGGGACAGATGGTGAAATCGCCGCAGCACGGGTGGGCGGTGCTGACCGCCATGACCGTGTTGTGGTTCTGCGGGACGCTGGTTTCCTTTGCCGCTGAGGCAAAGGGTAATCCTCAGTTGCGCAACGTAGATCAGCACGTGTCGGCGGCACAGCCGGGTGGAAACATGGAGGGTAAGGAAGTTCGCTTTGGCATCGCCAACTCCGCCCTGTTTGCCACCGTGACGACCGACGCGAGTTGCGGCGCGGTGAACGCCATGCATGACAGTTTCACACCCCTCGGCGGACTTGTTCCGCTGACAAATATTCTGCTGGGAGAGATTGTCTTCGGTGGAGTTGGCTCAGGTATGTACGGCATGTTGGTCTATGTCGTCGTCGCGGTGTTTATTGCCGGTCTGATGGTCGGCAGGACGCCAGAATATCTCGGCAAGAAGATCGAAGCGTACGACGTGCAGATGGCAATGTTGTACCTCTTGATCTTTCCATTGGTGATCCTCGTGTTCGCGGCGATTGCATTACGCACCCAGCCGGGACTCGCAGGGTTGGCTAATCACGGGCCGCACGGGCTTTCCGAGATCTTGTATGCCTACACTTCCGCCACGGGCAACAACGGGTCGGCCTTCGCGGGACTCAGCGCCAATACGCACTGGTATAACTTTTCACTAGGCGTGGCTATGTTTGTGGGCCGGTTCATGATGATCGTTCCCATGATGGCGATCGCAGGCAACCTCGCCGCAAAGAAGATAGTTCCAGCATCGGCGGGAACCTTCCCGGTCACCACCCCGCTCTTCGTGATCTTGTTAATTGGCGTCATCCTCATCGTGGGCGCGCTGACCTTTTTTCCAGTCTTGACGCTTGGGCCTGTGCTGGAACACCTGCTGCTACGTGCAGGGCACCTCTTCTAACCGGTCAGGAAAGATAACATGGCTACTGAAAAACGATCTTTGTTCGACCAGGCTATCGTGCGCCGTGCGGCCGTTGATGCAGTGGCAAAGCTAAGTCCGCGTGTCATGGCGAAAAATCCCGTCATGTTTGTCGTCGAGATCGGCAGCGTACTCACAACGTTCCTGCTGATTGGCAATACCTTTACCCGTCGCGGGGACCTTCGCTTTGACCTCCAGATAACTCTTTGGCTCTGGTTTACGGTGCTCTTTGCTAACTTCGCCGAAGCGATGGCAGAGGGCCGCGGTAAAGCGCAGGCGGACGCATTACGCAAAGCTAAGTCGGAGACAGCAGCGTACCGGCTGTCCAAGAGCGGCGAACTGGAAGAGATCCCCAGTTCCCAGTTG
>CAXUBG010000118.1:0-9788 GCA_964249285.1 uncultured Terriglobus sp. | reverse complement strand
CTGGAAGTCGCGCCGCTGGTGATGTGTCGCCTGATCGTCGATGTACGTCACAAGCGCCTTGCGGTCGCCCAGGCCGACGGAGAATGCGGCGTAGCCGCGTTGCCAGGCAAACCTCGCAAACTCCGGGCCCTTGGATTTGATCCACTTCGTCGTGGCGATCTTGAGTTTCTCGACGACACGCGCAATGGCTGCCGTGCGGGCGAGAAACAGGGCAACGTGGACGTGGTCCGCCGTGCCTCCGACGCGCACGCAAATGTTCTCGGAGTTACTCAGGAGCGTGGCAAGGTAAGCGTGCAGTTCAGGGCGGATGGTATCCGGGATCATCGGCCTGCGGTCCTTGGTGCTGAACACGATGTGCACCAGCACGTAGGAGAGGGACTGCGGCATGGTGGCGAGTATAGCTTGCCTTTGCACCGCTTGCGGATACGGGCGTTTAGCGCGTGCCTTCAGCCCGCTATTTGTAATGCGGCCCTAACCTGGGGCTTCGCCCCAGGCTACGATAGCGCCGGCCTACAGCCGGCAACTTTTGATTTCAACTTGCCGTGCGTGAACGCCTGCTGTTCGGCTGTTCCGGCGTGGCGAAAGGCTGCGTGATGCTGCATACATTTATTGCTTTGGTCGATAACAAGCCGGGCGTGCTGACGCGGGTGGCGTCGCTGTTCCGGCGGCTGAACATCAACATTGCATCGCTGACGGTAGGTGAGACGGAGCGCGAGGATGTGTCGCGCATGGCCATCGTGTGTGATGCGCCGGAGACGGCGGCGTTCCGCATCCGCGCGTCGCTGTACAAGCTGGAGATCACGCGCGAGGTGGACGAGGTCAACCGCAGCGAAGCGGTTGTTCGCGAGCTGTGCCTGATCAAGGTTGCCGCCGGGCCAAGCTCGCCACACGGCGTGCACTCGCGAACGCAGGTATTTGAACTTGCAGGCGTTTTCCGCGCGCGCGTCGTGGACCTGGCGCCGGAGAGCATCATGCTGGAGATGACCGGCTCCGCCTCCAAGATCGAGGGCTTGATCCAGGTGCTGCATGAATCGGGATATGAGATTCTTGAGGTCAGCCGGACGGGGCGCATGGCCATGCGGCGCGGCGCGCATAGCAGCAAGGTGATGAAGGCGCTGGGCAGCAAGGCGCACCAGACAGTCTTTGAAAACGGCGAGGACCCGGACGCCCTCGACCCGATGGACTCCCTGCCAAACCAGTTCGCGGAGCATGACACCTGATGCCTTCATGGACCAGCACTGCGGACGATCGTGAGTTGACAAGACCATTTCCATGGCGTAATTCAGGCCTGAGCGGGGTTACATTTGGCGTGCTGTACGGCCTGGTGCTGCGTGTGAGCATCGGGCGATGGCTGGGCAGCTTGTTCGGGCGTCACAGTGGCGAGATGACTCTTGCTTTTATTGTGTTTGGATCTATGGCTGTCGGCTTCTTCGCTGTTCTTCCATCTGCACGGCGCGGCCCGGTGTTGGTCCGGCACATTCTCCTGCTGTCGTGGCTGGGCATCGTGCTGACCTGTGCTGTAACGTCCATGTTCCGGTTGGAGGGTGCGATCTGCATTGTGATGCTGCTGCCAGCGGGACTGCTGTTGAGCCTGCTGGGCGGAATCGCGGGCGCGTATGCGGGGCGGCATGTACGCGCGCCAGGCACCACGCTGACGTGCGTCGCCTTACTGCCTTTGGTGCTCGCACCCTTGGAATCGCATTTGCAACCGGCCACGCGGATCCGCAGCGTGGAGTCGAGCATTCGCATTCATGCGGCGAACACCACGGTCTGGCAGAACATTCAATCTGTGCCGCCAATTACACCGGCTGAGCTCGCGCCCACCTGGACGCATCGCATTGGCTTTCCACGGCCAATCGCTGCGGTGCTCTCACATCCGGGAGTTGGTGGCGTGCGCACCGCCACCTTCGAGCATGGGTTGACCTTCTACGAGACAGTCACGGAGTGGCAGGCAGGACAGCGGTTTGGCTTTACGATCAAGGCGGACACGGCTCACATCCCGCCCACGACGCTGGATGAGCACGTCACCATTGGTGGACCGTACTTTGATGTACTGGATGGCGAATACAGCATCGAAGCCCTGCCGGATGGCGACGTATTGCTCCACCTGGTATCGCATCAGAGACTTTCGACGGACTTCAACGGCTATGCTGGCCTGTGGTCAGACGCCGTGATGCAGAACTTGCAGACATCGATTTTGCAGGTCATTCAGCATCGCTGCGAAGCTCTGCCAGCCTCTACTGTCATGAAGAGCGGACAATGAGAAGCGACAACGAGAAGACAGGGCGCGACCGGAACGCAGGCTCTGTTTACCCGGCGAACATCCCGCTCGCGGTGGGCCTGCTGCTGGTGAGCGCTGGGTTCGCGCAGGATTACACGTTCCAGGATGCTCCGCCGGCTGGCGCGCCAACCAGCGCATGCACGGTAAAGCCGGATGCGAACGGATCGAAGCTGCGCGTTCTGACTGGTGCGACTCCAGTGACGTTTGTCTTTGCCTGCGGCCACAACCGGCCTTCTGGACAATGTGCCGTGATGACTATGAAACCAGGCGGACGGGAGATGCCGATCACCGCGCGCTTTGCAACACAGGGCATCCAGCAGAACGGATGGACGTGTGTGGATGAAGACGGCATCATGGGATGGCTTCCTTCTGACCGTCTGATTTCGTTGTCCTCCGCGCCCGCTGTACCCCTCTCAGACTGGATGGGATGGTGGCGGCAGGGTCCTGATTCGCACGGTATCAAGAGTGACCGCCTGCTCATCGCACGCGGGAAGGTGCCGGGAACGCTGCATGTCAGCGGGCGCGCCTACTGGTATGGCGCGAATGATAACGTGCACTTTGGAGAGGTCAACGCCGATGCAACGCCGTTCGGCGATACGCTGCATGTGGTGGATGGCGGTGATCAGGGAGCCTGCGTGGTCAATCTTGCCTACCGTCCGGCAACGCACATCTTCGATGCCACAGACAATATGAACTGCGGCGGCATGAACGTGCGCTTTTCTGGCATCTGGCAACGCTTCATCCCAACGGGCAAAACAAAAACATCTACTCACTAAAGGACGAACAGACAAACATGGCGAAGACCTATCACGATCAGGACGCAGACCTTTCTCTTATTCAGGCCAAGAAGGTGGCCATCATTGGCTACGGATCGCAGGGCCACGCGCACGCGCTCAATCTGAAGGACAGCGGTGTGGACGTGAAGGTGGGTCTGCGCGAGGGCAGCAAGGGCGCGGAGAAGGCGCGTACCGCCGGACTTGAGGTGCTCTCTGTAGCCGCGGCGTCCCAATGGGCGGACACCATCATGGTGCTGGTGCCGGACCAGACGGCCGCGAAGGTGTACAAGGAGATCGAGCCCGCGCTGACAGCCGGCAAGACGCTGATGTTTGCGCATGGCTTCAACATTCGCTTCCGGACGATCAACCCGCCTGCCGGCGTTGATGTCTCGCTGGTGGCGCCCAAAGCTCCGGGGCACCGCGTGCGGGAGGTGTTCACAGAGGGCGGCGGCGTCCCGGCGCTTGTCGCGGTGGAGCAGGACGCGAGCGGCAACGCGCTGGCGAACGCGCTGAGTTATGCCAAGGGCATTGGCTGCACCCGCGCCGGCGTGCTGCAGACGACGTTCACCGAGGAGACCGAAACCGATCTATTTGGCGAGCAGGCAGTGCTTTGCGGCGGCACCGCTGCGCTGGTCAAGGCCGGTTTTGAAGTGTTGACAGAAGCAGGCTACCAGCCGGAGCTTGCCTACTTCGAAGTGCTGCACGAGCTGAAATTGATCGTGGACCTGATGTACCGCGGCGGCCTTGAATATATGCGGTACAGCATTTCCGACACGGCCGAATGGGGTGATTACGTGGCGGGTCCGCGCATCGTAACTCCCGCAGTCAAGGATGCCATGCGCGGCTTGCTCAAGGAAATCCAGGATGGCAGCTTCGCAAAGCGCTTCATTGACGACCAGAACAACGGCCGCAAGGAGTTTTCTGAGCTGCGGCAGAAGGATCGCGAACACTCGATTGAGAAGGTCGGTGCGGAACTGCGCAAGGGCATGCCATTCCTTGATCCGGTCAGGGTAGAGAACGGGGCGGTGGTGAAGGCCTGATCCGGTCTGAAAGCAGGAACGCCAAGGACGCAAAGGTCCGACGCGAAGGACGCCACGGTATCTAACACAGCGGTCACTGTGATTTCACGGTGGCCGCTGCGTTTTGCCGACTCGTGCATCAGATCGGTATGCAAGCGACGGCCCTCCGCCTTTCGGGTGAGTTCTCTCTGGATGCCCTGACGTTTGACAGCATGGATCTGCCTGAGTTGGGTCCGCTGGACGTCCTGGTTGGCGTGCGTGCGGTCTCGTTGAACCAGCGCGACTTGATGCTGGTCAAGGGCAGCTATGACCCGAACGTCAGCAAGCCGCGTGTCCTTTGCTCTGACGGAGCAGGCGATGTTCTGGCCGTTGGCAGCGCGGTCACGTCATTGAAACCGGGTGACCGTGTGGTGGCAGGCTTCTTCCGGGATTGGGTGGATGGTGCCCTGACCCATCAGGCCAGCAGCACGGCCCTGGGTGGAGCGCTTGATGGCATTCTGACCACTCACACGGTTCTGCCAGAACACGCCCTCGTCAAAGTTCCGGCAGAGATGACCTTTGAAGAGGCGGCAACGCTGCCCTGTGCCGGCGTGACAGCGTGGCATGCACTCGTAAGCCTTGCGAACACCGGCAAGGATGACACTGTGCTGATTCTTGGAACCGGGGGCGTTGGCGTATTCGCATTGCAGATTGCTAAGTTGCGTGGTGCAAGGGTCATTGTTACCAGCAGTTCCGATGACAAACTGAGCCGTGCGAAGGCGATGGGCGCGGATGAGACAATCAATTACAGGACCACGCCGGATTGGGACAAGTGCGTGCGCGAGTTGACAGACAAACGCGGTGCTACTCACGTGATTGAAACAGGCGGGGCGGCTACGCTGCCTTTGTCGTTGCGTTCGGCTGCGCTGAACGGACGTATCAGCATCATCGGGCTGATCAGCGGTGTCGAACAGCCAATCGACTTACGCCAAATTATTGGACGCGCTCTGACGATCCAGGGTATCTACGTTGGCTCACAAGCAATGTTGCGGCAACTGGCAGAAATGTTTAGCACATACAGTATCCACCCGGTGATCGATCAGAGATTTCCATTTGAGCAGTCTGTCGCTGCGTTGCGGGCGCTGCAGACCGCGGAGCACTTTGGCAAGATCGTCATCACCACGGCCTGAGGTCCCCCGCTTGGCATCTTATGCGCAATGGTACGTTCACTGCTGAGACTAACGTTGGCCCTGATACCAACAACTTCCGCGCTTTCGCAAGCTCACATGGTGACACTGGAGTCGTTGCGCGATCACAACCGGGTCCTGTTGGTGTTCAGCAGCGGAAACAGCAAGCCAGCGGAAGAGCAGTTGACGATCGCCGCAGAGCATGTAGACGGATTCAGAGAGCGTGGGCTTGTTCTAGCCGGTATCAGCGGCAGCGACCCCGCAGTCCCCTCTGTAACGTTGTCGGCTGCGGAGGACGCGGCAGTTCGCGAGCGATTTCACGTACAGGCGGGCCAATTTACAGTGCTCCTGATCGGCAAGGATGGCGGAGAAAAGCTGCGATCGCACCAGCCAATCTCATGGAAAACATTGCAGTCCACGATTGACGCGATGCCGATGCGCCAGGAAGAGATGAACAGGAATCACTGATGAGCGGGGCGCGCTTACACGATGCACGTCGTGGCGACTGCTCCGTATTGCCGCTCAATCCCGTAAAGCTGCCACTGAATACAAATCAAGAAGCGCGATGGAGATGATCCGGTAGCATCCAGCAAAGCGCAGGAGAGATGATGGGACTGACACTGACGCCCAATCCGGTTCACGAAGCAATGACGGAGTCTGAGTCGCCACAGACGCGCTTCGTCCCAAGCCATCCTTCGTCACAGGCGGACATCCTTGCTGCGTTGCGCCAGGTGAAAGCACTGGAAAGCCTCGCGCACGGTGATCTGGCATGGCTGGCCGAACATGGTACGGAACGCAAGATCGAGGATGGAGTGCTGGCGTTTCGCGGCGGTCAGCCCGTTAGCCACATGACGATCCTCCTGCGCGGTGAAATTCATGTACGGCGCAGCGGTGGTCCAGTCATGTACTTTATCGGGCGCAGCGCGCACCTTACGGGCAAGTTGCCATTCAGCCGCATGAAGACGTTTGGCGGCGACGGCTACGCAGTCGGCGATCTGTGGGCGCTTGACGTCGAAGAGACCCTGTTCCCTGCAATGCTGGCGGCCATTCCCAAGCTGGGTCAGCTCTGTGTCTCCACCCTCCTCGACCGGGTACGTGAAGTCACGCGTATGGAACAGCAGGCAGAAAAGCTGAACGCACTTGGCAAGCTCGCCGCGAATCTCTCCCATGAGCTGAATAACCCGGCGTCTGCCGCGCGTTCAGCGGCGAACAATCTCTGGACGGAACTGCGCAATTACGGGGACCAGAAGTTTCAGTTGGGCTCGTTGTGTTTTGACCCGGAGACCAGACGTGCCTACGGCGAATGGGTCAACTCCATGCGTCACCTGATCGGCCACGACGGACGCCCGTTGCGTGCTGATGCGATGGACGTCGCTGCGCGAGAGGAGCAGTTCCTGCGTTGGCTCGCTACTCAAGGCATCGCGGACGGCTGGCGGATTGCGCCGGTTCTAGCGGAAACGCAGGTGGAGCAGAGCCATCTGGATGAACTCGCGCAGATTGTGCAGGGCGAGGCACTGACGATTTCTCTGGGATCCTTCGCTAGCGCCCTTCACGCGGAGCGCATGACTGATGCCATCATGGATTCCACCAGGCGCATCTTCGATCTGATCACTGCCATCAAGGACTATTCCTACATGGACCAGACTCCCATTCAGGAGATTGATGTGCGCGAGGCCCTGGATACCACGCTCGCTGTCTTGAACTCGCGCTTAAGCGTTGTGAACGTGCGCCGGGAATATGCTGCGGACCTCCCTCGTGTTGCCGCGTACGGCGGCGAGTTGAATCAGGTCTGGACTGCATTGATTGAGAATGCGCTCGATGCGATGGCGTCACGCGATGATTCGACAACGCCGGTCCTGACACTTCGCACCTCGCTATCCGGATCGACGGTTCTCATTGAGGTCTGTGACAACGGCCCCGGCATCGCGCCTGAAATCCGGTCGCGCATCTTTGAGCCATTTTTCACCACAAAGGCAGTTGGTGAAGGCCTGGGATTAGGCCTGGACACGGCAAATCGTCTGGTGACCAAGCACAAGGGTCAGCTTTCTGTGGAGAGCAGCACCCCGGGAGAAACCTGCATCCAGGTACGCCTCCCCGTCGAACAAGCCGGTGCATACTAGCCGTTGGACGAGTCGCCACACGGGCCACCCGGAGCCGTGTGACGGCGATACAATAAGACGGTCTGCAAGAGACCAGTGTCATTCCAAGGAGTTCTTTTGTCCACACTCGACCGTTTCCTGTTTACCTCTGAATCCGTGACCGAGGGCCATCCCGACAAGATCGCGGACCAGATTTCCGACGCCATCCTGGATGCCTGCCTGGCGCAGGACCCAATGAGCCGTGTGGCCTGCGAAACGCTCACCTGCACAGGCCTGGTTGTGGTCGCGGGTGAGATCACGACAAAAGCCTACGTGGACTTCCAGAAGCTGGTACGCGAGACCGTCGCCAAAATAGGGTACACACATTCCGAATACGGCTTCGATTCCAACACCTGCGCGGTGATCTCGACAATCAACAGCCAGTCCCCGGACATCGCGATGGGTGTGGACACAGGCGGTGCCGGCGACCAGGGTATGATGTTCGGCTACGCGACCAACGAGACGCCGGAGCTGATGCCGACGCCCATCTCGCTTGCGCACAAGCTTTCGTACAGGCTCTCTGAGGTGCGCAAAAGTGGCCTGATGGGTTATCTCCGGCCGGATGGGAAAAGCCAGGTGACGGTGGAGTACGACCAGAACCACAGGCCGGTACGCATTGACGCCATTGTGATCAGCAGCCAGCATGATGAGCAGGTCGAGACCGACAGGCTGCGTGCTGACGTGATTGAGCATGTCATTCAAGCCGTGATACCGCCCGAACTGCTGGATCAGCAAACGAAGTATCACATCAACCCGACAGGCCGGTTTGTCATTGGCGGCCCGATGGGCGATAGCGGCCTGACCGGGCGCAAGATCATCGTGGACACCTATGGAGGCATGGGACGGCACGGCGGCGGCGCATTCTCTGGCAAAGATGCAACAAAGGTAGACCGTTCCGCCGCGTACATGGCACGCTACATTGCAAAGAACATCGTCGCGGCCGGGCTCGCTGATCGCTGCGAAGTTCAGCTTGCCTACGCCATCGGCATTGCCGAACCTGTCAGTGTGCTTGTGGAGACGTTCGGCACCGGCACTGTCGATCAGCGCGAGTTGACGGAACTTGTTCGGCAAAACTTTGCGCTGACGCCGAAAGGCATTATTGAAACGCTGGATTTGCGCAAGCCAAAGTTTCAGCAGACCGCCGCCTACGGCCACTTCGGGCGGGAAGGTGAAGGCTTTACCTGGGAAAAGACTGATAAGGCCGTAGCACTTAGAGCCGGGATCCGGCAGGCAGTTGGCGCAGCAAAATAGCTTCGTGTCACCGTTGACATGGTGAAAGGGCAGCCCACCGGGCTGCCCTTTCACCCGCCTGGGGGAGCCAAAATTACTGCTTCGCGGCGTTGTGCTTATCCCGGTAAATGCGGCGGCTCTCTTGATTCTGCTGCTTCTGGATCACGCTGCGATCCGCTTTTGTCAGGTGGCCATTATCCTGCGCGCGCATGTTGCGCTCCTCATGGTTGATGGCGCTCTCCTGATGCTCTACGTGCGAAGTTTCACCGGCGGTCATCTGGCCCGACTTAACACCCTGAGCGATGCGCTGTTGCTGCTCGGTCTTGCGCTGATTGATCTGTTTGTTGGTCTCCTGCGCCTGTGCAAGCGTGGTCAGAGCAAATGTGGATGCGAGCGCGATAGTCATGATCTTCATGGCGGTTCTCCTTGCTGCGGCTGCTGTCACGGCCGTCTTACGCAGAGAAAAGACACAGGCCTTCATGCGCAGTTGTGGCGGTCGCTGGAACTATATTTTTTCCGCAAAACGCGACTTTCCGCCTCCCTCTGGGTAAGGTCGCGCTTTACTCCGAACTTGCCGCTGAATTGTAGTCGTTCAGCGTGATGACGTCGGCTGTAAATCGGCGTGAGGAGGAATGGAGCAGCACCAGTGTCCGCACGGAGCCACTCGTGTAGTTGACTGCCGCGCCCAGGAACAACGGAGCCGCAGTATGTATTGGTTCACCAGCCGGCATGGCGTACAGGGTGTACCGGGACGCAGGGACGGCAACGTACTCGCTGGTTGTACCCGCGCTCAGGGCGGCAGCAACCATCACCGTTTTGTCTTCTCGTATGTCAAACGGCACCAGATAGATATCAACCGGGCCGTTCTGCGACATTTCATTGGCGAAGCGAAGCGAGACATGGCCTGGGGGAGCCGGCTGATCCTGATCGGTCAGAACCTTGGTAGCCACTCCGGACACAGTATCCTCGACCAGCAACGTAGAGTGCTTTGCCTTGAGAGGATCGAAGCGGGCCTCCGTCAATCGCGTACCTTCGCCTGACGAGGCCACCATGTACCCGGACGCCTTCGCCGGAAAGTATGTGGTCGCCGTACCGAAACTCAGGTTGTACGCGCCGGTGGACGGTTCTGACCCGTTGCTGCTGGACATCACATCCAGCCTTCCCGCGTGAAGCGACGC
>CAXUBG010000117.1:3392-9832 GCA_964249285.1 uncultured Terriglobus sp. | reverse complement strand
CTGCGGCAGGCCAATCTCCGGCCGCCGCGCATAGTACGGCTGCGAGATGGGCTGAATAAAACTCTGCGGCGCACCCGCAATGAGCGCCAGCTGGACACCATTCCAGTCCGCGCCCACGGTGTTATCCACCACAGCCCACCCCTGCAGCGTCGCCTGCTTCGCCCCGCCGCCTGTCCGGTTGTCAAACAGGATGCGGTAGGTGGATTTCCATACCGGCACCTCGGAGATGTACGACACCCGCAGTTCCCGCGTGCCCGTACCACTGTCTGACAGGGTCAGGTGCCGCAAACCTTCCTGGTGATTGTCCGCCAGTATCTGCAAGTACCGCGTCACGTCGCCATGCAGCGAAGCGTCCAGCAGACGCACGCCAGTGTGCTGGTTCAACTCGACGGTGCGTACCTCGCCAGCATCGGAAACAATGGTCAGAAAGTGATGCTCGACCGTGCTCTTCGCCTGTCCGTCATCGGCCTTGCCTGATTCCGCCGTGCGCAGTTCCACGTTCAGGATGCGGCCAGTCACGGGCACGCCCGCACCCGTCACTTGCACGCGTGCGCCGCGAATCGCGCTGTAAAAGTCCGCCGCCGTCGGATCAGCGCCAAGCGACAAAGGCAGGCTGCGCAACTGCTGCTCCACCGGCGTGGTGCTGTTGTATCCCGCGCCAGAGATACGCCCGCCACCCAGATCAATGGCCGTCAGCGACTGCAGCACGTCATTCAGCTGCGCCGTGGTGAAGTCGATGGTGACAGAGCCGTTGCCGCGCACCTCGCCCACATGCTCAAAGAATCCGACGCCGTTTTTATAAAGCGCCACGCGCCGGATGGGCAAAGGCGTTGCTGCCGCAGGCCTCGGTGGAACCGTTTGCGCTGCGGCGTGCACAGCGGCAAAAAGGGTCGTGCAAACTATGCGCAGCATCGGGAAAACCTCGAACGCCGCGAGTCCGGCGGTGCTGCTATAGACACCGCCATGCGCCGTTTCGTCACAGCACCCTGGGTCGCAGGGTGAAAGTCAGTCGATGCGCTGGTGTCGTCCGGGGCCGAACGGCACAGGCACATTGCGGCAGTGGTTACCAGCTTTAGCGCGCTTCAATGTTCCCTTTGACCGATTCCATGCCGAATCTTGCCATTCGCGAAAACGTTCCACGTGGAACATCGCCGCGCAACAGCCCCAATCGTTTGTACTGAACTACTTCGAGGCAGCTGCTGCGGTCTGGTTCAGCGTGGCATCCGCCGTTCCAATACGCCCTGTGGCGCTGACGCGGACAACAAAGCGAGCGCGGACGGCTTTGGGGTCGTGTTCGAGCGCAAACTTCAGATTGACATCGCGCTTCAGCGGCCCCGTGGGTGCCACGTCGGCGCTTGCCGCCGCTTTCACCAGCTTCGAAATGCGCTTCAATTCCTTGTTCTTCTTATCGAACGTGGAGGCGACCACGACCATGTCCGCGTGCCGCGGCTCCGTATCGGTTGCCGGTGCCCACACCAGGCCGCGACCGTCCACATGGATCGTAAAGCTGTCCGGGTTCGCGGGGTCAGGCGTCAGGGTCAGCGGCACCCCGTCATACGCCATGTTGCTGGTGTCAGCTGAAAGCAGTTCGAAGGCCAGCCGGCGCGACGGGTTTGCCGGGTCGACGCGAGCCGGACCACGCTGCACGTAGTAGCCCTCACGCGTGGTGGCGGTCAGGTCCGGGCGGTCCAGCGTGATCTTGATACGGCGGAACTTCTTGGGATCCACATTCGCATTGTCGGGCCGGTACGTAAGGGAATAGAAGCTCGCGCCATCCCGGATACCCGTCCCGATCTCCGTATCGACATCGTTGCGGCCGTAAAACGCGCGGCCACCCGTTGCCTTCGCGAGCTTATTGAACTGGTAGTTGCCGCCAAATGGATCGTCGAATTCCGCCGCCGGGCCATAATCTCCGCCCGGGCGAACGGTAAGCCCGGCCGGATCGACGGTGTACAAGGTGACACGCGCGTCGCGCAGCTCGTTCACGCATTGCTGCACCGCATTGTCCACGCGCGTGGCTGTGTCCACCGGGGCGTTGACCAGGCTGAAGGCCGGAAATCCGCGGCCTATCCAGATCATGTTTTTGTGGCCGGGATGCCCGATCACGGCCTCCGCAACCCGCTCCAGCGTGCCAAAGGCGGCGCTGTAACGCTCTGCGATCCAACCGCCGTTGTGCACCTGCCAGGGATACGCGGCGAAGTGATGGTCCAGTGCGTCAATCAGCGCGGCTTTGTTCTGCGTGTAGTCCTGCAGCACGGTGAACTTCTGCAGGCTGACGGCGATCAGCATCGTTGGCGTGTCCAGCCGGTCCGGCTGCTTGGCCAGGATCTTCTTCAGCGAGTAGCGCGCAAACGCCATGTCTTCAAAGCGGGTGTTGAACTCGTCCAGCAGCAGGATGTTGACGGGAGCGCGCGGGGCGGCGCGGTCAAGGTCTGCGGTCGAGTTGATCTCGGCGTTGGCCGGAATGGAACGTGCGCCGGTCTCCTCAAAGTTCAAGACGGTCTGGGGCTCCCCAAGCTCCGTCACGTGAAAGTTGTCGCGGGTAAGCCCGGAGACCACGTTCCCCTGCTTGTCGGTGACGACAACGTCCAGAATCACAAGGCGTGCGGTGCGGCGGATCGTATAGGTGCCGTCCGCATTTCGCACTGGCTGCGTTCCGTTTCCCGTTGGAACGGCAGGCGGGGTCTGCGCGGAAGGCGTTGCGGCTGGAACGGTGGGCGCTTGTGACGGTGGGGTTTGCGCGGCTGTACCCGGCTCCTGCGTCTTTGCGGCGCTTGAGAGGACAACGAACACAGTGAGCACAAACGCTGGAAACGATCTCATACCTTCGCAAACCCGCTTTCATGTGTGACGTTGTTCACGGCCATGATAACCGCAAACAACAATGGGAAGCAGTGGCCTGCTTCCCATCGCTCCGCCATCGGTCCGGCTCAGGCGTGTGCTGGTTCGGGCATTTCCTTCAACCGCTTTTCGAGCAGTTGCTCAAGCTCTTCCAGCGCCTTGCTGAACCCCTCGATGCCTTCCTTTAGCTTGTCGTGGGCCATGCGATCCTCGGCGTGCATCTTCTCGAACGTAGCCTGATCCATGGGGATCTTCTGGATCTCCATGGCCTGCGCCTTCGCCGGATCAAGCTTCTTTTCCAGCGTGCCCTCTTTGCTGTTCAACTCCTCCAGCAGCTTGGGCGAGATGGTAAGCAGGTCGTTGCCAACGAGTTCAATGATCTCGCTGGTGTTGCGAAAGCTGGCACCCATCACCTGCGTCTTATAGCCGAACTTTTTGTAGTAGTTGTAGATCGCCGTCACGGACTGCACGCCAGGATCGTCCGCGCCCGCGTAATCCTTGCCCGTGTCCTTCTTGTACCAGTCGAGGATGCGCCCGACGAACGGCGAAATCAGTGTCACTTTCGCCTCGGCGCACGCGACTGCCTGGTGCATACCGAAGAGCAGCGTCAGATTGCAGTGGATGCCTTCCTTCTCCAGCTCCTCGGCGGCCTTGATGCCCTCCCAGGTAGAGGCGATCTTGATCAGGATGCGATCGCGCTTGACGCCGGCCTGCTCATACTGACCGATGATGTCGTGCGCCATCGCCATCGTCTTCTCTTTGTCATAGGACAGACGGGCATCCACTTCAGTGGAAACGCGGCCAGGAACAATGTCGAGAATCTTGCGGCCAAAGGCCACGGCAAGTGTTTTGAACGCTTGCGCCGCGACAGCTTTGTCGTCGGAGTTCTTGCCCGCCTTGTCCTTGGCGTCCTTGAGCACGTCGTCCACAATTTCGCTGTACTCCGGCATACCCGCCGCGGCGGTGATCAGCGACGGATTTGTTGTTGCATCCGTCGGCTTGAACTTCTCCATCGACCTCATGTCGCCGGTGTCCGCCACCACCGTGGTGTACTGCTTCAGACTGTCTAAGAGCGTAGCCATACTCAATCTCCTGTCGCGGGTCATGCCCGGCGTATACCGTACCCATGATAACTGCTGCGGGTTGGATGCGAAGCGTATAGCAGAAGGCGCTTAGGGCTGCGGAATGGTCACGCTGGTTTCCGCGCTGCGACACCCCTCAGTCCCCAGCGCGTCCACGGCGGAGACGCTATAGCGGTAATGGACGCCTGGTTGGGCCGCGGAATCGGTGTAGGTGAGGCTTCGCTGTGGCACCGGTGCCAGCAACACCGGTTCGGCGGCTCCGGCGGCGCGATATACGTTGTAGGCTGCTGCACCGGCGCTCGCCTGCCACACCAGGCTAATCTCCGGGACGCCCAGCGTGACGGCAATTGCTTCCAAGCCTAATGGCGGTGCCGGTGGGCTCCGCTTTGCGGAAGCGGAGAGCATGGCGGTCGCCGGCGCGCTGCTAATCGTCAGTTCCGTACCATCCAGGACCATGGACCTGGTGCGGGCGATGGTATACCGCTGCGCAACACCGGGTCTCGCCCCGTTGTCAATTGCACCGCCCGGGTCATGTGGTGTCGCGTCCACGGTTAACAGGACCGGTTTACCAGGTTCCGCCGTGTCCGTGTTAGCCTGACCGCGTTCCACGCGGATGATCGTTCGCAAACCTGCTGCGGAGTCTCGCTTCCACCGTAACTCTGCTCCACCCGAAACCGGAAAGGCCCGCACATCCGCCACGGCCGGCGGCGCGGCTCCGGCCAGTGTTTCTGCACGGGCGAAGTCACCCCCTTTGCCTTGCCCGTTCAGAATGCGAACCCGGTAGCGCAGCGGGCGCAAAGTGCCCATGGTAAGTGACGGCGGCAGTACATCAGCGAAGGTAGTGGGGTCACCGCTGGTGACGGCAGGGTGGGCCACTGGAATGCATGCATCGGTCGAGGCGATCTCGTCGCGGCAGACCTCTGCGGAGAGCTGGCCGGAGCCATGCTTGCCGGTAAGGGAAGCGCCGTCAGTCGTGCGGGAAGGTGTAGTCCAACGCAGTGTCACGACATCGCCCGCGCGCTCCGCCGAGAAGCCGCGGACTGGTGCCGGAAGGTGCAAAGTGGGTGGGCGAAGCGGTCCCTCGCTGGCGCAACCCGTGAGTACGGCAATTGCGGCTGTGGCAATCGCCCATACCGCACGCCGCAGGTCTATGGAGAGGCCCCACCCGGCAGGTTCTCCAGTCGCTTCGCGGGACGGTGTCACGCTTCAAGCCTAGCACCGGCTCACTTGGCAAAGGCGCATCCCAATTCGTGCTGGCGTGAGACTTTGACCAGCCGACTTGCGTCAACAGCTCTGTCCCGCGAGACATTCAGCGAAAAGCAGAAGTTCAGGATCATTTTCGCAATCCAAACCGGCGGTAGCCGGCGTACATCTTTCGACGGCGTTCAAACATCTTTTCGGCGCACGCGAAGGCCGACCGTCAGGAGCGACTTTGCATGGCAACCCAACCCGGTATCGAAGACCTTGGCGCACAGACCCTGCAGGTAGAAGAACGGTCGCAAGAAAAGGATGGTCGCGCAGCGACGGATGCTGCCGAGAACTTTATCTCGGAGAAGCGTTTGGGTGAGCGCATCAAGCAACTGCGCCTCAAAAAAGCGATGGGTCTCGTCGAGTTGGGAAAGCATACCGGCCTGTCAGCCAGTTTCCTCTCACAACTGGAGACCGGGCGCGTGGTGCCTACGCTGCGGAATCTTGCACGAATTGCCTTGGTTTTCTCAAAAGATCTCAGCTATTTCTTTGAGCCGGAGCCGAAAACCCTGTTCCGGATTCAACGTGGCAAGGACCGTATTCGCCTGCCTCAGAGCGGAACGGATGATCCGTCGTACTACTTTGAATCACTCGGCTACTTGGTGCCGGACCGCCAGCTTGACCCGTACTTTGCCGAATTTCTGCCGAACGTCAAACAGCGCCGCGCACACCAGCACCCCGGATGCGAATTTTTGTACGTTCTGGAGGGTGAGTTGGACATCACTCACGGCGACAGCAGACACCGGTTGGAAGCAGGCGACGCGGTCTATTTTGACTCCAACACCCCACATAGTTACAGCACGACCGGAGAGGTGGGAGCCAAATCGCTGATCGTGACGCTCCACGGCGCAGCCGCACCGCAGTCGACGGCAGCTGTGGGATCTGGAACGAAAACCCGCTCTATGGTTCCGGCCAACGGTGCCGTGCTCCGTCCAAGGAACCTGGATGGTACAGGACCGCAGACGACGCAGTAGCTGAGGCCCGCGGATTAGCTCATCCAAAACAGGCGTGCTCCGATGAGCTCGCCTGTTTGCTTGTGTTCTACCCTTTCGGCTCACACAAATACCAGGCAGCATCCGGCCCGTGCTGGCAGGACCAGCCGTTGGCGGACGGAGCGGGTGTAATGCGATTCAGATGGTCAGCCATGGGATGCTCTGTTAATGGAGCTCCTTGCCGCATCAGGAAGACGAAACCAGTCGATCGCAGCGTCTGCGACTCCACCTGCGGGGTGGGCAGCATCTGGCTTCCGAAGAAGGGCAGTCCCTCATA
>CAXUBG010000117.1:371-3382 GCA_964249285.1 uncultured Terriglobus sp. | reverse complement strand
ACCATGCCGTGTTGTAAAGCAAGAGATTACGCTGCCGAAAAAACCTTACAACAACAAATAAATAGTCCACGAAAAAAAAAAAAAATGTGCTGGTGGCACCGATCGTTTCCATGAGCAGGCCTGGACGGCGGCCGTCCGTTGCTGGAGCGAGCTTCAGCGTGGCAATATCGCGCGCGGCAGGCGAGATATATCGCATAGCCATGCCGAACGTCAACGTCCACCACAACAAAGAAAATGCGGTCAGCGCAAGACCTATCCCCCGAAACTGCTGCAAGCCCCAGGACGCGCCTGCCAGGCACACCATGAAGAAAAGGATGCCGAGACGGCTGATGAAATAAAAGTGGTTTCCGATGGCGTCAGGCAGAAACAGCAGAAACGGCAGAACACAAATACTGAAAAGGAGCCACGTATCGGCCTGAGTCCACTCTCCTCTCGAGCGCTGACGCCAGAAACTCACGCAGGCCGTGGCAAGAAGCAGGAACACGAGAAACGTCAGACCAAAGCGATACGCGCGTGCAAGGGAACTGCTCCCCGCGTAGATGTCAATGCCGAACGTCCGGATAAAGCTTTGCGCCCGCTGCGCATAGGGCAGCAGGACATGGGGCACCATCGCCTGGAACGGCATGGGTGCGATCTTCTCTGGTTCGGTAGTTTGCACCATGCCATTGAAGTGCTTCAGATAGGGATATGGCAGACACGCCAGGAACGCGGTGACTGCGTCCATCCGGAATGGCCTGGATGACAGCTGAGCCTTGATGGTACCTTGCCCGAAATAAGCCCGGACCAGCCGCAAAGCAAGATCATACCCCGCAAAGGTGACTACAAGCAGCCACGGTACGGGATGGGTGACCATCATGAGTGCGACCAGGAGCAGAAAAAAAACTCGGTACCTAAGGTATTCGCGACCTGTTCCCCGGCACCATGCCGCGAGAGCGAAAAACGCCAGGCACGTAGAAAGCGAGTAATTGATAAAGCCCATCATCAACGGCCAGTTCAACAGCACGGGAAAGATCATGAACGGTGCCCACTCCGCGGAAGGTGTAACCACCCGGAGAAGAACGCGCGTAGAAAGAGCAAACAGGATCAAGTACAAACACACCATGATCTTGTCCGCGGTATCGAGGCTGACTACTTTTCCGAGCGCGATGAGGCCGTAGTAGTACGAAGAATATGGACTTACGTGAGCCTTAACGAAATATGCATTGGCATAGACCCCCGGCTGGTGCGCCAGGAGCTGGCGAAATGCATTGACGTAATATAGGTGAAGCGGTCCATCCTGCGATGGAAATACCGGAAGTGAGAGCACCCATGCGCACGTGAGCAAGACTGGCACGGCGTAGAGTGCGAGCAGGACTTTGGACCGTCGGGGGTTATCTAGAAACTGAAACTCACCTGCGGACCGTTCTCCCGTACGGAATGGCGTGCTTTGTCCTGTGGCACTATCAGCGATCACGAGGCGGCTCCGATTATAAGAAGTTGCGCATTACCTGCCAGAGCCAGTGGTTACTTGCTTAGCCATTCGCACGCAGGTTTGGTTGTGGTGACTGAAACATCGTAGCAGCGTGCTACCTGTCACGCCTGTGCTATGGCTGTACACGCATGCAAGAATCGGGAGAGTACTCTCCAGAGTTTTATGGCATGAAGCGCTTTCGTAACCAGCAGCACGTCACACGGTTATCGCTCGCTTGCGCTAGACCGTCGCGCGCCGTCCCGCAACGAGTTGGGTCGTCTTTCCCCTGCTTACGCGCCAGTCCTGGTAGGCGACCAGCATGGGTGCCGCAACTGCGATTGAGGAATACGTTCCAATCAATATTCCGACGACCAATGCGAAGGAAAAACCGTGCAGAACCTCGCCGCCAAAGATGTACAGCGACAACACGGTAAGAAACGTGAGACCGGAGGCGATCACGGTTCGCGAGAGCGTCTGATTAATGCTCTTGTTGACGATTTCAGACAGCGTCGCGCGCCGCATCAGCTGCAGGTTTTCACGCACCCGGTCAAACACGACGATCGTATCGTTCATGGAGTAACCCACCAGCGTGAGGATTGCCGCTATCACTGTAAGGGTAATCTCCTGATTGGTGAGCGAGAAGAAACCGATGGTGATCAGCGTGTCGTGGAAGACCGCGATCACTGCGGCGGCACCATAAATAAATTCGAAGCGGAACCACAGATACACCAGCATCCCAACCAGGGACCAGAGCACCGCCCAACCTGCCTGGCGGTTAAGCTGGTTTCGAGCCGTCGGACCGACAGTATAGGCATCCTCAATACGATAGGTTGAGTCGTGGTAGTTCGCGGCAAAAGCATTGACCACGGCCTGGCGGGCACTGTCGCTTCGCGCGTCGGAACTCTGTGGCAGCGTGATAACGGCTTCGTTACCGTTGCTGCCGCTCAGCCGCTGGATGCTGGCGTCGTGTACACCGGCCTGGTCCATGACGCGGCGCAGATGATCTTCATTAGGCTGGAAAGGGAAGGAGACGCGCACCTGCGTTCCACCCTTGAAGTCGATGCCGACCGGCACATGGTGCCAGAACAACATACTTAGAACGCCTGCAACCGAAAAGAGAAGTGAAAAGCCGAGAAAGAACCACTTCTTGCTCAGCCAATCGATGTTAATCGTGCGAAACAGTTCCACGTGATGCCTCTGAGTTGGTGAACAGCGGATCCCTTGCTGCAAGCGGATTCGCGTCGATACGGGATGACGGATGTACTAAATGGAAAGTGCCTCGCCACGCACCTTGCGGTTCAGGACGCTGTCAAAGATGACGCGGGAGACGAAGACCGCGGTAAACAGATTTGCCAGCAGGCCGAAGGTGAGTGTGACAGCGAAGCCTCGTACCGGCCCCGTGCCGACGAAAAACAGGATGATGGCCGACACGATCGTGGTCACGTGCGTGTCCAGCAGCGTGACCCAGGCATGCGCGAAACCGTTCTGCACGGCAGCGGAGGGCGGCTTGCCCATGTGCAGCTCTTCGCGGATGCGTTCAAAGATCAGCACGTTCGATTCG
>CAXUBG010000117.1:0-361 GCA_964249285.1 uncultured Terriglobus sp. | reverse complement strand
CCATGCCGATCGTCAGGATCACCCCGGCAATGCCTGGCAGGGTAAGCGTCTGGCCGGTGAATCCCATGAAACCGAGCAGGATGACGAGGTTAAGAAAAAGCGCGAGGTCCGCGTTGATGCCCGCGCCGCGATAGTAGATCAGCATGAATGCCATGACGGCGAGCATGCCGACGATCGAAGCGACAACGCCTTCACGGATGCTGGCCGCGCCAAGTGATGGACCGACCGAATGCTCCTCCAAGTAATCAATGGACGCAGGCAGCGAGCCGGTGCGCAGCATGAGCGACAGGTCGCCAGCGGTCTGCTTGTTGAATCCACCACCGCTAATCTGGCCCTGATCGCGGATCGCGCCGTTGATGGA
>CAXUBG010000116.1:0-9845 GCA_964249285.1 uncultured Terriglobus sp. | reverse complement strand
ACCATCGCGGGCGCGACCGAGTTCGGCAGGTGCAGATCGCGAATCGCCTGCAAGCCTTTGCGCTGCGCGACGACGCCTTCGAGCATCATCGTCTTCTGCTCCGCGGTCAGCGTGATGCCCGCAATCGCGGCGGCCGCGTCCAGCATCGCCGGTGTGATCGCGGGAAAACTGTCGACGGCAGGTGCTACATCCTCAGTTTGCGGTCCCGCAACGGGACGTTGTGCCTCTCCGGACTGCACGGCGAGGGCGGCCAGCGCGCCTGGAAACAACGAAGAAGAAAGACCCGCTGCCGCGCAGCGCTCCACAAACGTACGCCTGTCCATGCCATTTGCTCCACGTGAGGAATGCCTTCACTGTACCGTGTTGTGACTGCGAGCCGAGGTCAAGATGCGGCGCTGCGAAACAGGCCTGGTGTTCGCGGCGTCTAACCAGCAGATGCCCTTGCTGCTTGTTCTCTTGTCTGCCCTCATCTTTTTGGGATCCACTGGATCCGTGGCGGTTGGTCAGCACCCGCCGCATACCGCAGTCTCCGCACAGGCGCAGCAGACCGTCGTTGGCTATTTTCCGCAGTGGGGCATTTACGAGCGCCGCTACGTTCCGCTCGACCTGATCAAGAGCGGCGCGATCCAATCGCTGACGCAAATCGATTATGCGCAGGGCAATATTAAGGACAATGCCTGCATCGTAGCCGACCCCACCGCCGACCTGAACATCGCCTTCAAGGCCGAAGATTCGATTGACGGTGTTGCAGACGCCCCCGAGGCCCTGATGAAGGGCAACTTCCACCAGCTTCAACTGTTACGCAAGCGCTATCCGGGGCTGCGCATCCTGATTTCGCTCGAAGGCAAGCGCTCGCTGTTTGAAGATGCCGCGAAACCGGAGAACCGCGTCGCGTTCGTGCATTCCTGCGTGGCGCGCTTTCTTCAGGGTCATATTGCAGCCGGTGTGGAAGCCGCCAACCTGTTCGATGGATTCGACGTGGACTGGGAATACCCGGACGCAGCGCACGCTGAAGACTTCTATGCGCTGATGGCGGAGTTTCGCCGCCAAATGGACGGGCTTCCACCTGGACCGAAGGGCCATGCCGGTGCGGGCCGCCGCTATACGCTTTCCATTGCTTCGGGGGCGAGCCGTCAAAACATCGATCCCATTGACTGGAAGCGGATTGCGGAGTGTGTCGACCAGATCGGCGTAATGACCTACGATTTTCAGGGTCCGTGGAGCCACGACACCGGCTTTGTCGCGCCGCTGCGGTCTGATAATCCGCGCGCCGAGACCGTCGCATCCGTGGTGGACGCGTACATTGCTGCCGGGGTGCCGCCGCGCCAGCTGCTCCTCGGCTTGCCGTTCTACGCATACCAGTGGCACAACGTCAGCGCTGGTGATCATAATGGTCTGTACAGCCATGGCGACCCGGTGCGCGGCAACCTGAATCAATCCACAGCCGTGACGCTGCTGGCCGGCAGCCCGGATGCAAAGCTGTATCGTGATCCGGTGTCGCAGGCACCCTGGATTTACGATGGCGACAATTTTCTCACGTTTGAGGACCCCGACTCGCTGCGCGCCAAGGCAGCATTCGCGCGAGACCGCGGGCTGGGCGGCATGATGATCTGGGAGTTGAGCGGCGATACGAACGACTCGCAACTGCTACGCGCGCTCCGGCCTACCGCATCTGTCGCAGAGACTAGCTCAAAACCGGTAGCGCGGCGTATACAGTGAGGCATGTCTTTCCGGCATCATTTCCTCCATGTTCTGGCTGCCCTTGCCATCAGCGTTACAGGCACCATGCTCATCAGCGCTCAAGGCAAGCACCCGAAGGACGGCGTCAGTTACGCCAATCCGCTGGTGGGCACCGCCCCGCTTGATAACCAGACGCTGATTGGCAACGCGCCCCCAGAGGGTGAGCCGCTCTACTCCGGGTTTGTGCCGCCCGGGCCGTTGCTGCCGCATGGGCCGTTCGATCTGGGCCCGGTCAACTCCAACATTGCGCTGCAGTATGACACGGGCATCAACTGGCCGTACTACTATCCAAATCCAACCATGTTTGGCTTTTCCGCCGGCGGTCCCGGCGGGCCTATGCTCATGCCGGTCGTGGGCGACTGGACCGTGCCGCCCAACTACACGCCGTCGGCCTACAACAAGAGCACGGAGAGGGCGTCACCCGGCTACTATGCTGTCGATCTCGACAGCTTCCACACCCGCGTGGAACTGACCGCGACACTGTATACCGGGCTGTACCGCTTCACCTTTCCCGCCGCGCAGAAGGCGTCCGTTGTCATCAACATTGACCGGGCGGCTGGCCAGATTGAGGTCGTGGATGACCATACCGTGCGCGGCGCGGTGGACTTCGGCAACGGCGACCCGATGAACGGCAATGGGCGGCAGGCGTATTTCGTCGCGGAGTTCTCCAAACCGTTCCGTGCCTTCGGCACCTTTAGGCGCATTCCGGCTGTCAACCTGTCGAAAGGCCGCATTCTCGGCAACGACGATGTGCTGGATAACGAGCGCACCATCACAGGCTCCTTCGCCGGAGCCTATCTCCGCTTCGCCACTACGGCGGCGGGCGAGCAGGTGCTCGTGAAGGTTGCGCACGGGCAGAGTTACGCGCAAGCCGAGGCGCGCCTGCACCAGGAGCAGCCAGGCTTCGACTTTGAGGCAGTTCACCGCAGTGCGGAGGCCGCATGGGCTTCGCTGCTGAACAAGATTGAAGTGGAGGGCGGCACAGAAAAGGAGAAGATGCTGTTCTACTCCTGCCTCCTGCACAGCTTTACCAGCCCGCGGCTGCTGGCACGCAAGGGCGAGACCTACGTTGGCCTGGACCGCAAGGAACACACGGCGGACCACGACCGCTACGGCCCCGTGCCCTTCTGGGATACAGGCCGCAACCAGATTGTGTTGCTTACGCTCCTAGAGCCTTCCGTGAAGCAGGACATTCTTGCCTCGCAGTTGGACATGGCACGCGAATCCGGCTACATGGGCACGTCGTTCCATGGGGACAACGCCGTCTTCATGTACCTGGGAGACTGGGAGCGCGGCCTGTCCTTCGATAGGGCGGGCGTGTATGAGTACCTGCGCAAGAACGCGATGGACCCGGCCGGTCCGCGACATTATCTTGCCGAATACATGAAGAATGGCTGGATCTCCGACGTGGTGCCACCCGGCAATCCGAGCCCGCCCTACGCTGGCGGCAAAGCGGGCGCGGCTACGACGCTGGAGTATGCGTGGGACGACTACGCCATGTCGCAGTTCGCGAAGAAGCTCGGCAAGGATGATGACGCGGCCATGTTCCTGAAGCGCGCCGCGAATTACAAGAATGTCTTCGATCCCGCGACCGGCTTTATGCGAGGCCGGACGGCGGATGGTGCATGGGCCTTGCCGGCCGCAGGTCCTGACAAGGGTACATTTGATCCCGGCGAGCCGTACTACAACTTCATGATGAAGGAGGCCTCCGGCTGGTCCACGCTTTGGCTGGTGCCGCATGACATCGCGGGACTGACGACGTTGCTTGGCGGCCGCGAGAAGACCGCCGCCAAGCTGGATGAGTTCTTCTCTACGCCGTACACCGCTACGGGTGTCTGCCGCGATTGCACCGGCCACCTCGGCCAGCCCGTGCAGGGCCACCAGCCGGACCAGCAAGCCGCGTATCTCTATGACTGGCTGGGGCAGCCCTGGAAGACGCAGGAACTGAGCCGCCGCATCCTGCGTGAAATGTACGGCAGCGACGCCTCTGGCTATGCCTTTCCTGGCATGGACGATCAGGGATCGACCGCCTCGTGGTACGTGCTGAGCGCGATGGGCTTTTACACCGTCGATCCGTCGTCGCCGGTGTACGCCATGGGCAGTCCGCTGTTCCGCCGCGTCAAGCTGCACATGGGCAATGGCAAGGTCTTCGAGATCGTGGCGAACAACAACTCCGGCAAGAACGTCTACATTCAGTCGGCAACCTTGAATGGCAAACCGTGGACGAAGCCCTGGTTCAGCCACGCGGACATCGCGAATGGTGGCACTTTGACGCTCTCCATGGGTCCCGCGCCGAACAAGCAGTGGGGCAGCGCTATCGATGCTGCTCCTCCCTCGATGTCGCGTTGAGACAGCGGAGTTGGCGCGTATCGCGCGGACGGAGTATGATTCGGCCCTCATGGCATCGTTTGCCGCGTGCGTTCTGGACGTGGCAGGCGCCGGATGATTGATTCGTGGAGGTTGTATGCGGCATGCAGGTGTTTGTCTTTCACTCCTCTCCCTCACGCTTGGCTTAAGCGGCTGCGCCCATCACACCAAGTCAGAGAAGTACTACCTGATCGCTGGCAATCTGAAGCTGCCATACTGGAAGACCGTGACCGACGGCTTTAATAAATCCGGCGCCCAGCTGGGCGTGACTGCGATGGTTGCAGGTCCGGACACCGCCGACGCCCGCGCCGAAGTCGATGACTTCGACAAGGCGGTTGCTTCCAAGCCGGCGGGTATCCTGGTGTCCGTCATCGACGCCTCGCTGATGGCACCGCAGATCAACAAGGCCATCGGTTCGGGTATCCCGGTCATTACCGTGGACTCGGATGCCGCGGACAGCTCGCGCCTGTACTTCATCGGCACCAACAATCTGGAAGCGGGACGCCTTGGAGCGCGACGCCTGGCTGACAAGCTGAAGGGCAAGGGCAACATCGCCGTCTTTTCGCTGAAAGGACAGCCGAACGTGGAAGAACGACTAAAAGGCTACCTCGATGTCATCAATGAGCATGCAGGGATGAAAGTCATTGATGTTTTCGATGTGAAGAGCGGCACCGGCACTGCCTTCGATAAAACGCGCGAACTTCTGGCCCGCACCGGCAATGACAAGGTGGATGCCTTCGTTTCCCTTGATTCTGCTTCGTCGAAGGACGTGTGCGACGCGCTGGATCGCCAGAACGTGACGGACCGCACCGTGATCGCGATGGACGCGACAAAGGACACGCTGGACCTGATCCAGGCAGGCAAGATTGAGGCCACCGTCTCTCAAAAGCCCTACACCATGGGCTACGCCGGTCTCCTGGCACTTGCCGCCGTTCGCGACAATATGCCAGCCAGCTTCAGCACGCACTACACCACAAGCGCCACCTCACCGTATCCCGTCTTTGTGGACACGGGCACGTCGCTCGTCGATAAATCCAACGTGGGCGGGCTGCAACAACCGGCAGCAAGCGGCGCGGGAGGCCAGTAGATCTCGTGGCTGCGGCCGCGAACGTTCTCTTCATGCTTGTTTCAGCAGGAGGTTGTTCCTTGACTTACTTCGAAACGGGCCGCAGGCGGATGAAGACGCTGACCCCAACTGGCGCGGAACCGTAGATTGGCTGCAACGGATGGCCCACCCCGTAGGTGGTAACCTGCGCCCCGATTGCGGACGCGATATGCGGTATGAGGTCCACGTCCCGGTCGTAGCCGAAGGTGTACGCCTGCACATGCGTCAGCGGCTCTTCACGGAAGTTGGCCGCCAACGGGCTCTCGCCATTCAGCAGTTCATTGGAGCGCCCGGCATTCTCCATCCTCGTCCAGACATAGTTCCGGGCGTGGAAGCGGAGGGTTGATTCCAGCAGGTAGCTGTTCTCTTCGGCGGAGTCGCCGAGCGATCGCGTCCTTCCCCAAAGGGCCGTGCTCGCCCAATTCCCGCTATGCCCAAGTGGCTTGTTGTACGTTACCGACGCCGTCACGCGCTCCTGATTTTCCGTGGGGAACAGGGACTCTGGGCTCACCAGCCGCGCGTAGGAGTACTGTCCGCTCCAATTCTGACCGGGTTGCAGGGTCAACCGCGTCGTCCACGAATCGATCGCACCTTGATGGAAATCCCAGCGGTTCTCACCCGGTTCGCGGCCATGGAAGCCGCCAATCTCAATGCGTGCGATGCCGTGGGTCAGGCCAACCGTCACCACATCATTCGCAATGTGCGTGGAGTCTTCCTGATGATGCCCCAGGGATCCAACAGGATTTTCCGAGGCGGAGGCGCGATGCGGATACGCTGTGGGACCGATGGCCGGGTCACCCTGTGGTGCCGCGTAGAAGCTGAGCAGTGTCTTGTCTCCCAGGCGAAGGTCATAGAGCGCTGCCACTTCCATAAAGAGGTTGTGCGGATGCTGGCCGTCGGCGATTGGCTTGCCGTATGCCGTTTCACCCTGCTGGAAAAGCAGCGGGTATCGCTCACCGGTTATCGTCGCCGGCTCCAGGCTGAACATTGCACGCAGGGTCAGTTGACCGGACGCCAGCTTGCGCTCTGCCATGGGCATCAACCAGTTCGTCGAGAACAGCTTGTCTCCGCCGCGCGGACCAGTCTGCTGGGTATCGGTGACGAAAACGTTCGCATGGAACATCACCATCCACGGCCCCTTCATCGTCATCAGCATGGGCGTCAGTGTCGAGTTCGGCTCCGCACTGGTTCCCGAGGCGGCGTGGTGTTGAATCTCCTGAATGAAGGTTCTTGGATGCATCTGCCGCATCAACTCCGCCGTGTCCGCAGTCATCTTCATGCCCGGCATAGCGGTGGACGGCGCATTGGCAAGACCTTGGGGGCACATTGTCATCCCGGGCATGTCCTCCACGCAGGATGCCCTCACGGGTGCCTGCTGTGCGAGAGGTAGGGACTGCAACTCGGCTTGTTCAGCTCGTAGGGCGGTGGCGAATAGTGCCCCAAAGATGCAGGCAATGCGAAAGAAAGAAGGACAGGCTGGCAAGGGAAAGTAACTCCGCGTTTTGTACAGGTGCACCCTGAATGGCCGACGCGCAGCATACTCCGGCATGCGCGTTCGTCAGCCACAAGCGACTGAGTACGGGGAGGGTTTAAACGCGGAGGACTGTAGGAAGAGAGGCGCGCGGAGGTGTTCCCGTATCTGACTTCTCACCGGGCCGCTGACGCAAACGGCTAGATAGCCCCGGTACGACAGCGACTGGTTGTGGGCCGGACACCATCGCAAGACGCCGGCCGTCCAGTCTGCTCTCAATCAGCAGAGGCTTCCCCTGCCCGCACACGTGATGGTGGCAGACGTTTGAGAGTGTGATCGGGGCAGCCGTCACCGCACAACTCTCCAAAGAACCCATACCGGTCGTCGCTGGGGTGGCATGGTGAAAGCCAGAACCGGCATGACAGGTGCCGCCCATACCATGAAGGTCGCACCGCACGTCACAGGCCGCAGTGAGGCAGGAAATCGACAGTAGAAGCGCCATCAACAGCCCCGTCAGTGTCGCTTTCGCCCGCACAGCTAAAGGTTACACCTCGGGCAGGTGCCGTCCAGACCGGGGCCGGGCGGCCAAGCTCTACGAGTCCCTTCGCCCACTCTGACTGATACGCCGGAGAACCTCGTAGACCTCCGCACTCACATTTTCCCAACTGCGGTGATGCCGTCCCGCAATCTCCTCAGCGGACCAGGTGCGCGCAAGCGCGGCGTCCAGTGCCTGCTCCAGCGCAAGGGCATCGTGCGCGGGGACGAGCTGGCCGCTGCGGCTGTCCATCAACTCCGGAATGCCGCCCACGTCCGTGGCGACGACAGGGCGGCCTGAGGCAAGCGCCTCCAGCACCACGTTCGGGCAGCCCTCCTTGTAGCTGGGCAACGTGCATACGTCGCAGGCCGCCATCCATTGCGCAACCGTCGCGGTGGGCGCGGAGGGCACAAAGGTGACGGCGTCGTGTAAACCGTGCCGGGCGACTGCTGCCTGCAACAGCGGCCTGTCCGAGCCATCACCCAGCAGATAGCAGCGCAAGCCGGGCCGGCGCGAACGCAGCACTGCAACGGCATCGATGAGTTCACGCAATCCCTTACGCACATCCAGCCGTCCCGCGTACAGAATGACCGCAGCATCCGGCGCAATTTCCAGCAATGTCCGCGCATCCGCACGGTCGCGCGGAAAAAAGACGGCAGTGTCGCAGCCGTTCAAAATGGCTGCGCTTCGGGCAGTATCTGCTCCCAGCGAGCGCGCGGTACGCAGGAGATCGGCGCTGACAGTAGTTACATATGCAGCGCGTTGCAGCGCGGCACGCGTCAGCCGCGCACAGAGCGGGCCGGGGATGCGGTTCAGGTCGGAGCCGATGGCCGTCAGCACTACAGGTATGCTGAGCACCGCGCCGATCCGCACCGCAGCATAACCATCCGGATAGACGACGTAATTCAGAATGAGGTCCGGCTGCCATGCGCGCACATGCGGCAGCAGACGGCGGAAGATGATGCCTCCATTCAGCGGGCGCGACACCACGGGCAGCACCGGGTACGGGATATATTGAACGGCAACACCCTCCGGCTGCCACGCATAGTCGATCGTCGCGCCACCGGTCTTCGGCTTCAGCAGCGAGGGGTAGACTGCGTGCGGGTAGAAGACTTTGGCATCGCAGACCTGTGCCAGCTGCTTCAGCGTTTGGTAGGCGGAATGGCCGGCCCAGGGTGCTGCTGACGTGGGGAAATACTGCGTGAGCACGGCGACCTTCACGGGCGAGACTCCTGCGAGGCGGTCAGCGCCGTCAACAACCCAGCGTACTGCGCGGCCAACGGCTTGCGGTGGTAACGGGCGATGGCGTCATAGTCAGGATCGAAATCCGCCAGACCGTGCTGGATGACCCGCGCCAGCATCTCCCGGATAGCCGCGGCATCGGACACATCGGCCCACGCTCCCGCGCGTGTCTCTTCCAGGCGGCGACGCACGTCGCCCCCGGGATGCACGGCGGCGAGGACTGGCTTGCCGGAGCGGAGATAGTCGTAGAACTTGGCCGAGACATTGACTGGATCGTGCGAGATCAGCAGGACATAATCAGTCTCGTCCAGCAGGCGCAAGGCGTCAGCTTGCGGCAGAAAGCCAATCAGTTCGACCGTGCTGCCCAGTTGCAGGACCGTGTCGCGGTATGCAGGGTTTTCGAAGTGGCCGATGAATCGCACCTGGAGCCGCGTGCGCAGTTCGTCCGGCAGGCCGAGCACGGCTTGGACGAAGGTTGCAGGGTCGGTTGAGCCATAGATGCTGCCCAGGTACGTCAGCTTTACTGGAGGGCCAGCCGGCCGCGGGTCAGCGACGGCTTGCAGCGCGCGCGAAGGCAGGGGACGATCAAATCCATTTGAGATGCGAACGCACTTTTCCGCGGCCTCCGCGGGATATCGCGCGTGGATCGCATCGCGGGCGGCATCGGTGACGGCAACGACGGCGGTTGCCGCGCGGACCGCCGCGCGTTCTGTCTGCCACGCAACGGCGCGCGCACGCGCATTGGCGTTCAAGCTGACAAGGTTCAGTGTGGTGTTCAGCCATTCATCCCGGAAGTCAAGAAGGATGGTTAGTTTGGGAAACTTCTTTCGCAACCCCTCTGCAAGCTTTACGCTGGAAAACGGCGGCACTGTGATGATGACCGCGTTGATCTGCCGCTCGCGCACAAGCCGCGCCGCCGCCCGCGACGCAAACGGCAACCAGCCAATTTGCGGGTCGGGCAAGAGAAGATTGGCGACGGCTTGGCGCAGGGGATTTGTGGCAGCCGTATCGCTTGTTTTTGCTGTTGTTTTCGTTGCCTGCGTTGAGCGCGGCCTTTCTCGGCTGAGCAGCTTCTTCATGCCCTTGCGCAAAGCAAATGGCAAGTCCAATGTCCACGTGCGATGCACGGTCACGGATGCCGGCAGTCGCGCCAGCAAGCCATCGTCGCGCACCACCGCCGGTGCGTTGCGGGCGGTCAGCACGTCGACGCGCACGCCATTCTCCGGCAGGTACCGAGCCAGACTCAGCGCCCGCATCACGCCTACGCCCCCGGCTGGCGGAAACGAAAATGTGATGAGCAGAACGTTCACGCGACGGTATCCAGCGCCAACTCATGCATTGCGCCGGGATCTGCCTTTGCGCGCAAGTCCTGTCCGCTGTACAAC
>CAXUBG010000115.1:9405-9886 GCA_964249285.1 uncultured Terriglobus sp. | reverse complement strand
GTGCTCCATCAGGCTCATGCCGGGAAGTTCGGCGCGCTCCGTTACCGCCTCACGAACGTTGTCAATCACATCAGGCATGGGCTTGCTCAACGTGGGGCTCGAGGCTCAATGCGTCGTGCACCGGTTCGTCGCTGCTCATGCCGGCAACCTGTTCCGGCCCGGCTTGCTGCTCCAGTTGTACCGAACCATATGCAGCAGGCGCTTCGGTCTCTTGGGCAACCGGCGATGTGCCGTATGTGCCGCTCTGCACTGGTAACCCAGTCGAAGGAGGCATCATGCGCAGGGTACCTGACTCAGCGATGGGCACGCTGCCATCGTGCACGCTGGCGTGGTCTGCTTCCCCCGTGTAGGACTCCGCCGCCTCACCCGAGGCGCGGGAAAGGTGAGGATGATCCGGTTCGGGCAGCGTGGAGGGCGGACCGGCAATCGCATCCACCTTCTTCTGATGTTCCTTTTGCTCCTCGATGCGCAATTCTTATTC
>CAXUBG010000115.1:2077-9395 GCA_964249285.1 uncultured Terriglobus sp. | reverse complement strand
ATGCCAGAGTCAGCGGCGAGCGCCGGAACAGCTGCGGGCGCGACCGGTGCAGCGGCCTCGATGGCCGCGATCTTCTTTTGCTTTTCTTCCTGCTCGGAGATGCGCAGCTCGTCTTCCATCTGCATGCGGAACTCGTTAGAAGCACGGCGAAACTCCGCCATCAGCTTGCCTAGCTGACGGGCAAGCTGCGGCAGCTTCTTTGGCCCAAACAGGATCAGGGCCAGAATGAAGATGACAGCAGAATCCGCGAAGCTCGGCATCGTCCCTTCATCATAACGTGACCGCCACTGGAAGACTGCGTCGTCAGCAGGTACGGGCCGCAGCCAGCCACGGCCTGAACAGGCGCATGGCCTAAGCAGCCTCGCTGTCCACTTCAAGAATCATCCGCAGTGACTTCGCGGCCCGGTCTAGCGCCGTGCGGTCTTCTGCGCCAAGTTCTGAAAGGCGCTCGGCCAGCCAATCCGCACGACGCTCATTCACTGAGCGAAGATACGTGCTCCCGCTGCGTGTGACGGACAGGCCAACACGGCGCCGGTCAGCGTCGGTCTTGGGGATTTCGCGCTGCACGTATCCCAGTTGCATCAGCCGCTTGACATGCGCGCTCATGGCCGGCCTGCTCATCTGTTCCATGTCCGCAAGTTCGGACACACCCAACCCGGGTTCCTCCCGCAGCGTGCCCAGCAGCTGAGCATCCAGTGATGAACTGCCCCCCCGTTGAGCTTCTCGCCGCAAGTGGCGGCTCAGACGGAGGATGGAGGGTCTAAGTTCTGCCGCCAGTTTGGCGGTCCTGCTTACCGCAACCTTTGTTGCCGTGGATGTAGAACGCATACTTCTGCACTGCTCCCAACAGATCCTTCCGGGCAGGTACGCGCTCCTTTTGAACGACGGCCCAGCACTTCAGGAACCCAAGACACACTACATCCGCCGCCGCGAAGTTGGCAATCGCAAACGGGTTAGCATCACGTGAAATGTTCACATGTGCACAGAGTGGTACAGGTTTGTGCGTATTGGCGTTGCGCTCCGTTGCAGTCTTGGGGCCATTTCTTCAAGCCACGGTGCAGCCCTTGCGGTCATCCCGTCAGCCATGAGGTTGGGGATCATGGCGGACGAGACAGAACCACTTTCCTCCTGAACGCAGCTTCGCCGAACAACAAGGGTAGTACGGATTACGACGCTGCGCGACTTTGGTGACGAGCCAGTGAACATCGCGAAAGCATCACAGTACAGAGTGATGAAGCGCGTGACGCGCTGACGAAAGAGATGCAGGCGATGATGCATGGTGACGAACTCAGCAACGCAATCAGGGCAGAACATGTGGATGCCGTTCCAGGCGATGACACCGCTCACGCCCACTCCCATGCAGCCCACCTCGCAACCCAAGGTGAGGTCCACACCACGCCAGAGGGTTACGGCAAACAGGGTCGCGAGCCCGGCACGGTGAACCAGCCGCCGCAGGACCCCAGACGCGGTGGTAAGGCACACGCGCGCCAATAGGTTGTGCTCCCGCGGTGGAGCGCTTTGAGCCACCGCCGCCGTGGTTTTTTCCGGATGCACCATCACGCGGCTTCAGCTATTCTCTCGGCATGCACCTCCGCATCGGAACGCGCGGTTCTCGGCTGGCCTTGTGGCAATCAAACCACATTGCCACCACTCTGCGGGCTCTCGGCAATAGCGTGGAGATCAGAATCATTCGAACAACAGGCGACCGAATGCAAGACCCTGCCTTCGCGGCTGGGATTACGGGCGGAACGGGCACAGTGCCCCCAAGCCTGGATGGCAAAGGCATCTTCATCAAAGAAATCGAGGAGGCCTTGGGGGCACGCGAAATCGACCTCGCCGTGCACTCCTTGAAAGATTTGCCCACCGAACTGGACCCACGCTTCATGTTGGCCGCAGTTCCCGAGCGAGCCGATCCAAGGGATGCGCTGCTCTGTCCGGAATGGCTCCAGATACATACGTTGCCGGCCGGCGCGCGCATCGGTACGACGTCGCCGCGGCGCATTGCGCAGCTTCGAGCCCACAATCCAGAGTTCTCCTTTGTCCCGATTCGCGGCAACATCGACACACGCATCCGCAAACTAGCGCAGGGAGAATGCGATGCTCTCGTGCTGGCCTGCGCGGGACTCGACCGGCTGGGAAGCCAGATCCTGCGTCAGGTGGCACTTGATCCCTCGCATCCTGAGTTTGGCCGGGGCGCGCACATCGAGTGCATCACGCATCCCGGTCATGACCACCTGGACGGGCATCCCGCGGCGGAGCTGCACGGGCAATCCGATTGGGTTCGTCAGCGCTTCGACCCGGAGACTCTGTGCCCGGCTCCTGGTCAAGGTGCGCTCGCCATCGAGACGCATGCGGAAGCTGCGACTGTGATCGCCGCGACCCAAGTGCTGGATCATCGCGCCACGCGCTATGCCGTGGAAGCCGAACGCGCTCTGCTGCACGCACTGGGTGGCGGCTGCGCGTTACCCGTGGGGGCCTTATGCTCATACGGCGAGGATGGCACTCGCTTGCATGCCGTTGTGACTGCGCCAGACGGCGAGACGATGGCTGGCACGACAATCTATGCCCGTCATCATGAATCGCCGTACGATCTGGGTGCGCGTGCTGCCGCGGACCTCGTCGCACAGGGTGCGCGGGATCTGCTTGCGGCGGGATTTGCCACGGCAGGGGTGGAGTAACGCTTGCCATCCACGAAGCTCACGCCGCCTGTCCGTCTGGATCCACCACGTGTGCTTGTGACCCGCGCGCCACATCAGGCGTCGGCGCTAGGTGACGCGCTGGCGGCTCATGGGCTGCGCGTTGTATCCATCGCCACCATCGCGCTTGCACCACCTTCCGACGACTACGCCACGTTGGACCGTGAGATTATTCGCCTCGATGAATATGACTGGCTGCTCTTCACGTCTGTGAATGCCGTCGCCGTGTTCGCGGAACGGCTGGAGGATCAGGCGGTGCCGCTGAGTTGCGGCATTGCTAGCATCGGCGCGGCTACCAGTAAAGCATTGCGCGCTGCCGGCTTTCCCGTCCGCCTGCAGGCGCAGACCGCGATGGCAGAGTCGCTGGCAAAAGCAATGCTGCCGCACGCGCGGAATGCCCGCATGTTGCTGGTGCGTGCCGAAGCCGGACGGGACGTGCTGATCGACCAGCTCACCGCCGGCGGGGCCGAGGTCGCGCTCGCCCCTGCCTACCGCACCATCATTCCCGTCGAATCCGCAGAGCGCTTGCGCCGCGAACTTCCAGCGGTGGATGCGATTACCTTTACCAGTTCGTCGTCGGTGCATAACCTGTTTGAACTGATCAAGGCGGCCCGTCTAACATTGAAGCCCGATGTTACTTTAGCGTCCATCGGTCCGGTTACCACCGCGACTCTTCGGGATATCGGCTACGTTCCGCAAATCGAGGCACGCGAGGCAAGTATCCCCGCGCTCGCCAGCGCTGTTGCGGCCGCGCTTGGTAAACTCTGACACGCTTCCTGCCGGGGTGAGTGTTAAGCATCCGGTAACTTTTGTCACCGGTAAGGCGGCATTCCGCGTGCCTATGGTGCCATTGAGCTTGTTGTCTATAAAGATGCAAATAAAAGGACTTGCGCTTGCGATCAGAAGCGGTACTATGCTCTCAAACGCATCACGTTGCTTTGTAAGACTTCTAACTTCTCCTGAAAGGTCTCATCTCCAATGTCTCTTCGTCGCCTTCGTCTCCTGCCTGTGCTAGCTACTCTGCTCGTGGCATCCTCTTCCGCCTATGCCAATGTCACCAACGGCACGGTGTACCTCAACATTCCGGACGGGCAGAACGCCGTGGATCCTGCAAATATGTCGTCCACGCTGGCCAGTGCGAGCTTCACACTCAACTCCTCGAGCATTAACTACTATGTCCCGAATTCAGATACTGGAACGATCTCCTCATTTCTTAACAACCCGACATTCACAAATCAGAAAAATGGCTTTAGCGGCAGCGCAATTACTGACAACAGCGAGCTGGTGCTGACGGGTACGCTTTACCTGGCCTCCGGTTCGAACTCGCTGAGCATCACGCATGATGACGGCGTCGGTCTTAGCATCCCGGGCATTGGATACATCAACAACTCGGCCGCCGGCGGAACACC
Organism: uncultured Terriglobus sp.; assembly: GCA_964249285.1. Taxonomy (GTDB): domain Bacteria; phylum Acidobacteriota; class Terriglobia; order Terriglobales; family Acidobacteriaceae; genus Terriglobus. The sequence continues at coordinate 5,290 of CAXUBG010000115.1, read as the reverse complement.
CCAAACAACGACGCTTTACATGATCACCAACCCGGGTGCGGCCGGAATATTCAACTTTACTGTCGACTATTCCGAGTGCTGCAGCGGACCTGCCGTCCTTAACTTCACAGTGCCGCAAGCTCCGGCGGCCGTAACTCCAGAACCCAGCAGCCTCATTCTGCTTGGAACCGGGGCTGTCGCAGTGGTTGGCAGCTTGCGCCGTCGCATCGTGCAGTAAACCGGCTTAACCTTCTAAGCGATCTTTTTGGCAGTTGACCGCTACACGGTCAACTGCCTTTTTGCGATAGAGTTCACGCAAGGCGGCGCACCAGGTTGAGAAAAAATCCACGAAGCCGCGGGACGGCCGGTAGTGCGGGCTAATTCCAGGACAGCTTGCATCACTTTAACAAGACCGTCGCCGTTATCTGCTGTTTGCTGCCGCCGCGCCGCGGATCGCCGCATGGCAATGACCAGCAACGCGCGGCGGAGACGCAAGAAGGACAGCGCACTTTTAGCTCGACGGTTCTGCCTCGGCACGCATTATGCGTTAGGTTGATAAGGAAGGGTGCGCTTCATAGCGTGAAGGAGTTTGTCGGACGTCGCGAGAGTCGAAGACGCTGCTTCAAGCAGGTCCCAAACGGGGCGGCATGACTCCTTGTCACTCGTGAGTGGACGCCTGCCGCTTGCCAACTCCTGCAAGCAAATGCTCTCCTATGGAACGCTACTGATTCGCTTGCACCCCTTGCCCCGAACCAGATCTGCTTAGGAGAGTCAATGATCCCCCACACGAATCGCCGCAGTTTCCTGCTTGCCTCCGGTCTGACCGCTCTGGCGTCCAACAAAGCCTTTGGCGCGAATGAGCGGCTGCGTGTCGGCGTCATCGGTGCAGGAGGGCGAATGCGTTCGCTGCTCGATTCCGCTGATAAGACCGGTATGCCTTTCGAGATTGTTGCCGTCAGCGACGTGTACACGCCGCGCCGCGAGCAGGTAAAGACGCGTCCCAGTGCAACGGACGCGACCTTGCATAACGACTTCCGCGAGGTGCTGGACAACAAGACCGTGGATGCGGTCATCATCGCGACGCCAGACCACTGGCATGTCCGTGTGGCAACTGCCGCGCTGGCCGCCGGCAAGGACGTTTACCTTGAGAAGCCGGTGACGCACACGCCAGACGAAGCTGCGCCGCTGCTGAAGGCAGTGCGCTCGGGGAAGCAGATTCTGCAATGCGGTATGCAGCAACGCAGCTGGAGCCACTTCCGCAACGCGGTAGACCTGATCCAGGGCGGCTCGCTGGGCCGTGTGACGCAGGTGCGCACCTACTGGTGGCAGAACTACGACACCAACTGGGTGCCCAAGCCTGTTGACGCGGCTCAGCTGGATTGGAAGCAGTGGCTGGGCGGCGCGCCCGAGCAGCCCTTCAGCCTGGAAGTCTACAGCCACTGGCGCTGGTACTGGAATTTCGGCGGCGGTGCCATGACCGACCTCTTCGCGCATTGGATCGACGTGGCGCAATGGGCGATGAGGTCGGACACGCCATCCATGGCCTTCATGCTGGGCGATAACTTCTGCTTCAAGCAGTGGCAATGTCCGGATACCATCCAGGCCGCGTTCCGTTACCCCGGTTTCGACGTGGTCTATGAGGGCATGATGAGTTCATCCATTGACGATGGCGGCCTCGAATTCCGCGGAACGGAAGGCACCCTGAAGCTAACCCGCGCTGGTATGAGCGTCTGGCGCGAAGGTATCAAGCCCAGCCAGAACCCGGTGCTGAAGGAAGACAGCTTCATGGATGGCACGGTCAGCCACATGCAAAACTTCTTCGACTGCGTCCAGACCCGCAAAGAACCCAACGCACCGGTCGAAGCGGGCGTCGCAGCGGCAAACGCGGGCCACATTGGAAACTTGGCCTACCACAAGGGTGGACAGACCCCGTGGCCGGCCAAGCACTGAGGACCTGGCAGAAGCGAGGTGGAAGGCCTCTCTTCTGTCCACGTCCTGCTGCCGGCAGCTAGTTCGAAACGTTCACCGTAACGATGTTCGACAGCAGCGTTTCATTGTTGATGTCGTGTGCCCACACCTGCAACGTGTGTTGGCCGGGCGCGAGTTGCGTTGTATCCAGCGGGTAAAAGTAGGGCCCGTTCGTCAAGTCGATGCCCATGGGCTTGCCGTCCACCAGCAGGAACGAACCGGCTGCGTCAAGAATAGGTCCGATTACCGCGACCACGTAATGAAAGCCCCCGATGGTTTGCCCGTTTGCTGGCCAGGTGACACCGACGGCAGAGTTAGTCACGGGAGCCGGAGCAACTGGTGCCGGAGTGACCGGTGCAGGTGCCGGGTTGGGCGCGGGGAGTGGTGCAGGAGCAGGTCCCGGGGCTGGCGCAGGTGCAGGAACCGCAGCGATGCTGAGCGGCTGTGAGGTACTTGCCTGGAACCCTGCGTTGCCGCTGTACGTCGCTGTAATGCTGTGCGCCACCGTGGAATCAAGCGCAACAGCCGTAATCGCGGTGCCATTGCTCAGCGACGCTGTCCCGAGCGGGTTTGTGCCATCAAGAAAGCTCACCGTACCCGTTGGGACGCCGGAGTTTGCCGTGACCCGCGCGGTCAGCGTTCCGCCGTTCAGGCTTACCGCAGTCGCCGTGGCCACAGGTTGCACGGTACCCGCCACGCCTTCAAAGGCACCGACGTCGAATGCAGCACCTTGCAGGCGCGGATTGCCGTCGAAGTCCACCGGCACGGATGCCAGCAGACTCGCCGGAAGTGGCGCCGCGTCGATCAAGGGCGAACCGGATGCCGGGCGGTAGTTGCCGGCCGCATCGCTGACAAAGCCGGGGTTGCCCTGCTTCGACCCAGTGTCGAACCCGTTCGCCTGCCACTGCGCGAAGGGCGTGTCGACAAATGCATAGGCGCTATTTGCCTGTGCAAAGGTCGCACTCGGAGCATAGAAGTTGTACGCGGAGTTTGAGATCGTACTCAGGCTCAGGCCTTGTCCCCACAGCGCAACCACACGTTGCGGTGCCAGCAACACATTCCCGTACATCTGAAAGCCGCCGTTAGCCTGGAGAAGCGCGATGCATGTGTTCAAGCCGGCGGCCGGATCAAGCTCGATTGTGCTGAAGCGCACGGTATTGTTGAAGCCGCGTGAAAGTACCGCCGTCTGATACCACTGGTAGCCCAGGTTTGTTCCGTGGATCAGCATGTTCTGCAGCATCATGTTGTTGCCGGTGATGTCGATAC
>CAXUBG010000115.1:0-2067 GCA_964249285.1 uncultured Terriglobus sp. | reverse complement strand
CTGCGGTCCGGATAACTCCACACCGTCGGTCAGAAGACCGCTGCCATCCATTTCCAGGCGTGCATTCTGGATCAGGCCGCCGGTCATCCGCACAGTTGCCGCAGTGTTGTCGGAGTTGCTTAACGTAACGCCCGCGCCGGACGACTGCAGGTGGTCGACCAGCAGTGAACTGATGGTGGCACCATGCGTCACAAACGCGTCGTATACCGTGCTGTCCTGCGGATCGTCCAGATTGCTTGCGGTTACGTTGTGCCACTCCGAAGTTTGCGCAAACATCCCGGTGCTGCTGTCGCCATAGGAGACGTAGGCAGAGGCGTTGCCATAGCCCTGTCCGGGTGCAGCGTAAGCTGCCGTTAAATTGCTGCTGATCACACCAGTGCTATTGATCACGCCGAAGTGATGTTTGCCCGCGTGATAGGCCTCACAGCCATCCACCACGACATCCTGGCTGCCCATGATGCGGAATCCGTAACCGCCGTTATCGTCATAGCGGGCGCTCTCATCTGTAACCAGGTTTCGAAAGACGAGGTGGCTCTGGTAGTTGCTGTACACCACATCATCGTGCTGCACGGCGGTGTACACCCGGCCGTCATACCGCGGATCGGAGCTGGGTGAGTTGATCGCCAGCACGCCACCGAACGTAGACCAGGAGTTGGCAACGTTCTGGGCCGGTTGACCGAACGAGTAGTTAAAGAATGCGTGGTTGGCCAGCACAGCGTATGCCGGGCCGTTCATCGGATAGATGTAGATGCCGTTACTGACCGGCTGAAACTGCGCGTTGTTCAGGACAACACTGCCCCAGAACTTGGGCTTGGAACCGCTGCCGTAATCAGCAAAGGTGATCGGATTGCCCGCAGCGCCGCTGGATGGAGCAGTTAGCGATTCGCGCCACTCGCCGCCCCGCTGGAACAGGATCGTGTCCCCGGGAGCGAAGGCCGCTCCATTCACCCGTGCCACGGTCTGCCACGGAGTACTGGGCGACAGCCCATCATTACCGTCATTCCCGCTGGGGCTTACGTAAAAGGTGCTTGCCGCTGCGAAGACAGGAAAGCAGCTGGCAAGACTTACGGCCACTGCCAAAAGGGTTAGAGCGATGCGCAGGGGAACGACTTGCCTACTCATAAGAACATTGACCTCCAGGTTGCATGGACACTGTGTACGCAGCTCTTCCGGGCCAATATCGACTGCAAACGTCTTCTCTCGCCCATAGGGTGCCACTGTTACGCAGAAAGCTCGCACCGCGTAAAAACTCATTGAACGCAAGGATCAGGCTACACGGTCTTGCCGCTACTCATGCAAAAACGCCGTTAAGACATGTGCCATTAACGCCTGCATTTGACCTGCTCAAACAGCGGCCGCCGAACAGGAAAGCTACTCATCACGGTCTGTGAACTCAGAGGACGATATGCTTCTCCGCTCCGCTTGACTGGCGGCTCATACAATGGATAGAAATGCCTCAGGAAAACACGTCCGGTGTTGTCCCTCTGCCCGCTTCGCGATCTGACGAGCCGAAGCGCTACAGCCCGCACGAAATAGAGCCTCGCTGGCAGGCTGCTTGGGATGCCGACCCGTCGCTCTACGCCGCCGAGCCGCACACCAGCAGCAAGCCAAAGTACTACGTCTTGGAGATGCTGCCCTATCCCAGCGGCAAGCTGCACATCGGCCATGTGCGCAATTACAGCATTGGCGACGCGCTGGCCCGCTACCAATGGATGAATGGCTACAACGTGCTGCACCCCATGGGGTGGGACAGCTTCGGCCTGCCGGCGGAAAACGCAGCCATCAAGAACGGCATCGCGCCGCGCGAGTGGACGCTGAGCAACATCGCGGAGATGCGCAAGCAGTTCGCGCGCCTGGGCCTGGCCTACGATTGGCAGCGCGAAATCACCACCTGCCTGCCGGAGTACTTCCGCTGGAACCAGTGGTTCTTCCTGGAGATGCTGAAGCGCGATCTCGCCTTTCGCAAGAAGAGCAAGGTGAACTGGTGCCCCAGCTGCAACACAGTGCTGGCCAATGAGCAGGTGGTTGGCGGCTGCTGCTGGCGGCATGAGGAGACGCTTGTCGAAC
>CAXUBG010000114.1:3915-9992 GCA_964249285.1 uncultured Terriglobus sp. | reverse complement strand
CCGCGCTGCTGCGAGCAGTAGTGCACCAGGCCGTCTTCGCACACGTAGAGATAGCGGCCACCGGCGCGGCAGCGCCATTCATTCGGCAGGCCGTTCGCAATCGCTTCCTGGAACTGATTAAAGCGCGAATAGGACCGGCGAGTTAGCGCGCGCACCCGTTCCCACACGCGACGCTCCTCACCGCCCAGAGGCTTTAATTGGCCGCTGCTATCGTGAATGATGCCGATGGTGGACGAGAAGCCCAGACTCAGGGCCCGTGACGAAACCGTGAACGCATCTTCTGGGTTCTGGATCCCGCCACCAACCACTGAGTTGATGTTTACGTGAAAGTCCGCATACTCGGCGAGCCAAAGCAACCGCTGATCCAGAACCTTCAGGCTCTTCTTTGACACTGCGTCCGGCATGACGTTATCAATCGAAATCTGCATGTGGTCGAGGCCCGCCCGGTTCAGCCGCTCGATGCGTTCCTTGTTCAGCAGGTAGCCGTTCGTGATCATGCCTGCGATGGCACCTGTGCGGCGGATGCGCGCGATGACCTGATCCAGCTCCGGGTGTAGAAGAGGTTCGCCGCCGGAAATGGTGATGACGGACGTCCCGAGCCGTCCCAGATGGTCGATCCGGCGCAGCATCTCGTCGAGGGGCGTTGCGGCGGAGTGGTCGTCGTACTCATTGCAATACGTGCAGGCCAAATTGCAACGCCGCATCGGCACAATCTGAGCCATATACGGATGCCCCGTGGAGAGCAATGCCCAGCCGATGCCTCGCAATTCGCGCGCGCGCAGAAAAACCGCTTTCCCTCTCCGTCGCAGCGGCATGGGCCTGTGGCCGGGCTTTAAGTCAGGCATCGGATGCGTTGTGACGGCGATGGACATGCTCCATGTAGTTTAACGGACAGCTCTGTTTGGCAGAACGCAGAGCGAGTACCGTAGCGTGAAGTTGCGCTATTCGACCGTAGTGGACGATGTAGGATTTCTTCCAATTGCTCGCCTCGGCAGGATCGAACACGTTTCGTGCTGCACACGCGTCTCATCTGCAGTCGCAGGAGAAGCGGCGTGCTTCCACATCGAGCAGCGCGCACTTGGGTCCGCAGAAGGGACAGGATCAGGTAGAACTGCCGCGGCAGTTTCAGGAACACAACCTTGAACTGGGTGCCTCTATGATAGAGACGCGATGGTTGGACCTGCTAACGATCTTCTTACCCCTGTTTCTGAACAGGCGCAGACCGGCTGAGAGGAGGTTCCCTGATGCCTGATACACCCTCGCAGGCGCGATGGAGTGAGACACAGGCACGGCAGGCAAGTGCCCCGACAGCGGTACTCTTCGATGCACCGTTCATCCGCTACCGGATCACTGGCGAACTCCGTGCCACGCGTCAGCTTTCGGAGTTGCGCCGGGTCATCGACGTAAACACCGCGAGTGAGTTGTTCACGTCCTACACGCCGTTCTCGCTGCTGGATTTTGGAGATTCCCTCTGGGTCGTGCCGCATGATGTTCCGCTCGAAACACATCACGCGTGGGCCGAATACCTGCGTTCTGTGGACGGGTTCTTCCAGGCGACCGTGGAGGGCACGCCTGAGGAGTATCTGGACAGGGGCCTTATCGGATTGTTTCGCAAACTCACGCCCAAGATCATCACGGGAAATCAGCTACCAGTTCACATGAACACCTGGCACATGGAAGGTCCGTTGGACCCGCTGACGTACGCGCCCACTGTCACGCCGGCCCAGCAACCCAACCGGCGTTAGCTTGCATGCGGCGCGCGTACACTGTCTTTCATGGCAAGCATACCGCGCTCGGACCCCCACTCTCCACACTGGTCTGAATCGTACTGGTCCGATCCTTTCACTCTCGCCAACAGCCTTCGGGTACCGGCAGCGAGCCAGGCGGAGGCGGATCAGACGCTCGCAGGTATCGCAGGCGGGTCGCTTTTGGGTACCGGTCAGAGCTTTCGGACGGATATTGAAGGCATCCGCAACGAGTACAAGCGGCAGATTGCCGTCCTGGATCAGGAGATCACGGCAAAGCGCGCGGCGGGCGTGGCCGATGCGGAAATCCGGCCGTGGGCTGTCGCAGAGAGAACGCGCATCGCTCGTTCCATGCGCTGGCGGCAGGGTCCCGTGGCGAGCGTCGCGCTGGAGGCTCGCGACTGGATGCCGCCGGTGGAAGGCCGATTTCGCAACCTTGGCGGGTATGGCTGGGGCGGACGCAGTGCCGCCAATCTGGAGGCGCGCGCGCTGAGCGGCAGCAAGTTTCCGGAATCGGGCTTGTCCCTCGACGCATACCTGATACGAGGTGCCGTCAGTCCGAATACCGGCATCTCAGAAGCGGCCCTGCGTGCCGGGAAGTACTTAAAGTCCGGTGGCAAAGTACTGGTGCCACTCGGAGCTGCCGTATCGGCGTATGAGGTGTACGAGGCACCGGCGGGAGAAAAGCTGCAGACCGCCGGTGTCGAAGCGTCCAGCGCGGCCGGTGGGTACGTCGCCTCAGAACTCGCGGTTGCGCTCATGATTGCCGCAGCACCGGAAACCGGTGGATTGTCGCTGCTGGGTATCGCGTTTGTGGCCGGAACCGGTGGCGCGATGTTTAGCGGGTGGGGCGCTCACAAGCTCTTCTTCTCCAAGCACCAGAGTGCGGGCGCGTACGTCAAGCAAGGAACTCCTGTTCCCGGACATCTGGTCCAGCCAACAATGCCGTGAAGCCCGTGTCATCAGGCCCGCGGCTCAGCCAAATACTGCCATCAGTGGCGGCACAAGCTCTAAGCTTGACGGACATGAAACAGAGTGCACGTGGTCCAGTTGTTCCTCGCGATTGTTTTTATCCGGGAACACTGGCTGCGTCTCAGAGTTGATGGTGGCTTGCCGACTGTTGATGAAGGCTGTTGCCTGAGCGGACGGCAAAGGCCTGGAGATGAGGTATCCCTGGATGTGGTCGCAGCCCATCTCTTGCAGGAGGTTATATTGATCGTCTGTCTCCACGCCTTCGGCAACCACGGTCATGCCGACGAGGTGAGCAAACGAAATCATGAGGCCGACGATCTCCCGGCCAGTCTCGGAAACCGTCAGCCGGTTCACGAAGGACCGGTCGATCTTAATCGTGTCGAACTGCATCTCCTGCAGCCTGCCCAAGGAGGAGTACCCGGTCCCAAAGTCGTCGATGTAGATGCGCAGGCCACGTCCGCGGAGCTCTTCCAGGCAGCGTTGTACCACCGGGTCAGAGGCACACGCGCTCTCCGTGCACTCCAGGGAGATCGCGCCGGGCGGAACGCCGTGTTCGCGCAATAGAGATTCAACGTACGGCACAAAGCCGCGTTCGGTCAGTTGCAGCGGAGAGACATTGACGGTGATAAAGCCGAACGGCAGATCCTGTGCGCGCCATGCCGCGGCTTGCTGAATGGCTTTTTCCAGAACCAGTCTTCCCAGAGGGAGAATGAGACCGCTGCTTTCCGCCAGCGGTATGAAATGGAGCGGTGGAACCAGGCCACGATCCGGGCAGCGCCACCGAACAAGCGCTTCAAAGCCGGTGAGGTTCGACGCGGCATCAACAAAGGGCTGGTAATGAAGTTCGAACTGATCCCGGTCGATCGCGGCATGGAGAGCCGTGAAGAGGTCCCCGTTAGCAGCATCGCCGTCCGGCTGCTCGTAGAAGCTGTACCCGCGGCGTCCCTGCAGCTTCACGCGATACATTGCCTGATCCGCCCGGTGGAGCAGTTCTTCTTCCTGGAGACCGTGTTCCGGGAAGAGACTGATGCCGATGCTGGCTCCAAGTGAAAGCTGCTCAGCCTTGTACTGAAACGGCAGCATGAGCGACGCCGTGATTTCCTGGCAGATGCCTGCCAGCGCTTCACGGCCTGGAACTTCCGGGAACAGGGCGACAAACTCGTCACCTCCAAGCCGGGCTAGAAGTGACTCAGATCCGATGTACTCTGAGAGCCGCCGCGCAACTTGCGAAAGGACATGATCACCGGCGGCGTGCCCGTGTCCGTCGTTGATCTCCTTGAAGCGGTCCAGGTCGATGTACATCAGGGCAAACGGCTCCTGCGTCGCCCGGCGACTCTCCAGCAGTTCGGCGATCCGGTGCTGAAATCGCAGACGGTTGGGCAGCCCCGTAAGCGCGTCGTTGTAGGCCTTTGTCAACAGGTTGCCTTGCTCTACCTGCGTCTCGCCCAGAACTCTGAGATTGCGCCGCCGGGCAAGGCTGGAAATGATCAGAAACACGTCACACATAACCAGCCAGCCGGCATGCTCCAGCCAGCGCCAGGGACTTGCCGCCGCAACGCCGAAGATGGACTCCGGGAAAAAGGTGCCGCGCAGGATGTGGTCGGCGGCCACCACTGAGGTAGCGGTCAGCAGCACGGTCCAGTCCAGGTAAAACGCCAGAAATGCGATCGAGACGAAGATATGGAAGTGGGTCTCGATGCGGCCGCCTGTCAGGGCGATCAGCAGGGACGAGGTCAACATCTGGCAGGCGGCGATCACATGCCGTGTCGTCCGCTCGCCGGGGTACCACCGGGCAAAGAGCATCGGCAGCAGTGAGAAGATGCCTCCGCCCACAATCGCGGCCAGCACATGCGGGTGGATGCCGGACTGCACGCCGTACCAGGTTATGGGCGTCAGCCATAGCGTGCACGTGACCATCACGGCCCATTGCAGAAGCATCAGTTTGACAAAGGCTGCATCAGTCTTGCGGGCGGCAGCATGCTCGTAGCCTTGCATGAAGCGTTGGACGAGCAGCTTATCTTCGGGATCAATGGTCACTGTTCCAGGTCTCTCAGGTGTGGCGGAAGATAGGGCAGCCGAAGACGGACACGGCCAGGGGAAACGGCGTCTGATCTTTGAGGGCGTCCAGCAGGCGGTCAGACCCTGCGCTTCGGCCTTCGTGCCCTCGTAACGAGGTCACGCCGCCTTGAAAGAGGAGATCGTCCTTGCCGGAGAAGACAAGCACTTCTCCAGACGTACTTGCCCCAAGCGCGGCGGCATAGCGCCCATCCATGTCCTGCACGAGATGTGCGTTCAGTCCCGCAGCAAGTGACGGAAGCACACCATTCTCGTTCCATCCCTGGGGCAGCACAGATGGCCGATACAGCAGCACGTAGATGTCCGGAGCACTGTGCGTTCCGGCCAGGACGCGGCTAAGTTCGTGCACGGTGGCGCGTGAGCAGGTGCACTGCGGGTGCAACACCACGAACATCGTCACGCCGCTGCTGTTGTGGGCGGCTGCAAGTTCTTTCAACGCAGCGGGCATGTGCCGCGGCGCATCGCCCTGATCTCCGGGTACGGAGCTATACCGGGCCAGCCATATCCACCCGCACAGTACAAGAACAGCACATCCGGCACTTGCGAGTACGAGCAGATTGCGCTTGGACACGATTTAGCTATCGGCGAAAATCTCCTGCTCCTTAGGAGCTTTCATGCCTGCGGTGCCGCTCTTGACTTATTCTTTCGCGGCGTTGCGGTACGTCTCGGCCAGACGTTTGTTTGCGAGTGCCTTGATGAAGAGACCGCCAACCACGCTGCGTGCCTGGAAGCCGGATTGCTTGCCGGTTTTGGTGTCGTACCAGTCCGTCATCGGAACGCGGCTGGCGGTCTCGTTTGCCCACTTGTAGATAGGGTCGACGAGCGTGTTGAAGTCGGCTTCGCTGTCCGCCAGTGTCGCGGTCCATAGCTCCCAGTCAAGCTTGGTGTAATCCTTGCGGCTGTCGAGCGGGAGGCCATACTCGTTCAGCTTTGTCTTATAGAAGGCGATTTCGGAATCGCGCACCGATTTGGGGAACAGGTTGTAGTCGAGCACCTTGTCCCAGACCAGGTTGTACTTCTGGCTCCATGTGTTCGGTGAATCGTAGGCCAGTTTGTAGTGATCGCCTTCGCGGTCCATTTCCATCCACCGTTTCGCATAGCTGTGCGCGTCGGCGGTGTACTTTTTCGCTTCTGCATCGTGATGCGTCAGCTTCGCGAGATCAGCGTAGGCTTCCATGGCGTCAATGGCTTTCAAGGCCAGGTTTGCGTTGTGCGTGACGTGGCCGGCGAAGTCGTCCGTGGTCAGCTGGTTCTCCGGGTCGAGACCGTGCGCGTGCAGGAAGG
>CAXUBG010000114.1:0-3905 GCA_964249285.1 uncultured Terriglobus sp. | reverse complement strand
GTGCGTGACGTGGCCGGCGAAGTCTTACGTGTACATCTCGTTCTACGCCTAAACAAAAAAAAAAAAAAGGAAGTCCGCCCACTTCGTCAACTCCGGCCAGTACTTCTCGGCTAAGTCGATTCCTGCGTGGTTCTTTTCTAACCGGGCCAGAGCATCGACCAAAATGAGCATGTTGCCGGATTCTTCCACCGGCATCTGGTCGTCTTCGGTCTTTTCACCGCCGCCGTAGTTCTGGCCGTTTGCCAGCGGGTACTGTCCGAGGTCGTGCGGCGCAAACGGAAAGCGCCAACGGTTCGGCAGAGCCGCGTACGCCAGCACCGGCAGCACCTGTGCATGAAGAAAGGCCGGATTGAAAAACAGGAACAGCGGAGACGACGGGTACAGCACATCGACCGTTGCGGTGTCGCCGTTGCTGAAGTTTTCCTTCCCAAACAGCATGGGCGTGCCGTCCACATCCGCCACCAGCTTATGCGCTGCAATTGCCTGACGGTAGGCCAGCGTGCACAGCCATGCGTAGTGTTCGCCGCCGGTTTTGGTCAGATCCGCTGTCAAGCGCTGATCGAAGGCCACGCCGCGCGCGTCCAACTTCGCGTAATCGTTCTGCGCCTCCGTAAGCATCGCGCTTACTGTCTTGCCGTCGCGCTGCCAATAGGGGCGCACACGGCGGTTGAGGTACTCCATCGCGTAGCCTTCTGTGTACGACAGCATCACGTACTTTGACACGGGCTGCGCGCTGACCGCCCCCATCGGCAACATGACCGCCATCTCCTTTTCACGCTTCTGTCCGTCAGCTTGTCCATATATTTCGTCGGCGTCAGGCAGTGTGCCGTCACTGGCAAAGTGTTGCGCGGTACGGCTGCTGAAAACCGTTCCCGCGGCCTCTTCCGTTGGCACAACAATGTGGAAATAACCCCAGTCGATGCGCAGATCGTCGCCTGACCGGTTGAGCACATTCTGGCTCTGTGTGCCAACGGAAAGTACCGTTGCGCCTTGCGTTTGCTCCCGGCTAAAGGCTGCGGGCTGCCCGGTGTAGCTGGTAGCCATCTCGGCATTCGCGCTCAGAAAGGCACTCACCTGGTGCGGTGCCCCGTCGGTGCTGTGCGCGCTCCACGTCAGGTACGTCACCGGCCGCGACAACAGGTCCATGTCGTCGAGAAACGCGGGCGTGAAAAACGTCAGATCCACTGCCACCCCGGCACCAGCAAAGTGGTAGCGCGTGTGCGTGGGCGTCAATTCGCTGCCTGTCTGCTCCATCGCGGGAACGTTACGCGGGTCGGTCCCCATCACGCGGAACGGCTTGCCATCCACGCGCACCAGGCCGTTCAGCGGTTCGTTGTGGCCGGTCCAATGCTTGGTTGGCGATTCGTTCAGCTTGTCCGACATCGACCATACGCTGAAATAGGGGTCGTGCGCGATCAGTGGTGTGGCCGGTGGGCGTTCGGCTCCCCGCTGAGCCGCGATCGTGGTGGACGTCAGTACAACTGCAGCGAACAGTGCAAAGCTACCGCGAACCATGCCATCTCTCCGGGCACAAGATTGAACCCAAGGCATCATAGCCGGTCCAGGCTACTGCGCGGCGGCAAAGCAGCCTGTCAGCAGGTGCAAACTGATGCCGTTCTGCTCCGCATAGCCCCGCAACCACAGAAGAAACAGCTCACGGCAGTCAGTCTGAACGATGGTGCCCTGGCCCTTCGCGCAGCAGCTGTCAGCATGGCGGCGGTAGCGTGCCACCACTTCCGTGTCCACCAGAATACGATGGTGAAGCGCGACCTTGGCATAGAAGACCTGATCGTCGTACATGCCCGAGAAGGGTGCCTCAAAGGCGTGCAGTCGCTGAGCGACCGCCGAACGTATCATCACCGCACATGTGCATGGCGTGAGACTTTCATCCTGAAGGAACCACGGCAGCGGGTCTGGCGGGCGCAACAGGCCAGGCCGCGTTCCGGGTGGCAGCAACGGGGGCGTAAAGTTCTTGCCATTCTGGCTGCATCCGCGCACGTACGGCAACGCAGGATCGAACCAGCGCTCGGCCTGCCCATAGACCATGGCGGCAACCGGGGTGCGATCCAGTAAACGTAAATGGTGTTCCAGCCGGTGCGGCAACCAGACATCGTCGGCATCCAGGAACGTCAGAAGTTCGCCGCGTACCGCGGTGATACCCAGATTGCGCGACGCGCTGATGCCTCGGTTGATTCCGCCCGGATGGGTCAGAACGCGAATCCGCCGCGGCTCCTCCGCCGCATAACGCCGCAGGATCGCCTCACTGCCGTCCGTGGATCCATCATCCACGACGATCAGTTCCCACGGAGCTGACGTCTGCTGCGCAACAACGCTGTCGATGGCATCAGCGAGATACGGAGCGCCATTCCACACCGTCATCACAATGGAGATTCGAGGCGAGCTGCTGGATTGGCTGAAAGATTGGGGCGGTTGATATGAACTCACGGCGTTCGTGTCTTCGCTCCCAGCGATGCAAGAACATCGCGTGCTTCAGGGCCGGCGTAGATCACCTCTGCCCCTGCTAGAGCATTGGAGTGAGATGGTGCCGCACCGGTTTGCCGCCCGCGTTTACTTGCATACAGTACAATCTCATGGTTCGTAGCGTCATCGATCTGCGACACGTAGGCGGAAGCAAGTTCGCGCTTCAAGGCAGATCCATACGGGTGCGCAAGCATCGTAGCTTGCGTAGACGGCGGCACAAAGGTGCGCAAGGCGACAGCTCGCGCCTCCGGTGTTAGCCGCGCGAAATACGGCAGATCTTCGTAGTACGCGAGGCGCTCCGGCGGAACACACCGTTCCGCCGCGGCGCGCGCCACTTTATGGTCCAGGTGCTGATTCGCAAGCGGAACCAGAACGCAGGTCTTTTCCTTCACCAGCCCCTGAAGTTGGTTGGCGATGTTCACGACTTCGTCGTTAAACCGGCTGCGGTCAAGCGATGGATCAAGGGTCTCCTCTGGCGCAATGCCACGGCGGACAGGCGCATCGGGCCAAGCGAGATCACGCAGTTCCACGGGCGCGGGAAGCTTGCCAAGCATCTCCCAGTCCTCCGCATGGCGCAAGGCGGACACCGGCACCACTCCTTCGAGCTGTGCGTAAGGTGCGTAGTCCGATTGCGTGAAGATGTTCAGGATGCTGACGGGAAGGGCCGCCTCACACGCGAGATGAAGAGCAATGCCGCAGGAAAATGCCGCGTCATCGCGGTGTGGCGATAGAATCGCGAGAGTCACAACTACTCGGATGCTATAAGACGGCGTTATGGAAGATGTTAGCCCAGGAAAGCAGCACGTAGCCGGTCACAGCAAGAACTGTCAGGAATGTGCAGGTCGTCTGGCCCGAACCGGTCCGGAACAAGAACGGGGAAACAGCCGGTTGGCGCAACGCTGGTCTCGTCAGCGCCGTCACAGTCAAGAACGATAGGAGAACAATGAGCTCGTTAAAGCTGCTTGTTTCAGCCGCCGCACTGCTCACCGCCGGGACGTTTGCCCCGGCTCAGGTATCCATCGGCGTCAATTTGGGCCCCGCGCCGGTCTGCCCGTATGGCTACTACGACTACGCGCCCTACAACTGTGCTCCATACGGATTCTACGGACCGGATTGGTTCAACGGGGGCATCTTTATCGGTGCAGGCCCCTGGTTTCACGGCCCACGCGGCTTTTACGGCCACGTGGATAACCGGTGGGATCCCAGGCACGGGTACAACGGGCCATTCCCCGAACGCGGGGAGCAGCCGTTCAATCACTTCCACGGCAACGAAGCGCGCGACTTCCAGGGACATGTCGGCAACCCTGGCCACGACGCAGGCGGAGAGCGTAATCCTGAGGCACACGGCTCCTTTGGCGGGCATGGTGGCGGCGACCGGGGCGGTGGCGGACGGCGCTGACCCTGTCCGTCCATAAAATCAGCGT
>CAXUBG010000113.1:0-10067 GCA_964249285.1 uncultured Terriglobus sp. | reverse complement strand
CTGATGAACAGCGTGCGTGTTGCACCCTCCACCTCGACGGCTTGGCTATAGGCGCTGGCGGGTTGGGGTGATAACTCTGCATTGATGGTGCGTGCCTTCATAGTGTCTCCATCTAAGTTGGATTGGCCCGCCGCCGCGGTTCATGCTGAACACCTCTGGCTTGCGGCTTGGAAATCGATGTGCTTTCCGGCAACGGGCCGGTCACCGAGGAGCTCTGAGTTGCGCTACGAGAGTCCAATAGGCAGAGTTGCGTGCCAGGGACCTAGTAGTGCTTCAAACGATCTTTCGCAGGCCAGATGCCGTTCTCCGGCATGTCCAACCGCTCGGTCATCTCTCTTCTCCAGTCCGGTGTTTGGACTGGTTCTCCCCAGTAGTCCGTTACCCGGACAGCCTCTCCCTTTTCCAGTTCGCCGATCGTGACATTACGGTAGAGGCGATCGTCGCCGTAGTTGATCGTCCATTCGACCACGATCACGTCACCGAGACGGAGCCTTCGGCCTACCTCGAGCGTGACAGCCTCGAAGTTCCCTTCGATGGCACCGATCAGGGCACGGCCGCGGACGATCTCCTCCATCTGCGGCCACTGCCGGACAGCATGTTCTGCAAGCGGAACTCCCAGAATGTAGGCGAGCCGCGTCTGGCCGTTTGGTTCTGTAAGTGACGTATTCTTTAGCATGGTGTTCCCTCCAATTAACCGGCCAGTCGATGTGGAACATTCCCGCACAGTTGGCCATCAGCCTTCGTGTACGAGGAAGATGCGCTGGCAATGCGCTCACCGGATGACACACTAAAAGACGTTGAGAACATCAAAGCCGAGATCAGCCCGGCCATAAGCCAGGACCGCCGCAGGAGCCTACCCATTTGCGTTCGGTCCCCACCCTCTCAAACTTCCAGGAGTATGACGACCATAGAAAAGGGGATCCTGCCGGAGTAACGCACAGCATAATCTTGCTCCCTCACCCATTTGCGCGTCCGTCCATGCCCAGGTGGACAGCGACCCGCTCCGGAAGGTATCGACAGTGGAATCAGTCTGGCAAGATAAGCAAGCGCTGACATCAACCAGAGCAAGTTAGGCCAATGTTCTGATCCAACCTTCTTGTTCATGACAATTGACCGTTGCTCCATAGAGATGCCGAGGTCACTTCAACAGCGCAACTGCCAGTGCGATCAGCGCGACCAGCAGCGCCGCTCCCGCCAGGCCCCAGGCCAACAGTTGCGAGGCTTGCGGCACCATCTCCGGAGTGACGGCTTCTGTCTCCGGCACGACACTATCCGGTGCAGCAAAAATTGACTGCTGCATCACCCGCTTGCTCGCCAGCACTTGCTCCAGTCCCGCCTGGAAGTGATGCTGATGAATCTTCTTCGCGTGGTCGGCGACCGGCTCAGCCGCCGCTGCCAGGGCTGCTTTCAGCACCGCATTCTGGATGTCTCCACCGCTGACTTCATGGTGGCGCGCAAGAGCACCAAAGTCTACATCAGGAGCCAGCGGCGTCCGCGAAGGATGCAGCTGCACCTTCCAGATCTGCACGCGTTCCGCCTCGCCGGGCAGTTCAAACAGCACGTGCGTCCGGATCCGCCGCTCGAAGGCCGGATCGAAGTTCGCGGCAAGGTTGGTCGCGAAAATAACGACGCCGGTGTACCGGTCCAACTCCTGCAGAAGCACATTGACCACGCTGTTGGATTCCCGCTGCGCTCCGCTATCGACGGACGTTAACCGGCGCGCCGCGATGGCGTCGGCCTCGTCAAAGAACAGCACGGCTTCTTTCTCGTGCGCGGTGCGGAAGATGGCTGCGACGTTCTTTGACGTTTCGCCCATCCACATGCTCTCAAGCTCGGCATACCGGACGACCAGCAGCTCCCGGCCCAGCGAGTGTGCGATGGCCTCGGCGCAAATCGTCTTGCCTGTGCCCGGAGGCCCTGCGAAGTTGAAGGCCAGGCCAAGGCCGGTGGAATGCCGCTCCCCAAGACCCCAGCCCTTGAAGATAAGATCGTGCTGTGTCACCTGAGCCAGCGCAACCTCAAGAGCGCGCCGGGTCGCCGGCGGCAGAATCACATCGTTGAACGTGCGGCGAGGCGCAACAGATTCGATGGCACGGCGGCCGGAAGAGCCAAACAGACGCAAGAATGGAGTAGGCACCACCGCTACACGCTATCCTGCCTGAGGCTGCAAAAGCCATTCCACGCCACGACTTCCCCGCAGCAGCCGCTGCGGACGCCGAGCAGAAATCATTGCGACTTCGTGTTGTTGGCGCGGTTGTCGTCGGGCAGCTTGTGGTCCGGGTCGGCGGTGACGAATGCGAGGGGTGACGCGCCGGTAACGGTCCAGAGATAGGTGCCTTTGTTCTCCCAGGTTTCAACGGGCAGGGTGATGCGCTGCTTGGTGCCGTCCTTAAAGGTCGCTTCGATAGGAGTGGGCAGCACTAGCTGACCGTGGTTGGTGAGCGTCGCCGTGTTGCCCTCGATCTTGTCAACCGAGACATCGTAGGTCCAGTTGTTGAGATACCAGCCACGCCAGAACCAGCTCAGGTCTTCGCCGGCTTCGCTGCTCATCGCACGGAAGAAGTCGGACGGCGATGGATGCTTGTAGGCCCAGTCGCGGACGTAGTGCTGGAAAGCCCAATCGAAGCGCTCCGGTCCAAGGATCTGTTCGCGCAGCAGCACCATGCCATACGCTCCCTTGAAGTAGCTCACGGGATGGCCGAGCGCGCCCGTGTACGAATCCGCGGATGCCATGATGGTGGGCGCTTCCGGATTATCCAGCACCTTCAAAATCATGTCGGCCGGCTCGCCACCGGCGGAGTACTCACCGTCGCGCTTGGGGCCGTACTTACCGTTCGCGTAGAGGTCCGATTCCTCAATGTCGATGAAGGTGTTAAATCCCTCGTCCATAAAGGCGTGACGGCGTTCGTTGGACCCTACAATCATCGGAAACCAATCATGGCCGATCTCATGTGCGGTAACCCAAAACAGAAACGCATCTTTGTCATCGATGCCGTCAAAGACGATGCCAGGGTACTCCATGCCAGTGGAGAAGCCCGCCACCGAGACAGCCGCCGGCCACTCGTACGGGTACCAGTGCTTGGAGAAGTTTTCGACCGTGTCTTTGACGTACTCGGTGGATTCATCCCACTTGTTGGGGCCGACGCTCTCCGGCGGGTAGACGCTCATGGCCAGCGCGGTCTTTCCCCCGGGCAGGTTCATGCGAGCTGCGTCCCAAACAAAAACAGGCGAGGCAGACCAGCTGACATCGCGGGTATGGTCCATGTGAAAGTGCCAGGTCAGCGTGCCGTCCACTTTCGGGCGTGACGCAGGATCGCTCACTTCCTGCGGCTTGCGGATGTAAACGGTCGCGTCACTCCTGCGGGCCTGCTCCAGGCGGTCTATCTCGGTCCTGGTGAGAACGTCTTTGGGGTTCACCAGCTCGCCCGACCCCGCGACGATCATGGTCGATGGCACGGTCAAGTAGTAGTCGAAGTGGCCGTACTCCAAATAGAACTCGGAGCCAATGTAGGGCAGCGTGTCCCATCCACGCAGGTCGTCATAGACGCACATCCGCGGGTACCACTGTGCCATGTCGTAGATTTCACCCTGCTTGGACATGCCCCACGAGGTGCGTCCGCCCCACACGCCAGGAATGGTGTAGTGGTATTTCAAATGGATCTTGATCTGACGATGCGGCGTCACCGGCTCCGCCAGGCGGATTTGCATCCGCGTGTCATCAATGAGGTAGTCTGCTTTCGCAGTCTTCGTCCCATCCATGATCTCGATGGACTCGAAGACGAAGCCATCGGTTGAGGGTGTCACCGCTGGCGCTTCGCTGCCCGGACGCCGCCGGCGATAGGCTCCGTTAGCCCGCTGCGCGCGGGAATCTTTCTTGTAGATGTTTTGGTCAAGCTGCAGCCACAGGCTGGGCAGGGCGTTTGGGCTGTTGTTGGTGTAGGTGATGATCTCGTCGTTACTTAACTGCTTCTCCGCCGTGTGCAGCGCGGCGTGCATCTCGTAACTGGCTTCGTTCTGCCAATAGGACGGGCCAGGCGCGCCGTTGCTGGAGCGGTACGCGGTTGCCGGACTCGGCAAAGTGAGCGGCGCGAAGGTGAGGCGCGGATCGTAGGTGGTCTGCGCGTGCCCCGCGGCAGGCAGCAAAAAACACAAAGACAGAATCGACGGCGCGAATCGCAACACTGGGCTCCTGGGCATTACAAGTGGCGGCACCTCAATCGTACAAGCGTCGCTGCCAAGGCCATCAGCGTCTTGCGCAACCGCGAAAACCTCACCCTTTCAAAACCATGCAGTGGCCGTACTTAAAGCAGGCGTCCTCGTGCACCGCTATGTTCGTGTCAAGAAGACAAACCGCGCGATAAAAAGTGCCGCCAGCACGAACAGCAGCCAGTCGCGCCGTGAAGCTTTCCCGCTGAACAAGCGCAACAAAGCAAAGCTGCTGATGCCGATCCCAAGCCCGTTGGCAATGGAGTAGGTGAGCGGGATCATGATCAGGGTAAGGAAGGCGGGGATGGCGACGGTCGGGTCGGCCCATTCAATCTCCGCGATAGAGCCGAGCATAAGCGCGCCAACGATGATGAGCGCAGGCGCTGTGGCGGCGCTGGGGATGGGGCCGGCCAGCGGGGCTACGAACAGAGCAGCGAAAAAACACAGGCCGGTGACGATCGCGGGAATGCCGGTGCGTCCACCCGCGGCAACACCGGCAGACGATTCGATATAGGAGCAGACCGTGCTGGTGCCGGTCAGCGAACCCGCGATCGTGGCGGTTGCGTCCGCGAAGAAGATGCGGGAAAGGCGCGGAATCTTCGCGTCGGGACCGATCAAACCGGCCTTCTTGGTCACGGCGACCAGCGTGCCGACATTATCGAAAAGATCAACAAAAAGGAAGACGAAAATGATCTCCAGCGCACCGGTGCGCAGCGCCCCGCGAATGTCGAGTTGCAGCGCCGTCGCGGTCATCGCGTGCAGGTCCAAATGCTGCGGGGTCCAGTGCACCTGGCCGAAGACGTAGCCGGTCAGCAGCGTTCCACCAATGCCGATGAGGATAGCCGCCCGGATCCGCAGAATTTGCAGCACCGCGATCAGAAGCAGACCGAAGAGCGCAAGGCCCGTACCCGGTGCACGCAGGTTGCCAAGCGTGACAACGGTATCCGGGTCGCGCGCCACGATGCCTGACTCCAGCAGACCGATGAAGGCGATGAAGAGGCCCACGCCCCCCGCGACGGAGGCGTGCAGTTCGCGCGGGATCGCCTCCACCAGCAACTGCCGGATGCCGCCGACGGTGAGCAGCAGGAAGATGACGCCGGACAGGAAGACCGCCCCCAACGCGGTTTGCCAGGGAATGTGCATCTTGAGGCAAACCGTATACGTGAAGTAGGCGTTCAGGCCCATGCCGGGCGCCAGTGCCAGCGGATAGCGCGCCAGCACGCCCATTAGGATGGAGCCAAAGGCCGCGCAGAGGCAGGTGGCTGCTGTGATCGCAGCAATCGGCATGCCGGTCTTGGCCAGGATGGCCGGGTTCACAAAGATGATGTAGGCCATCGTCAGGAACGTCGTCAGCCCGGCAAGGACTTCCGTGCGCCAGGTAGTTTGCAGACCGGCGAAGTCAAAGTAGCGTTCTACGTGCTGGAGCGGGCTGCGGCGCAAGCAGATGCCTTTTGTGCAGGAATACCGTCATCATACGGAACTCCTCGGCGATTCTTGGGGTGCGGCCAATACCTGGCACGGCGCACCCGGGCAGTGCACGCATCCCACTGCTTGTATGAGTGCAGTGCGTTTGGTCCAAGCGAAACCTCCCCGCGGCCGCAAGCCGGAAGCGGCACCCCCTCCAGACATCATTCGCGATCCGGCGGAAGCGGCGCGCGCCGCCGGTCTGCGATATGTCAGTGACCGCCAGCCGGGCATCCAGCGCGTGAAGCGAGGCGAGGCATTCCGCTATCTCGCGCCGGACGGCAAGCCGGTGCGCGACAAGGAAACGCTCGGACGCATCAAGTCTCTCGTCATCCCTCCCGCGTGGACAGACGTATGGATTGCAGCGCAGCCTAAAGGACACCTGCAATGCACTGGCCGCGATGCACGGGGACGCAAGCAGAGCCGCTACCATTCCCACTGGCGTGAGGTGCGCGACGAAACCAAATACGAGCGCATGGCATACTTCGCGCAAGCGCTACCGCTGATACGCGAACGCGTCGAGCACGACCTCGCCTTGCCCGGACTGCCGCGCCAGAAGGTGCTGGCGACCGTCGTACGGCTCATGGAAGAGACGCACATCCGCGTGGGCAACGAAGAGTATGCGCGCGAAAACAAGTCCTACGGCCTGACCACCATGCGTACCAAGCATGTGGAAGTGAACGGTGCAAAGATCACCTTTGACTTCCAGGGCAAGAGCCGCGTGCACCACACCATTGACCTGCAGGACCGCAGGCTGGCCCGCATCGTCAAGCAGATTTCCGATCTGCCCGGCTACGAACTGTTCCAGTTCGTCGATCACGACGGCAACAGGCACAGCATCGATTCCTCGGACGTGAACGACTATCTGCGCGAAATCACCGGCGAGCACTTCACCGCCAAGGATTTCCGCACTTGGGCCGGATCGGTGATGTGCTGCGATCTGCTGAACGGCTTTGAGCCGGCAACAACACTGACGCAGGCGAAGAAGAATGTCGTCCAGGCGATTCAGCGCGTCGCCGCGCAGCTCGGCAACACACCGTCCGTCTGCCGTAAGTGCTACGTGCATCCCGCGGTGCTGGAGCGCTACCTGGGCAACATTTCGGCTGAAGAAGCCAAGCAGCAGATCGATCAGGAGATTGCGGAAGAGCGTCAAGAGATTGCGGAAGAGAAAAAGCAGGTGGAGCACCACTCCGCGGAACTGCGGCGGGAGGAGATGGCTCTGATGAATCTACTGCAGCAGCGGACGTTGCTGGACAAGGCCGCATAGCTGCGTACACCATCCTGAAGGCGGCGGCGGACCGCATCGTTCGCGCCGTATCCGCATCAGATTGCCAGCGAAGTTTGCCCGCTGCAAGGAGACGTCTTGGCATCCGTGGATCGCACCATCCAGCTGATTCGCATAGGCGAACAGCCAGGCAGCAATACCTGTTCGTCCAGTCTGGCTGATGATACGTGGAACTTCGACGCAACTCCCGGCTATGGTCCGGGTGCGTCAATGCTGGACAGTGCGCCGGTGCACACGCCAAGGCAGGGCGTGCTGCCACGCGAATACCGCAATGCAAGCGCGGCGGAACTCGATCTGCGCATCCGCGCCGCGAAACATGCGCTCGGCGAACGCCTGGTCATGCTGGGCCACTTTTACCAGCGGGATGAGGTCGTGCAGTACGCTGATTTTGTTGGTGACTCGTTCCAACTGGCTCAAGCGGCGCGTACCCGTCCCAATGCGGAGGCCATCGTCTTCTGCGGCGTGCATTTCATGGCAGAAACCGCGGATATGCTTTCGCGTCCGGAGCAGGCTGTGATCCTGCCCAATCTTGCGGCGGGCTGTTCCATGGCCGACATGGCCGATCTCGATAGTGTGCAGGACTGCTGGGAGCAACTTGAGTCCGTTTACGGCACCGCGGCGGATGCCAGCGGGCGTGTGCCGGTCATTCCAGTCACCTACATGAACTCGTCCGCCGCGCTGAAGGCGTTCTGCGGGGAGCATGGCGGCATCGTGTGCACCTCCTCCAACGCCGCCGATGTACTGCACTGGGCCTTTGCCCGCGGCCAGCGCGTGCTCTTCTTTCCGGATCAGCATCTCGGCCGCAACACCGGCCACGCCATGGGGATACCGCTGGAACAGATGCCGGTGTGGCAGCCGGAGCAGCCGTTTGGCGGATTGAGTCGGCAGGGGCTGCGGGATGCGCGTGTGCTGCTCTGGCATGGCTTCTGCTCGGTGCACAAGCGGTTTACCGTACAGCAGATTGCCGCCGCCCGGGCGCGCCACCCCGGCATTCGCGTGATTGTGCACCCGGAGTGCACGCTGGACGTGGTGCAGGCGGCAGACGAGAACGGCTCGACCGATTACATTAAGCGCGCGATTGAAGCCGCACCTCCGGGCTCGGCCTTCGCGGTGGGTACTGAGATCAACCTGGTGCAGCGGTTGGCGCAGGAGCATCCGGAGCACACGATTGTCTGCCTGGACTCCATCATCTGCCCATGCTCCACCATGTACCGCATCCACCCCAGCTATCTGGCTTGGGTGCTGGAAGCGCTTGAACGCGGCGAGGTGCTGAACCGCATCACCGTGCCGGAACCGGTAGCGGTGCCCGCGCGCGTGGCGCTGGAGCGCATGTTGAGCGTCACTCCCGGCTCATCCAAGCCGCTGCCACTGCCCCAATGAGTCCGGCGCGTGACGTAATCGAGCGTGTGGTTCGTGCCGCTCTTGAGGAGGATGCGCCCTGGGGTGACATCACGTCTGAGACGCTGATTCCGCCAGATGCACGCGTCTTCGCGCGATTGGTCGCACGCGAAGACGGTGTGTTGAGCGGCCAGCAGGTGTTCTCCACGGCCATGGCGCTTGCAGACCCGGCGACGGCGGTGAGCTTTCTTGTCCATGATGGAGAGCGCTTCGAAGCGGGTGCCGTGCTGGCGGACGTAGAAGGCGCAGCGCGCAGCGTGCTGCGGGCTGAGCGCGTGGCGCTGAACTTTACGCAACGCATGTCCGGTATCGCAACGCTGACCGCGCGGTATGTTGCCGAAACCGCCGGGACGAACACACGCATTGTGGACACTCGCAAGACGACGCCGGGGCTGCGGGCTTTCGAGCGGTACGCGGTCCGGTGCGGCGGCGGATACAACCACCGCTGGTCGCTTTCAGACGCGGTGCTTGCGAAAGATAACCATCTGGCCATTCTGGCCGCGCATGGAACGGGGAGCCTGACCGAAGCACTGCGTGCAGCGCGCAGGCAGCTGCCGCACACGACGCACTTCGAAGTCGAGGTGGACCAGCCCAGCCAGATCGAGGCGGTGCTCGCCGCCGGCGTGGATACGATCCTTCTGGATAACTTCACCCTTGAGCAGGTGCGGGCCGCCGTGCAGCAGATTGCCGGGCGCGCCCTGGTGGAAGCAAGCGGTGGTGTCACGCTCGATCGCATTCGCGACCTTGCCGCGGCTGGCGTTGATCTCATCTCGGTGGGGGCGCTGACGCACAGTGTGAACGCACTCGACCTGGGCCTGGATATCGCCGCGAGTTGAGCGAAGCACGGCTGTCTTGGCAGTGCTGCGTCCTTTGTGCGCGGGACTCGTCTATGACGCTAGCGTCACATTCTGCCTCATGCCGGAGCGTTTCATGCGTGCAAATAGTCCCCTGGTCAAGCGGCTTTCTCTCGCGGCAGTGTTGGTCGCAGCACGTTTGCTTGCCGCGCAGGCCCCCGGCGCGCAGCGCGGGCCCGGCGTGCCGGGCGCACCACCGCCTCCACCACCGCCGCCCACAGCGGGAGCGAAGTTGGAGATCATGGAAGGATCGTCCGCTTCCTATCGCGTGACGGAGCAGCTCGCCGGCATCGACTTTCCGAACGATGCCGTGGGAACGACTGAAAAGGTAAGCGGGTTCATGGCGATTCTGCCGGACGGCAGCATCGCGCCCGGATCCAAGCTCAGCATCGACCTGCGCGGGCTGACCAGCGATCAGAGCATGCGGGACGGTTATATCAAGAACCGCACGCTGGAGACGGAGAAGTTTCCCGATGCGGTTTTTGTACCGACTGCAGTAAGCGGCGTGCCAAAGATGGTGCCAAGCGCAGGCCAGCTGGGAGTGGCACTGAACGGTAATCTCACCATCCACGGCGTTACCAAGCCGGTGACGTTCAAGGGTATCGCGACGATCGACCCGCGCTCGTCCACCGTAGCGGGCCGCGCTCTTACCACGATCAGCTTCAGTGACTTCGGCCTGCCCAAGCCAACGCTTGCCCGTCTCGTCAGCGTGGAAGATAAGATCACCATTGAACTGGTCTATAGGTTCAAGCGAATCTAACTCTAAATGTAACTGACTGCAGTTACCAAGGTTCGAAAAAATTACTCAGTCGAAGTGACACTCTTCGTCTCGCGCTCTCGCCTCTAGGGACAGATGTGAC
>CAXUBG010000112.1:9526-10087 GCA_964249285.1 uncultured Terriglobus sp. | reverse complement strand
TTCCGTGCGCGGCCCGGTCTCCATGAACCTCATCACTTCGGTCAGATAAACACACCTCTTACCAAGGCAGAGTGGAAGGCTGTTTATGCAGCATCTCGCGAAGGCCGCCTTCCCCAGCGCCTCTGGACCGAGCTTTACTTCCAAAGTGTTCACGACCCGAGCGTCGCGCCTCCAGCCACTCACACCATGTCGGTCTTCGCTCAATACGTGCCCTACCAATTTGCAAAAGGTACCTGGGATGAACACCGCAGTTCAGCCAAGGCCCTGGCTCTCGACGCACTGTCACAGTTTTGCAGCAACATTCCCGATGCTGTTATTGACGCCGAAGCGCTTGGCCCTCCCGACATCGAACAGAAAGTCGGGCTGGCCGGCGGCCACATCTTTCAAGGCGAGTGCCTTCCGCCCTTCATGTGGAGCAATCGTCTGAGCGCCCAAACGCCTATGCCGGGCTTTTATCTTTGCGGCGCCTGCACCCACCCCGGCGGCAGCGTCATCGCCATCAACGGCCGGAATGCAGCGATGCGCGTGCTCGCGGATACTGGGCGTCTCGCTTCCGTCTCA
>CAXUBG010000112.1:8559-9516 GCA_964249285.1 uncultured Terriglobus sp. | reverse complement strand
GTCTCAACCAGCGGTTAACGACGAAAAGGAGCGCAATCAGCGGCACTACTGCCAGGTAAGGCCAATAGGTAACCAACGGCGCTTGTGCCCCACTGATCTCAATCCCTCCCGCCGCCGTAGCTTCCGCGCCCACCGTCCTCACCTCCACCATTAGCCGCCAATGACCCGCCGATGGCAAGTTTACCGACGATGCATACAATAGCTTGTTGGTCGCTCGCTTATGTGTAGCGGTAATGGTTAATCCCACCACCGTTCCAGCGTCAACCTTCGATAGATGTAGCGCAACCTTCGCATCGGATACATCTGTTCGATCAGCCGAGCGCTGCACCATCACACTCAGATCGGCCGACCCCACCCGCAGCGGCGATGGCGACCCGAAGACCGTCAGCACAAACGGTCCCGCCTGCTTCTGCAAGAGCACTGCGCCGCCATCCGCAAACAACCAAGCCGCTCCACAAATCGCACTTGCGATCAGAAGCCCTGCCGTTCTCAACCTACCCATCAGTTCATCATCATCCCGCGCATCTGCATCGGCTGAAACAATGTCCAGACGCCCGCCGCAAACAGCAGAGTGGCAACTACGGCCCACGTAGTGAAGAGCCTCGCAACTGAACGCACCCGCTCTCGTTGCGCTTCAGCCACCTGCCAGGCAACATATAAGGTCAGCAGAAAACCAGCATCGAGTAGCAGAATCTGCGCGGGTGTCAGCCAACTCGGAATGTCCGCCTCTCCCGCCCCACTCACCTGACGCCCAATAACTTCCTGTAGTGCCGGCCAAGCCGAACTCCACCCGGTCGTCAGATGGTACAGCAGGTGAGCCGCCCACATCCCGATTCCTAACGGCACTAGCGCGAATACAAATCTCCGCATCGCGCCCCAGGCCTTGTCTCTCAATCCTAGAAGCCGACTGACGCCATAACAAAGCGCTACCGCGATGACGGGTGCAATCACCAATCC
>CAXUBG010000112.1:1099-8549 GCA_964249285.1 uncultured Terriglobus sp. | reverse complement strand
CAATAAGCGGCATTGCCTGCGGTCCTAGCTTGGCGTGCCAATGATGTTCCCATATCATCACCGGCTCCACCATGCCCGCCGCGTTCACAAATGCGCCAAACACGATCAGCAGCGCCAATACCGCATAATCGGTGCGCTTCGATAGCCGGCGTACCGAAGAGCGATACGGATCGACGGTGAGCGTACTCGCGGGGGTAATGCTCAGCAGCGCCACATTATCATGCGGACACGCCTTCACGCAATCGAGGCAGAATGTGCAATCGAGATTGCCCACCTTCTTCGGTTGAAATAAGTCCAGCTCACAGCCGCGCGCCTGCGCATTGCCGCGAATGCAATCGTGCGTCTTACATGCGCCACATACCGCCTGACTGCGCACCGCCACTTCCCGCGGAGACACCAGCGAGCTGACAAAGTGAAACTGCCCGATCGGACAGACATATTTACAAAAGCTCGCGCCGCGAAAAAAGCCATCCACAACCAACGCCCCAGCAAAATAGCCGATGATGATCCAGGCTGTTGCCGCCGGACTGTCCCACAGATCAAACGCCTCATAGGCCCACAGATACAGTATGAACAGCCCGGCTGGGATCCACTTGTTGCGCAACATCCGTGGCCAGCGCATCTTCGCTGGAAGGACCTTTCGCCCCATGTCGCGCACAAACGTAAACGGACACGCCATGCAGAAAAGATTGCCCACCAGCAACAACGCCGTCAGTGAGAGCGCTCTCCAATGAATCCACGGCAGAACACCTGCCAGATTCAGTGGAGCCACTCGCGGGCCCAGCAGGCCGTCGGCAATCACCGCCGCCGCGATCATCACCATTACCGCCTGCGCCACGCGCCGGACCGCCGGCATGCGCCATCGCTTGGGCGAAAACGTCCGTTCACGAGTACGAACCCGCTCCACCCGCTCCTGTCTCTGATTGCGCGTACCCGAGATGACGCGCATGGTTAACGCAATCGCCGGCAACAGATATACCACTGACCCCGGCACCCACATCAGAGCCCCCGCAAGTGTCTGGTCGTCCCGCGCGCTCATCCCCGCTAAACGAACCGTCTCGTAGCTCGGATACAGCAGCGTACCCGAGAAAACAAAGATCGCCGAGATCACCGTGTTGACAATGTCGGCAAAGAGTAGATAAGGGATGCCAATCCACTCCGGATGCGTGCTTCGCTTCGGCCTGGGCCGCACAATCGGCCACCAGAACAGAACGCCAGTCCAGAAAAACGAAGCGTGCTGAAGTCCATGCCAAAACGGTGACCTCAGCGCTAGCTCATAGAACAGCGGAACATGCCACCCGATTGTGCTTACCGCAAAAAGAAACCACGCCACCACGGGCGATGTCAGCCAAGAAGCAAATCGTCGCAAGGGCAGAAAGGTTAAGAACGGCCCCAATCCCTCTTTGACAAACTTGCGCGGCAACCCGCGTAACATTGGCACAGTCGGATCGCCTAGCAGCAACAGCAGCGGCGCAATCATCATCAGCAGCAGGTGCTGCGTCATGTGCGCGGAAAGATAGAAATGATCGAACGAATCGAGCGGCGATTGTGTCGCCAGAAACACCAGCGCCAATCCACTCAGAAAACTCAGGAGGCGGAACAAATCACGCTCGCCTCGGTACAACCGCCTGCGGGCCAGCCAACCGCGCAGGTAAATCACCGCAGTCAGAAGTAAAAGAAGACAGGCGCCCGGCTGAATGTTCCAGGAAGTCAGCGCAACGTATGCACTGGAGTCCACGCCGCTACTGCTTTAAACTCGCCAATGGCGGTACGGCGACAGCAAAGTCCCGAGGCAGTTTATTTGCTGGCACAACGGAGGGCCGCACTGGCGCCTGGTTCTTCGGATGCAGCTTCTGCATAAATGAGACCAGCGACTCAACTTCCGCAGGCGTTAACTTCTTCCCATAGGCAGGCATGTTTCCCCCGCCCTGAATCACCTGGCGAATCATCTCGTCTTTCGTCAACCGGTCCGCAATGGCATCGAGCGAAGGACCCCGTTGGCCGCCTACCCCGCCCAGTGAATGACAATTGCGGCATTGCTTGTTTTGAAACACGAGCGCGCCATGCATCTCGAGCGGCGTCAATCCCTTGACATACTGAACCGGCACAGCGGATGCGCTCCAGGCGGACATATGGGGTGACCACGGAGACGTTTCGCCCATATAAGTGAGGGTCGTAATCACCAACATGATGAAAACCACCGAAAGCACAGCTACAGGCCGCCGCCGCGCACTCTTCTCTCCTGTTCCGGAAATGAAGGGTAACGCAATCAAAAAACCAATACCCAGTGCTGGCGCAATAAACAGAATCAGCACTTCCATCCAGTCAGGCAAAAGTGCCAGCGCTGCAAAGATCGACAAGAAGTAAAAATCCGGTCTGGGGTTCGTATCGACCAATGTTGGATTCGGCGGCCCGCCGGGACCCTTCGGCCCCAGGAAGAAGGCACATGCCAGTATCGCCACAATCATCAAACCGGAAAAAACCAAATCCTTGCCGATTGCATTCGGTACAAACGGCACGCCCTCTTTGCGCAGAACATCGGCATACTCGGCATCGTAAGTGCCGCGGTGCACCGGGAACCCAGGTCTTGGATACTCGTTGATTCCCTTGGTTAGCACCAGGCGCAAGTGCATACTGACAATTGCAATCACCAGCCCGGGAATGATAAACACATGGAGAGTAAAGAAGCGCGATAGCGTCTCCCCCGCAATGATCGGTCCGGCTAACAAGACGTGCACCAGTTGACCTCCGATCAAAGGCACCCGGCCCGTAATCGATGCCCCGATCGTCAACCCCCAATAAGCATCCTGATCGAAGCGCATCACCTGTCCGGTAAACGCCATTCCCAGCGTGAACAGCAGCAGCCCAATCCCGCTTACCCAGGTCAGCTCACGTGGATACTTGTATGCACCAAACAGAAATACCTGGATCATGTGTAGCGTCATCATCGCCACCATGAAGTTCGATCCCCAGTAATGAATGCTGCGGAGAAACCATCCCCAGAACTGCGCGTGATTTAAGTACTGCAAACTCGTCCAGGCTTCGTTTGTCGAAGGAATGTAAACAAAAGCCAGGATGGCGCCCGTAACCACCTGAATCATGAAGCACAACAGCGTCGCGCTTCCAAACACGTAAAACCAGCTTCCTGCACTCGCAGGCACTTCGTGGCCCGCCGTTGACGCGTAGAGCGCAGTCAGATGCAGCCGGTCATCCAGCCATACTGCACCCTGTCTCAGCCAATTCATTGCATCACTCCTGAACTACACCGGGTTCGAAAGCGTGGGCATTTCCCCACCCTTCACCCAAAGCTCACCCTTGTCCACCTTATAGTCATACTGGAACAACCCCCGCGGCGGTGGACCTGCTGCCCGCGACCCGTCTTCGTAATAAGCTCCGCCATGACAGGGGCACATGAATAAACCCGATTCCCGAAACCATCTCACCGGGCAACCCAGGTGCGTGCAGTTAATCGCAAACACCTGAAACTGATTCCCATCCAACCGCCTGACCCAGCACGGGATATCTGCTGTTTCCCCATCCCAGGGCCTGGTGAATGGATTCCGGTAAGTGGCAATGCGCGTTGATTTTTCTGGATAACCCTCCAGCGGTCCCAGCGAAATCCAATTGCGCGGATCCTTCTTTTCAACAAAACTGGAAAACGCAAACCCGATCAGCGGAATCGCCAGTAATGCACCGGCTACCACGTTCAGCGCCACGCCTCCCACTAACAGCCAATCCCGCCTCGTCGGATCGGTCGTATTCTGTTTGCCTTTGTCTTCTTCTCTACTAGCGCCGCTCACTTGGTCCTCCACCTTGGCTTCCGCCACCGTTAAATTTGTGGCCCTCGCCTCGCTTCTGCTGCGGACTGCCCGGTCCATTTCCGCTTCCTTCATTTCCTTTGGTCATGGCGCCGCTTCCCGCTCCGCTTTCGTCAGTATGCGCACCCTCGGGCACCGCATTTGCCGGGCGAAATGATGCCACATAGGTCACCAGATCCGTCACGTCCTGGCTGCTTAAAGGCTTCCCGCGATTGAGTACCTTGTAATTTGGCATGCCCAGATCCGAGCGCCCTACGATAATCGATGTCCGCAACATCTGATTGCTTACTAATGACAAATACGATGGATCGGTCACCGGTCCAACTTGCCCATGCGCTCCGTGACAGATCGCGCAACTTCGTGTAAATAGCTCCTTGCCATGCGCAGGCTCACCCTTCAGGTCACCTGCCGAGTAAGAAGGTAGCGGAGCCGAACCGGCATTAAAACCCGTGTTCCACCGCTTCTCCATACCGTCGATCAACGCCGCGATCTGCTTCTCTGTAAACGGCCCTCCCTGAGGTCTAGCCCAGGCCGGCATCTGCGTCCCTGGCCGGCCATACTCAAGCACTTGATGTAGCTCTTCTCTCGAAATCAGCGCCATGTACAAGGCGTTGTTCAAGGGCCGTCCTGCGCCATAGTTTCCGTTCTCCCCATGGCACGCCGCGCAATTACTCCCGTAGAGAACCGTGAAGTCGGTCGGTTCTGTATCAACCGCTTCGTCGACCGTCGGCTTACCCGGCGGTTGCGTACAGCTGACTGCCAGAAGAAGCAGCAGACCGGCGCCAGCCGCCGGACTCCATCGCTTGCACGACCGAACAAGCGACTTCCCCGTTGGACAACTCATTCCTTGTCTTCCCCATGGCCCGGCCTGATCCCCGGCGCCTCCACAAACGCACGTTCCGCAAAGGTCCACGACTGCATCGTCTGAATGCTTGTGCTTCTCGCAATAACAAAACCGCCCACCAATCCGAATCCCAGCTGCGCCACCACGAACCAGGGCCAGCTGATTCTGCCGTTCATCGCAGGATTGATCAAACTCAGCGTTGTCGCCACCAACGCGCTCCAGAACATCGGCATCAAGATCCCTGCCCAGAAAAATGCGTACTTGGGAAACATCGGCAGCATCACCGCATAAATAATGCCCACCAGAATCGAGATCCCGATATGTCCCACCACCGCCGCTCCGAACGCTAGGGCGTTGAAGGTCTTCAACTGTTCCAGACTTTGGTCGCCCATTGAGGGAATCACCACTCCCGAAAGCAAGTTGATGGGATACCAGATACTGTGTTGCACCACGATGCCGTATAAGCAGGCCAGTGCGGCCATCGCTGCCCCACCTGCCAAACCTCCCAGCACGCCAGCCGAATAGGGATGAACTGTTTCCGGAACCCGCACCCGGTGCTGGTCTTCGCCTACCTTCAGCCGAACCACCGAACGGGCTTCCACCAGAATCGGCGCAGGACGGCGATCCCGCTCAATAGCTACCATCTCGTGCTCTTCGTGCGGCATCACATTGCGCCACCAGCCGTGTCCACCACGTAACGTAATCACAAAGCCAATCGCGCTGACGGTCCAATCCGTCACCAATCCCGCGAACACCAGTGCTATTCCGAATGCAAAGACCATCGGCCAAAATGTCGGCGCAGGCAACTCGATGTGGCTTTCGCCCGTCCGCTCGGCCGCTTCTCCGTGATGCACTTCATGACCCATACGCCTGACTCCTATCTGCCGAGCAAATACACCACGCTGAAGACCACTACCCAGATGGCATCGACAAAGTGCCAATACCAGGAAAGCAGCAGCACACGCCGAAACTGGCTCTGTATGGGAAATCCCAGCATCGTGATCGTCATCACCATACCGAGAAACAACAGCCCCACAATGACGTGGCTCGCATGTAAGCCGACCAGCGAGTAGAACGTCGTTCCAAACAGATTTGTGCTCATCGTCAGGTGATCCTTCGTGATCAGCTTGTACCACTCCACACCTGTCGCGGTCAGAAACTCACCGCCAAGCACAATCGTGATCATCAGCCAAAGCTTGAATCGTGCAATGTTGCTGTGCAGCAACGCATGCTCGGCCAGGTACATCGTCAGGCTGCTCGAAAGCAGACAGATCGTTGGCACAATCGGTATTTCCAGCACGTCTTTCGGGTACGGACCCACGATGCTCTTCCCGATGTACACCACATAGGCCACCAGAAAGATGGTGAAAAGCGCAGTCTCAGTAATTATCAAGAACAGAATGCCGACCTTGCCCCGGTCGGGAAGCGTCCACTCCTGTTCCATTGATCGCGGATTCACCGCGTGCACTGATTGAGTCGCCATGGCTGTTACTCGAACTTCCAGTCCGGATCCTCTGGATGTTTCAGATCCCAAATGGGCCGGCTACTACGCACGACAGGCAATTTTTCAAAATTGTACTCGGGCGGTGGCGAAGTTGTCGACCACTCCAGCGTCCAACCATCCCATGGATCATCGCCCGCCGGTTCACCTGCAATCGCCGACTTCAATACGTTGTAGACGAACACGGAAATCGCCAGGGCCTGCACAATCGCTCCCACCGATCCAATCAAGTTATAAAGCTCCCACCCGCGCCCAGGCGCGTACGTGTAAATGCGCCGCGGCATCCCCAGGAAGCCTAAGAAATGCAGCGGGATGAACGTCAGGTTGAACCCGATCGTCAACATCCAGAAATGCAGCCTTCCTAGCTTCTCGTCCATCAGCTTGCCGCTTACTTTCGGAAACCAGTAATACATTCCGGCAAATAGCCCGTATATCAGGCCGCCCACCAGCGTGTAATGAAAGTGGGCGACAACAAAATAGGAATCGTGCAACTGCCAGTCAAACGGGGAAACGGCCAGCATAATCCCCGTAAGCCCGGCTGCTAAAAACTGCAGGAGAAAGGCTACACAAAACAGCATCGGCGTGGTGAACTGCAACTTGCCGCCATACATCGTCGCTGTCCAGTTGAAAATCTTGATGCCGGTCGGAATCCCTACGAGCATCGTCGATGCTGCAAAGAACGTGTTCGACCAGGACGTCATGCCCACCGCAAACATGTGGTGAGCCCACACGCCAAGGCTGATGAATCCGATCGCGATTACCGCGCCCACCATTGCCGGACGCCCAAACAACGGCTTTCGCGAAAAAATCGGGATCACTTCAGAAAGAATGGCAAACGCAGGGAAAATGAGAATGTAAACTTCCGGATGTCCGAAAATCCAGAAGAAATGCTGCCATAAAACAGCCGATCCGCCTGCCTGGGTATTGAAGAAGTTCGCGCCTAGAAACCGGTCAAGCAGCAGCATGATCTGGGCCGCAGCGAGTGGCGGCCACGCGATCAGGATCACCCACGAGTCAATCAGCATCCCCCCCACAACCATCGGCATCTTGCTGAGCGTCATGCCCGGACATCGCATGCAGATGGCTGTGACAATCACATTGATCGCGCTGGCAATGCTGCCGAATCCGGAAACAAGGATCCCGAGGATCCAGTAATCCGTGCTCGATCCGCGTGAAAATGCCCGCTCGGTTAACGGCGCGTAAGCAAACCACCCCACGTCCGGTGCCGAGCCTGCCCCCGATAGCCCGCCGCCTCCGAAATAGCTGAAGTAAAGCAGGAATCCGCCA
>CAXUBG010000112.1:0-968 GCA_964249285.1 uncultured Terriglobus sp. | reverse complement strand
CCGGTTGTAGGTGTCCGGATCGACCACGTGGCCGTTCGGAAACGCGAGCTGCATCCGGATTACCATCGCCATCAACCCTGCAATAACCAGGAACAGGAGTGCGGAGACGATGTACATCAAACCCAGCCGCTTGTGGTCTACAGTTGCCACCCACGCGTACAGAGTCTCTGAAAACGAAAACTCCTTTGCAATCGGCTTCGGCCTGTCGAGCGGATAATCAATCGTTGCCATAGTTCCCTCCGGCCTTACTTCAGCGTTTCCAGGTACGCCACCACTTGATCAAGCTCCTTGTTGGTCAGCTTCAGGCTGGGCATGAAGCAGCCCGGCTTGGGCACTTGCGGATCGTCGACCCATTTGCGTAAGTTCTCATGCGTGTTGGGAATCACACCCGCTCCAAGCGTCTGCCGAGCCATTAAATGCGTCAAATCAGGGCCGAACTTGCCCTGCGCAGAAGTCCCAGACACGTTGTGGCAATTTACGCAGGAAAGAGACTGAAAAGTTGCCTTCCCGGCAACTGAATCGCCGTCATTCGCCCGATTTTGCTGACCGGCGGCCCAGGCCCTGAAATCTTCCGGTGTCTGCGCCACCACTCTCAGCAGCATGTTGGCGTGCTGAGTCCCACAATATTCCGCGCAGTTACCCAGATAAACTCCAGGCTCACGCGGATCCATCCACATGTAATTAGTCCGGTTTGGAATCAGATCTGTTTTGCCCGAGAGTTGAGGGATCCAAAAACTATGAATGACGTCTGCACTGGCGAGTTGCAGGTAAGTCGCCTCCTGCCCCGGCTTGCCCGCAATCATATGTACTTCGTTCGCCGTCGTAATCCCGTAATCCGGGTAGCT
The DNA here is from genome assembly GCA_964249285.1 of uncultured Terriglobus sp. Classification (GTDB taxonomy): domain Bacteria; phylum Acidobacteriota; class Terriglobia; order Terriglobales; family Acidobacteriaceae; genus Terriglobus. The sequence continues at coordinate 123 of CAXUBG010000112.1, read as the reverse complement.
GACCTCCCACCACCACTGATGGCCGATCACCTTCACGTGCAAAGCGGCCTTGGGCGGACTCGCGTTTTCCACTTTTTTAATTTATATTGTTTATAATGATATGTAGACGAATTAGATCAACAC
>CAXUBG010000111.1:7808-10227 GCA_964249285.1 uncultured Terriglobus sp. | reverse complement strand
AGATGGCACCGTTGCCGCCGGTGCAGATGATGATGGCGTCGGCGGGGAAGGTGCGGACCTCCATGGAGCGCAGATCCATCGCGCAGATGCCGCGGCACACGCCGGTGGAGTCGAGGACGGCAGAGAGGAACTCCCAGCCCTCGTACTTGGTGACCTTGCCCTCGGATTCGAAGCGGCGCACCTGCTCGTCCAGCGCGTACAGTAACTGTTGCCCGGTGGTGGCTCCGGCGAAGGCGGTGCGGTGGTACAGCGTGCCGCCGAAGCGGCGGAAGTCGAGCAGGCCCTCCGGCGTGCGATTGAACGGGACGCCCATGCGGTCCAGCAGGTCGATGATGGCCGGACCCTGCGCGGTCATCTGCTTGACGGGCGTCTGGTTGGCCAGGAAGTCGCCGCCGAAGACGGTGTCGTCAAAATGCTTCTCGACGTTGTCGCCCTCGCCCTTGAGATTCTTGGCTGCGTTGATGCCGCCCTGCGCGCAGACCGAGTGCGACCGCTTGACCGGCACAATGGAGAACAGGTCCACCTTGCCGCCCGCCTCGGCAATCTTCATGACGGCGGAAAGCCCGGCGAGACCGCCTCCAACTACGATGATGCGTGGTGTTGCTCCTGCCATATACCTTGAACTCCTAAGAACGAAAAACGTAGCCGAGTATCCAGCCCATCGAAAGAAGAAGAAATCCAGCACCGTCCATCCAATAACTGAACTTCATCTGCCGATATAACGGTCCGTCGCCTTCCTGCTTTCGGTACTCCAGCACGGTCGTTTTACTCGCTCGACCAAACATTAGCCAACTGATTTGGTCACCCTTTGTTCTGGTTCCGTTTAACAACGAAATCATCCTGAACACCGCGACATTACCAGCTATTACTCCTGCAAGAACAAGAGCCGCACCTGATAGCATCGTCATCCCGAAGACTTCATCGAGTCTCATCTTTGTTATTGGCGTGGTACAGAACTGGGTTGCATGGGCTGGCCGTTACCATCCGTTTGAAATCTAACATTGCTGCCCTGCGGCAAGCCGTTGTTGGCCGGGTACTCTGCCGCTCCGGGTGTAGTGGGTACTGTCGGCATGACGACACCGTTAGGCTGCGCGGGCATGACATCCACCGGCGAGTAGGGCCGGGCGTAGGCGACCCAGAAGATGGAGCCCAGGCCCATCGCGCACAGAGCCGTGCCGACGGCGCCGCAGACGTAGGCGAATTTCTTGCGGGCGTTGTCGCCGGGCGTGATGCCCCACTTGGCCGCGAAGAGCCAGATGCCGTACGCAAAGTGGAAGCAAGTGGCGACCATGGCGATGACATAGATGGCCAACATCCACGGATTCAACAGTTCAAGCTGCACCTTAGCGTAGGCGAGGCCGGGGTGCTCCGGCAGGCTGACTCCTGCGAAGCGCTGCCGCCAGACGTGCTGGATGATGTAGGCGAAGGCGATGAGGCCGGTGATGCGCTGCCACACGTACATCCAGTTGCCCGCCCAGGGGTAGACGTTGACGCTGGCGCGCCCGCGAAACGCAATGAAGACGCCATAACCCGCGTGAAACGCCAGCGGGATGAAGATAAACGCCCACTCGAGCACGCGGACCAGCGGCAGGCCATTGAGGAACTTAACTTGTTGCGCGTAGGCCAGCGGGCCGTGCACCACCTCGAAGTTGGAGATGATGTGTTCGATCAGGAACGCGCCGATGGGCACAATCCCAGTAAGCGAATGCAGCTTGCGCCAGAGAAAGCTGTGGCCCTGCCCGGCACGCAGCGGCTGCACGCCTCGGCGGCGGGTGGAGTTATCCGGTGGTGCAAAGCCTGCGACTGCGCCCATGTCCTGCGTGCTCCTGATTTACGGCGAACGTCCTGTAACGTGTCTGACAGCGACGCATTGAAGGCATGGATAGTATCGGGTGCGAAGAAAAGCATCGTCAATCCGGTGCTCCGGCCACGTCCGGTATTCGAAGAAACGTGCGGTATTCAGTTGGAGGGCGGAGCAATGGTTCTGAGCAGACTACGTAGAGCGCGTCCACGGTGGCTTACTCGCAGCCGTTCTTGCATCGCAACTTGTGCCATGCTGCAACCGAGTTCTGTGACATAGAAGAGTGGGTCATAGCCAAAGCCGCCGTCGCCTTCAGGCTCACTCAGGATGGTGCCTTCGACACTGCCGGACGCTACGGCTTCCACACGGCCGGCGCGGGCGAGCGCCAGAACACAGTGATAGCGGGCTGCGCGGTCTGTCTGCTCCAGCATGGCCAGGAGCAATGCTTCGTTATTACTGGCGTCGAGGCCGTGGCCTGAGTCGAGCGCACCCAGGTCTTGAGCGAAACGTGCCGAGCGCACACCGGGGCGGCCCTGCAGTGCGTCCACTTCCAGGCCGGAGTCGTCGGCAAGGATCAGCAGGCCGGGCGCATGGCGGGAATAGTACTCGGCCTTTAAG
>CAXUBG010000111.1:6930-7798 GCA_964249285.1 uncultured Terriglobus sp. | reverse complement strand
GGCATTCGCTTCAAAGGCGCGGCCGGGTTCGTCCGGCGCGGGAATCTTTGCGAGGCCGGGCAGCGCGCTGAGGTGCACGCCGCCCGCGAACTCCTGCGCTGCGGCGGCGAAGTCGCGCAGTTTGCCCGGGTTACTGGTGGCGGCGTACAGGTGAATCACGCAAATACCGTGTCGCGCGGGGCGGGGTAGACGGGTACGTAGCGTGTACCGGTCTGCATGAGTTCCTGGATCGTGCTGACCTCGCGGATGCCGCCGCGCGCGCCAGAGGCCGTGCAGTTCAGCGCGGCCGCAGCGCAGGCAAAGTCAAGCTGGCGGCCCAGGGGCCAGCCTTGCAGCAGGCCGTAGATGTAGGCGGCGTGAAAGAGATCGCCTGCACCGGTGGTGTCGATAACGGGCACGTGAAAAGCGGCTGTGTATTGGAAGTCCTTGCCGTCCCAGGCGAGCACGCCGTCGGGGCCGAGCGTCGCAGCGGTGATGCGGCTGCCGTACGCGGCTTGCATCATGCGCAGAGCCTTCTCAAGATCCGGTTCTCCGGTGAGCCGGGCGGGAAAGTCGCGCGACACGATGAGATGGTCGATGAGCGGCAGCAGGTGTTCAACCCCGCCGTAGATCTCGTCCAAATCGGCGATTACGGGAATCTTCGCGGCACGCGCCCACGTCGCCGCAAGCGTCGCGGCTGCTGTATCGAAGCCGTCCACATGCAGAGCGCGGGCCTGGGTGATCCACTCGCGCCGCAACTCTTGGGGGCGGACGCTTAACCGCTCATCACGCTTCAGCAGGACGGTTCGCTCGCCGGAGCCGTCCACCAAGATGATGGATTGAGCGCTGGAAGTATTCTCCGCCGTCAGAATTTGCGCCTCGACGCCGG
>CAXUBG010000111.1:2272-6920 GCA_964249285.1 uncultured Terriglobus sp. | reverse complement strand
GACGCCGGCGCGGTCAAAGGCGGCGCGGTGGATGGCGGCAGCGCTGTCGTCTCCCAGTTTGCCGACATACCGTGTGCTCAGTCCCCACATCTGACAGGCGACGACGGTGCTTGCGGTCTGGCCGCCGGGCAGCACGTGCACTGTCTGGAACTCAACCTTCTGGCCGATGGACGGGAAACGGTCGAGCGCGATGAGCGTGTCGGTGGCGTTCAGGCCCACGCCTACCAGGTCGACCATAGCCGCGCTCTGCATACGGTAATCGTAACGCGGGTTCAAAACGGCGCGAGCGGTAACGTACGTGGGGGTTAGCGCTAACCCCGTCGGGTGCAACTAAACCTCATGGGTTGAGGCATTTACATCGAGCGACGAACGCGTATGGTGGAGTGAGCAGCGGTGTTCCACTCGGGTCCAGCGGCCGCTCGTGCAAGGAGAAGAAATGACGCAAGGAAACACCACGGCCGAGGCAATCGCGCCTGCCGGGGGCAAGCTCGGCATCATGATGCCAGGGATGGGTGCCGTAGCAACGACATTGATCGCGGGTGTGGAGGCAGTTCGCCGCGGCATGGCCAAGCCGGTCGGATCAATGGCGGAGATGGGAACCATACGGCTGGGTAAGCGGACGGATAACAACACGCCGATGATTAAGGAGTTTGTGCCGCTGGCGAAGCTGGCCGATCTCGTGTTTACGGGTTGGGATATCTTCGGCGGCAACCTGTATGAGGCTGCCCGGACGGCCAACGTGCTGGACCGCGACCAGATCGAGGAGATGCGGCCCTTTCTGGAAGGGATACAGCCGATGCCAGCGGCGTTCGATCAGCGGTATGTCAAGCGGCTGGAACCGAAGCACCAGAAGACTGGCAAGAATAAATGCGATCTGGCTAACCAGGTCCGCAATGACATCGCCGCGTTCAAGGCCAAGACAGACCGTCAGGTGATGATATGGACTGGTTCGACGGAAATCTATTTAAAGGAAACGGCGGTTCACCAGTCCTTGGCGGCTTTTGAGAAGGGCCTGGTAGAGGATGATGAGAATATCGCGCCGTCCATGCTCTATGCGTGGGCGTGCCTGAAGGAGGGCATACCGTTTATCAATGGAGCGCCAAACCTGACGTGTGATTTTCCCGCGTTACGGGAACTATCGAAGCAGATGGGCGCGCCGATCGCCGGCAAGGATTTCAAGACCGGGCAGGCATTGCTTAACACGGTATTGGCACCGGCTTTTAAGGTTCGTTACCTGGGCTTGAACGGATGGTATTCAACCAATATCCTGGGCAATCGAGACGGAGAAGTGCTGGATGATCCCGATAACTTCAAGACCAAAGAAGAGTCGAAGTTGGGCGTGCTGGAATACATTCTGCAGCCCGAGAAGCATCCTGACTTGTACAAAGATTTCTATCACAAGGTGAGAATTAACTATTACCCGCCTCGCGGCGATAACAAGGAGGGCTGGGATAACATCGACCTTTTCGGCTGGCTGGGATATCCGATGCAGTTGAAGGTGGACTTCCTCTGCCGCGACTCGATCCTGGCGGCACCGCTCGCGCTTGACCTCTGCCTGTTCATGGATTTGGCTGCTCGCACGCCGAGCCTGAAGAACCTTGGCATCCAGGAGTGGCTCAGCTTCTACTTTAAGGCACCGGATACGGCACCGGGCGTCTACCCGGAGCATGACCTGTTCATCCAGAACATGAAGTTGAAAAACACGCTGCGCCACATCATGGGGCAAGAGTTAGTGACGCATCTGGGGCTGGACTATTACGGCGACTAATTTCGGTCAAGCCGAAAGAGGGGCCATCACTGGTGGCCCTGCTCCACTGTCGCGCGTCGTGCCTCTGCGATGCTATTGTGGTCATCGCAATGAAACAGACCCTGAAGCACATAGCGGCACTCCGGATATGTCTCTGTCCGGCTCTTGTTCTATTCGGCGGCCTCACGGCGCACGGCCAAGTGCGTGCTGTGCCGGATCGCCAGCAGTGGTTTTTGACTGCCGGCGAGACTACCTATGCTGTCGGCGTGGATGAGAAGGAGATGCTGCAGTCGTTGTACTGGGGACCGGCGTTGCCGGCAGATGCTTCCTTGCCCAAGGCGCACAGCAATCCGGAGCGCGCGTCGTTCGACGCGCCGATCAATACGACTCCATTGGAGTACCCGGCGCAGGGTGCCGCATTGTTTCTGGAACCGGCGCTGAAGGTGGACTCGCCCAATGGCGACCGCACACTGGTACTCGTATACGACAGCACAAAGGTGCAGCGTGACCAACTTGAGATCGTATTGAAGGATACGGCGCAGCCGCTGCGGGTTCATTTGCACTATCAGGTGTACCCGGAAGGCGTGCTGGCGCGATGGTCCACGATTGAGAACGCCGGCAAGCAGAGTGTCCGTATCGAGCAAGCCGCGTCCGCCACGTGGAATCTGCCCGCCGCGAAGAACTACACCCTGAGCTGGCTGACGGGGCAGTGGGGCGCGGAGTGGCAGTTGCACACGGCGGCGCTGCTGCAGGGCGGGCAGGTGCTGGAGAGCCGCCGCGGCAGCACAGGCCATCAGGCGAACCCTTGGTTCAGCATCGGCCAAGAAGGCCGAACGACGGAATCGTCCGGTCCAGTCTGGTTTGGTGAACTGGGCTGGAGCGGCAGTTGGCGCATGAATGTGGAGCGCACGTCGATGGACCTGGTGCGTGTGACAGCCGGTTACAACCCGTACGATTTCAGCTATACGCTTGCTGCCGGGCAAACCCTGGACACGCCTCGGTTCTACGCCGGGTACACAGGCGGCGGCAACGGTGAAGCATCGCGCATCCTGCACCGCTTTCAACTGGCACGGATTCTGCCGGTTGGGCCGGTCCCGAAGCCGCGGCCCATTATCTTCAACTCGTGGGAGGCAACCGAGTTCAACGTGACCGAAGCCGGGCAGATGTCGCTGGCGGAAAAGGCGGCGAAGCTGGGCGTGGAACGATTTGTGATGGATGATGGCTGGTTTGGACAGCGCAAGGATGACCATGCCGGGCTGGGCGATTGGTACGTCAATAAGCAAAAGTTTCCGAATGGTCTGAAGCCTCTAATCGATCGCGTGCACGCTCTTGGCATGAGCTTTGGCCTGTGGGTTGAGCCGGAGATGGTGAACCCGGACAGCGATCTGTACCGCGCGCATCCGGATTGGGCGATGCATTTTCCAGACCGGCAGCGCACCGAGGGACGCAACCAACTGGTGCTGAACCTGGCCAAACCCGAGGTGAAGCAATACCTCTTCGATTTTCTGGACAAGCTGGTCAGCGAGAACGACATCGCCTTCCTGAAATGGGATTACAACCGCAACTGGAGCGAGCCGGGATGGGACAGCGCTCCCGGTGCGAACGCCAGCCCTGACGCGCAGAAAGAAATTTACGTCACCTACGTTCAGAACCTGTATGACGTTCTGGCGAAGCTGCGGGCGAAGCATCCCAAGCTGGAGATTGAATCTTGTTCGGGTGGAGGCGGACGTGTGGATACCGGGATACTGCGCTATACCGATGAAGTCTGGCCGTCCGATAACACAGACGCTCTGGACCGCCTGAGCATTCAGGATGGCTTCACCCACGCCTACTCGCCGCAGACGATGGCTGCGTGGGTGACGGATGTGCCGAATTTTCTCGACCGCCGCTCGATTGCGCTGCAGTTCCGTTTTCTGGTGGCAATGCAGGGTGCGCTCGGCATTGGCAACGACCTGAATAAATTCACGCCGGAGCAGATGGACCTTTCCGCGCGTCTGGTTGGCTTTTACAAAAGCGTGCGGACGACCGTGCAGCAGGGCAAGTTGTATCGCTTGCAACGGCCCGAAGGCAGTGGGAGCGCGAACGTAGAATACGTCTCGCAGGATGGCAGGCAGGCTGTGCTGTTCAGCTATCTGCATAGTGCGCAGTACGGCATGGCGCAGCCGCGCATTCACCTGGAAGGTTTGGACCCGAGAGCGCGCTACCGTGTTCGTGCGCTGGAAGAGAACAAGTACATCGGAGAGGCCAGCGTTTCCGGGGCTTTGTTGATGGGCAACGGCGTCGCGCTAGGTATGCTGGGAGATTATGACAGCACGGCATTGCTGCTGGACCGCGAGTAGTTAGTGCGAGCTCCACGTTTTGTCGCTTGAATTGCAGAGTGTTTCCAGCGAGCAGTCCGCGCATTTTGGCTTGCGGGCTTCGCAGATTTGCCGGCCGTGATGAATGAGCTGGTGCGAGAAGCTGATCCAGCGATCCTGCGGGATGATGGCCATCAGGTCACGTTCCACCTTGACGGGATCGTCGTTGAGGGTCAGTTCCAGGCGGCGTGACAAGCGCAAAACGTGCGTGTCCACCACGACACCGGAGGGGATGCCGTACCAGGAACCTAGCACTACGTTGCTGGTCTTACGCGCCGCGCCGGGAATGCGCAGCATCTCGTCCATGGTCTGCGGGATCTCCCCTCCGAACTCCTGCACGACGACTTTTGCCGCAGCGGTGATTGATTTTGCCTTCTGGCGGAAGAATCCTAGCGTTGCTACCAGCGGCTGCACTGCCTCGGGTGTCGCCTGGGCGAGTGCCTGCGGCGTGGGATAAGCGTGGAATAAGGCTGGCGTTGCTTGATTTACGCGTACGTCCGTGGTCTGCGCGGAAAGGATCGTGGCGACGGTCAACTCCCACGCG
>CAXUBG010000111.1:0-2262 GCA_964249285.1 uncultured Terriglobus sp. | reverse complement strand
TCCAGGAGGGCGGTAATGCGCTCTGGCGCGAGCGGCTTCTTCGTCTTGCCGCTTTTTCGCTTCGGTGAGACCGGCTCACCGGCGGCGATCTGCCGGGCCCGCACGCCCTTGGCTGCCGGCTTCAAAGTAGCCTTTACTGCCCCTTTGCGTGCTACTGCCATGAACTTAACCGAGCCGGTCCAGCATCTCCGCCGGGGTCAGGCGCACGCAGGAAAAGATGGGGAAGTCTTTCAGCGTGTACATGGAGATCTCCGTTTCGCGCAGCTGCTGCACCAGGTCGACGAAGTCTTCCGGGAAGTTTGTCTCAAAGGCGACGACGAATTCTTGATCGTCAATGCCGAAGGAGTAGGTCGTGTTCAGCTTGACGCGGGGAAAGGCCAGGCCGACGCGGATGTGCTCGTCCATGAGGCGCTTACGTTCCGCAAGAGAGAGCAGATACCACGGGCGCGTCTTCCAGAACGGGTAGATGAAAATGTACTTCTGCCCCCCGGGCCGAATCGCCCCGCGACCCTCGCCCTCGCTCTCGTCCGGCCGGTCGATCTGGTACTGCGACCGCTTCGTCATCGCCAGGAAACTATGCGGTGTCTCCAGGTAGCCGCCCAGCGGCGTGGCCAGCAGTTCTGCTCGCATCCGGTTCATTTCCTCGACCGAGTAGCAAATGGACCAGACGCACATGTCCACGTCGCCACGCGTACCAACGGTGGAGTAGGTGAGCGAAAGAAACTCACCAGGCCGGTTCCAACGCCTGATCACGTCGGCAAACGCCGTTTTATGCGCTGTCTTGTCCTCGGCCGGGAGGCGCTTCCATTCTGGCAGGACGCGATAGAACGAGAATGCTACGATCTGCCGTTTGACGGGCGTTCCGCCACCGTGAGCAGCTTGCGGCCGCGCGCCGTACCCGGTCACCGGCGCGGGTGCGACGGGAGCGATGGTGTGCGCGGTTGCGGGAGTTTCGGGAAGGGTCGCGGTGTCAGCCATGCCTCCTAGGATAGAAGCGCGACAGGCAGGTAGCAAGCGGCGGATATACTCAGCGGGACGCTATGACTGAAAAGATCATCAATTTTCTACTGCCCTATGTGACTGGGCTGATTTCGGCCGTCGGCTATCCCGGTATCGCGCTGCTGATGGCGATTGAGTCCGCCTGCATTCCGCTGCCCAGCGAAATCATCATGCCGTTCGCGGGTTATGTGGTGTGGCAGGGCAAGATGAACCTGTATCTCGCGGCCACCGCGGGCGCGGTTGGTTGCAACCTCGGCTCATTGGTGGCCTACTGGACCGGTGCGTACGGCGGCCGGCCTTTGGTGGAAAAGTTTGGGCGGTATGTGCTGATGAGCCGTTCCGACCTCGACCGTGTGGACGGCTACTTTACAAGGTATGGAGACATCACCGTGTTGATCGGGCGTCTGCTGCCGGTGGTACGGACGTTTATCGCGCTGCCCGCTGGGATTGCCCGGATGCCGCAACTACGCTTCCATGTGTACACGTTTATCGGGTCATGGCCGTGGTGCTTTGCGCTGGCGTATGTGGGCATGAAGGCGGGCGCAAGCTGGAATGATCCCAATGGCAGGCTGAAGCAGATCCTTCATAAGGCGGATGCGATTGTGCTGTTGCTGCTTGTAGCGGGCATCGTCTGGTTTGTGTGGTCTCACCTGAAACATAGCCGTCAAACACAGGCAGCAGCATAATGACACAGCCAATGTCAGTGACGGGACAGGCAAAAGCGCATACCGAGTACCTCACCTTCAACACGCGGCAGCAGTACGAGATGGTACACATTACGCCGCGGGTGGAGCAGGTGGTGCGCAACAGCGGCATTGTGGACGGCCTGTGCTTCGTCTCGCCCATGCACATCACGGCTGCGATTTACGTCAATGATCACGAGGGCGGGTTGATCGAAGACATCAGCACGTGGTTGGAGAAACTGGCACCGCGCTGGCCGGGATACAAGCATCATCAGACCGGCGAAGATAACGCGGATGCGCACCTGAAGGCGCTGCTGCTGCACCATGAGACGACGCTCCCCGTGACCGCCGGCCGGCTTGACCTTGGCACTTGGCAACGTATTTTCTACGCGGAGTTCGACGGACAGCGTTCCAAGCGGGTCATCGTGAAGGTGATGGGCGTAACGTCGCAGGTTTCTGGTTCATAGCGAAAGGTCTCGCCGGTTGAGCTTTGGCGGGGACGATGTCTATGGATGACGCGCTCAGCCTAGGATTGGCGCCGGCAAAAGTAGCATGGGCCAGCGGCTCGACCGTGCTATCT
>CAXUBG010000110.1:2396-10277 GCA_964249285.1 uncultured Terriglobus sp. | reverse complement strand
TAGAACGTTTGTTGATGACGCACAAGCGATCTGCGCCGCGCGTGTCCGGTTACTTAAGGTGTTCCACGTGGAACATCCATATGTGCTGAACCGGCCAGAAACGGCCTGATCACGCGTCTTTTCCTGCCCGGAAGCGTCTAAACGGTTGTGCTATCCTGTGGGCTGCTGTGAAGCGCGCCTCCGTGGTTTGCGTCCCTTTGGGGACGTTTGCCGTGCGCCAGCGGTCTTTGTCACCGCACCCATGCTTCCAGCCTTACCACATCTGCATCCATCCATAAAGGGTGCCATCGCGGGTCCGTGTCCGCGCCAGCCCGTCTGGCGGGGCGTACCGCGCACAATCTAAAGAATTTGGGGGCCGCAGCACCATGGCTGAAGACATCGAGAAGTACGAAGAAGACGTAGACCGGATCATCGATACCGGCAAGGAAAAGGGTTACCTCACCTATGGCGAGGTCAATGACCTCATTCCAGAGGGCATCACCTCTGCCGACGACCTATATGAACTCCTGAAGACAATTAATACCCAAGGGATCGATGTCCTCAGCGCCGAGGATGATTTCAAGCCGCGCGACAAATACGGCGAGGAATCCGAGGAAAACGAAGACGTCGAACTGGACCTGACGCCCGGCCAACTGGAAAAAACCAACGATCCCGTCCGCATGTACCTCCGCGAGATGGGCACCGTTCCGCTGTTGACGCGCGAAGGCGAGGTCGAGATCGCCAAGCGCATCGAGCGCGGCCAACTGCGCGTCATGAAGGCGATTTCCCGCTCCAGCATAGTGATTCGCGAGATCGTGGCACTGGGCGAAGACCTCAAGCGCGGCGTCCGTAACGTGAAGGAAGTAGTGACTTTCGACGAGGACGAGCTGACGGAGGAGGTGCTTGCATCGCGCGTGAAGGCGACGGTCAAGCGCATCGACTCCCTCGCCAAGCACCTGAATGAAGCTCAGGCTTCAGAAGAAAAGCTGGCCGACGGTAAGACGAAATCGCCGAAGGAGCAGCGCAAACTACGCTGGGGTGCAGGCCGCGAGCGCGTGAAGGTGACGCGCATTGTCCGCGAGCTGAAGTACACCAACAGCGAAAAGAAGCGGTTGCTGGACAAGGTGAATAAGACTGTAGACGGGATGCGTACGCTGGAGCGCCAGATCAGAAATCTGGATGTCAAGTTCGAGGCGTCTCGCTCTGAGGAGTTGAAGAAGGAGTACCGGCGTCAGCAGAAGAATTGCCGGACCGATCTCGAGCGGCTGGAGCAGGAAGCCGGCCTGACGGTAGACGTGCTGAAGCGCACGCAGCGCGAAATGATCCAGGGCGACATGGACGCGGAGCGGGCCAAGCGTGAGCTGATCGAGGCCAACTTGCGGCTCGTCGTGTCTATCGCGAAGAAGTACACCAACCGGGGTCTGCAGTTTCTTGATCTGATTCAGGAGGGCAACATCGGCCTGATGAAGGCGGTGGATAAGTTCGAGTATCGCCGCGGCTACAAGTTCTCAACATATGCCACGTGGTGGATCCGGCAGGCTATTACGCGTGCCATCGCCGATCAGGCCCGCACCATCCGCATACCGGTGCACATGATCGAGACGATTAACAAGCTGATTCGCACGTCACGGCAGCTGGTGCAGGAACTGGGGCGCGAGCCTTCCTCTGAAGAGATCGCCAAGCGCATGGATATCCCTGTCGCGAAGGTCCGCAAGGTGCTGAAGATCGCGCAGGAGCCCATCTCGCTCGAAACGCCGATTGGCGAAGAGGAAGATTCACACCTGGGCGACTTTATCGAGGACCGCATGGCGGTATCGCCGTCGGATGCTGTGATCTCAGTCAACCTGAAGGAGTACACCAGCCAAGTGCTGCGCACCCTCACCCCGCGTGAAGAACGCGTCGTCAAGATGCGCTTCGGCCTGGAAGACGGCTCGGAACACACGCTGGAAGAGGTAGGCCAGAGCTTCCAGGTGACGCGCGAGCGCATCCGGCAGATCGAAGCGAAAGCCTTGCGTAAACTGCGCCATCCCAGCCGCAGCCGCAAGCTGAAGGCGTTCGTGGACGGTGTGAAAGAGTACTGAGTTTGTGAGTCATGAGTTGTAAGTTGTGCAGTTGAAAGTCAAAAGCAAGGCCGCGTGTGAAGCGCGGCCTTTTGTTTTGGCGGTGCATTGCTCAAAGCTTGGTACTCTACCTTCCCGATAACGAGTGTTCGGGAAGTGCGACAGTTACGCTACTTTTTCGGATTGCTGCCGATTGCGATCACCACGTATTTTGCGGGGGTTTCGCCTGCATTCCGCACTGTATGAAGTGTGCCCTCGGCCACGTAGATGAGGCTGCCCGGACCCGCCTTCTCGGCCACTCCGTCATGCTCAAAGGACAGTGTTCCCTCGCGGACAAGAATGAACTCAGAGTGTTGGATCGTGTGGGGCGCGTTTGGCTTGGTTCCGGAAAGCTGGGTCGATTCATGAACGGCCACGACTTCACCGGTCGCCAGCGTGCCATGCACAATATCCCGGCTCTGGGCGTCATTGGTCATCGTGCGAACACTGCCCTCTTCCGGAGTAAAGACGCGGGACTTCGCCAGTTCGTCTGTGCGTGTTCCAGCCATCACCGGAACCTGGGCTCCCGCCGAACAGAAGGCCATGCATAACAGAAAGTATCCCGAACGTTTCATGGAGCCATGCTACCGGAGCTTCTTGCCAGTGCCGTTGTAGTGATTGTCCTTGATCCCGCAAGAACTCAACCAGTCCCGCAGACCTCAGGATCATCTTGCACAGCGGTTCGTACAAGTACGTTCATGTCGGCCGTGATCGTCACTTCACAAGACCAGCCCAGCCCTGTGCGGCAGCCTGATTGAACTCTTCAGTCGTCGCCACTACATCGGTATCCCCGCGAGACGCCGATAAAGCCGTTATTGGTCCCGGGCCGCCGAGACGCTCGCAGTGCGGCTTGATGATCCGGCAGCAATGCCACTTCTAGCTTGTCTCCGGGTTTGATCCGAGATGCTGCAGTACTTCTTTACGGAAGGTAATTGGCTGCGGGATGTCACGGTTAAGGTGGGCATATTCCATCTCTCTTACTTAAAGGAATGAAAACCGCCTTACACGACGAGCAATTTTGGATTTTTAGCTCCGTGACCGCTCAGACGAAGCGCGTTCCGGCACTCTTCAACTCCCGGACGGCGGGCTGAAGTGAATGCTGTCAACCACATCCTGCAACCGGCGGAAGACCTCCTTCCGATCTACCTGCGTGATGCCGTCTACGGCGCCGAAGCCTGCCGTCGCGAGGCCGTAGCTGATCTCATAACAGACAGCGTGCCGGTAGCCATGCAGGACACGTTCGTCGGTCTGGTGCGACATGGCGGCGTCCTCTTCGATAGCACCGTCGAAGGCAATCCCGCCGATTGTTTTGTGAATGGCTTGTGCGTCATGCGCGTTTGGACCCAGGTTGCGGCAGTTCTCCGGGGTGTCATGGGCCAGGCTGACGGTCACGTATGCCGTACCGAAGTCGGTCCCTGGATAGGCGTTGCCGGGCATGCGCAGCGTCACGATGCGTTGACCCGCTTCGGAGATGAAGTCCATGGGGATGGGTCCCAGGTAGCCTAAGCCGGGATCATTGGCCGGCAAGTCACCTGCCTGTTGCTGCCATCCTGCGGGATAGGACAGTGTGATGCCTGTTGCCGGATCACGGAAGTATTCTGCCGTTTGAGCCGTCGACCCGTTTGGAAGGTATGAAAGGCATCCAAGAAGTGCCGCATATGTTGGACGCCATGTCATCAGAACTCCCTTCGCCGCGAAGCATTTTGCCGGGCGGGAGCGCAACCGTCCTGCGCCCCGGCTATACTCTACGCGCACGCTGCTCTCACACAAAGTATGCAGGAGTTTGACATGGCCATGACAAGACGCACCTTTTTACAGACGGCCGCTGCGGCAGCAGCCGCCCTGAGCACCTCGCGCACGCTGCTGGCCGATCCGCTTGGCTTGCCTATCGGCTGCCAGACGTATCCGGTGCGCAAGACCATTAACACCGATTTTGCAGGCACCATGAAGGGGTTGGCCGCGGCCGGCTTTCAGACCATTGAGCTTTGCTCGCCGTATGGCTATTCTGATTTCTCGAGCTTGCAGCAATACAAGCCGCGGGAACTGCGCAGCATGATTAACGGCTTTGGACTGACGTGTATCTCTGCGCACTGGGCACCCAAGGAACTGTTTGACAAGGCAGACGAGAGCATCGCATACGCCAAGGAGTTCGGCATGACGCAGATGGCCGTGGCCGCGCTTGGCCCGTTCAATTACAAGGGTACCGAGACGGTGGACGATGTAAAACGGTATGTCGAACCATTCAACGCCTTCGCGGGAAAGGCACATGCAGCGGGGATTACAGCATTGCTGCACAACGAGGGGTTTGTCTCCGCCCGTATTGACGGCAAGCCGGTGTACGACATGATGATCGCCGAACTGAACCCGGCTACCACCAAACTGCAGTTTCAGGTTTCAACCATGCAGGAGGGCTATGATCCGGTGGAGTATTTTCACAAGTACGCCGGGCGCTTTCTCTCCATGCATTGCCAGGACTGGGTCAAGGAAGCATCCACGAAATCCGGCTTCCGGCAGGTGCCCGTTGGACAAGGCGTGGTCGATTGGAAGTCGGTCTTTGCGGCGGCTAAAGTGGGCGGCGTGAAGAACTACTTCGTCGAACTGGAAGAAGATCCAGCGCTGATGCCGCCAAGCGTGCCGTATTTGAAGAGATTGAACGTCTGAGAACCAAACATTTCAACACGACAATTTTCCGGAGACTGCATGGCACTCGTTCCCCTTCCCGTCGGCTCTGTCCTTGATCCTGACGATCTCTCACGTGCCTTAACCCTCGTGCATGCGGATGACGATTCATTACCGCATCTTGGTGTCGTCGGCGACACCTACACGATCCTCCTTTCAGGTAAGGACACGAACGGGCGCTTCTGTCTAATCGACATGTATGTTCCCCCGGGCGGCGGGCCACCACCGCACCGGCATGACTTTGAAGAAACGTTTGTCTTGCTCGAAGGGCAACTGAAGGCGACCTTCCGTGGGGAAGTGTCGATTGTCCGAGCCGGAGATACAGTGAACGTTCCTGCAAACGCGCCACATCATTTTCACAACGCTTCCGATGCACCGGTTCGCATGCTGTGTATCTGTTCGCCTGCTGGCAACGAGGACCTGTTCAGGGCAATCGGTGTGCCCGTCTCCACACGCACGTCGCAGCCACCCGTGATGAACGCTGCCGAGCAAAACGCTCTTCGCGAACAGTCTCAAGCGCTCGCTGGAACATACCGCACAGAACTTCTGGAGCATGCTTGAACTTTCGGCTGCGATGCGTAACGATGGCTTCTTTGACATTGCCGCGCTAGCAATCACGCTGCCGGACACGTCCGAAACGATGCTGCGTGGACATTCGCCTGACGGACGAGGGCGTCCGCAAGCTGCCGTATCGTCCAGACATACCGGCCCGCGGCCCACGCACTTTTCATGCGTCGTGCGATGAGTACGTGTCTGTGCTGAGCGGGCGTGGTGTTTGTGATCGCAGGTGAAGCACCGCGAAAATTCCGGGCTGGGAAGTGGTGCACTTCAGGTGTTCGCGGCGGTCAAGGCGGCCGGCGTGAAGAACTACTTTGTTGCATTGGAAGAGGATGCCGCCGAGTGTGCGTTCCCTGAAAAGTTTGATAGTCGAACCCTGTAATGCCCGATCAGCCTGGTATGTCAGCCAGCGCGTGAAGCGCGGCAAGCGTGTCGCGCGGCAGAAGCTCTGCGGTTCTCTGTTGCACGGCGTGCCAGTTAGGCAGTGCGTTGCTGAAAACGATCCGGCCCAACGGAGTCAGCGAATAGAGCCGCTGCCGTGCATCCTCCAAATCCTTTGTAGCGCAGACGAGTTTGCGTTGCAGCATGGATTGCAGATTGCGTGAGGCAGTTGCTGCGTCGATGCCGATCGCGTGTGCGATCGATCGTCCGTTGCAGGGCTGGCCATGGAGCAAGGCCAGCAGCTCAAACTGTGGCACGGTGAGGCTGTGCGGCCGCAGGGCAGCCTCATACCGTGCAGTCAGAACGCGCGCGGCCCGTCGCGCGGACGAACAGAGGCAGTCATGCAGCGTCATGGAAGCAGCTTACGGCTTGGTCCCGGGAGATGTCGTGCCAGACTGCGCTCCTAGCAGGAACCGGAGCGGGGTGAGGGGACCGAGCGGAATCAGGTCGAAGCTCATAATGTGCGCCTGCCCGAGCGGCAGCTTTTCCAGCAATGCATGCGCCTCTTCCACGGTGGACACGTTCATCAGGAACACGACGCCCTGGCCATCCTTGCGGACGTACCACTGGTCGATTTTGCCTTCCAGGTAAAGGCCGACGGTGTCGCGAACTTCCTTCGGCATCGTGTCGCGCCAGGCGGCATCGCGCGGTCCGCTCAACTTTCCGATGGCGAGCACGCGCGTGGTGGGAACATCCTGCAATTGGGGCTGCTGCGCGGTCATAGTACCGGCGGGCAGCAGGAGCGCCAGGGTGAAAAACGCGGAAGCGAGTCGCATGATGTTTGCCTCTCGAAGCAAGTTCGTTGCATATACAACGAATAGTACTACATCGCATGTAACTGCGAGCGAGCCGCTGGCCGCCGGCACGGTACTCTGAACAACGAAGATGGATGACAGCCACTATTTCGACATTGCCGCGCTGGCGGCGACCCTGCCTGAGACAGCGGAGACCATGCTGCGTGATATCCGTTTGACCGACGACGATGCGGCGAGTTGCCGTATCTTCCGCACGTACCGGCCCGTGCCCATGCACTTCCATACGTCATGCGATGAGTACCTGTATGTGCTGAGCGGACGGGGTGTGTTCGTGATTGAAGGAGAGGCACCGCGCGAACTCCGCCCCGGGGAACTGGTGCACTTCAGCAAAGGCACGGTGCACGGCATGCCGGAGATTCTGGAGCACCCATTCGTGGTGCTGGCCCTTGACACGCCACGGCGGCCGCCGGACGATGTGCACTTCGTGGATCCAGAGCACGGCACACCGCAGAGCTTCATCGCCACGCAAACGTTGCAGGAGCATCCGGATGAAAAAATATGAACAAAAGGCTTCCGCCGCCCGTATTAGCAAACGAGGAATGACGATGCGCTTCGCTGCCGCCGCTCTTGCACTTACTGCTCTTCCCGTCGTTTCGTTCGCGCAAGTGAACTGGGACAAGACCTATCGCCTCTCCGCCAAGCCGTCGGTGCAAGTGGAAGTGGATGACGCATCCGTGGCGGTCCATTCCTGTGGAAGCTGCCGTGCCGTTCGCATTCACGTCGATTGGCGCGGCAACGATCCTTCGCGCTGGCGTATTTCCGAGATGCAAGGCGGCAACGGTATCCGTTTCGCGATGAAGCGTCCGGCGGAGCATACCTGGTTCGGGAGTGGTTGGCATGGTCACTCCCCGGACGTAAGTCTGGAGACGCCATCAGAAACAGACCTGAACGTGCGTTCTGGTGACGGCAGCGTTGCAGTGGCCGGGCTGCACGGATCACTCGATGTAAAGACCGGGGATGGATCTATTCAGGTGGACGAAAGTTCCGGCGCACTTCGCGTGCACACCGGGGACGGCAGCGTGCAGGTGCACCGTGCCGAAGGTACGCTCACCGCCGATACGGGAGATGGCTCCATGACGCTGGAAGGGCGCTTCGCCCAGATCGAGGCGCGCACCGGGGATGGCAGCGTCAACGTTACCTTGCAGCCTGGCTCAACACTCCAGAGCAGTTCCCGTGTCAGCACCGGTGACGGCTCGATCGCGATGCGAGTACCCGGTGATCTGCACGCTGAAGTCGATGTCAGCACCGGCGGCGGCAGCATACGATGCGATCTCCCGCTGGGGGACTCCGCCACGCAGCGATCGCACGTG
>CAXUBG010000110.1:0-2386 GCA_964249285.1 uncultured Terriglobus sp. | reverse complement strand
GCGGCGGGCCCTCTCTGCGTTTGCACTCCGGTGATGGCAGCATTGCATTGACCCGTTGAGGACCGGGCAGAGTAACGGGAACTCATTCCCGAGGGCAGAAAGGCGCGGCTGGTGCGCCTAGTTTCCTGGCGAGATCCGGACGCTCCGGAGAAAGCCGCAATCGCAATGGGTGATGAGCAGGAGAGTAGACCACGCCGCGCGCCGCGCTGTACTTCCCCACGACCGCTGCCTGGACCTCTGGATATGCACACGAGAAATGCAGGAGACGGGCCGGTCAGTTGCCACATGGCGTTGTACTGTGAGTTCATGAAGCATCTCTGGACCCGGCGCCGCTTACTGCAATCTGCAACCCTGATTCCGGCTGCGCTCGCCTTCGGCGTTGATGCGCAAGACGGACCGTCGTCAGAGATCGAGATGCCGCTCGGCAGAGTGCGAGGCTTCACACCGGCTGCTGGCATTCGCGTCTTCCGCGGCGTGCCATTCGCTGAGCCGCCGGTTGGCCCGCTGCGCTTCCATCGGGCAGTTCCGGTGCGCCCCTGGAATGGTGTGCGGGATGCGACACAGTTCAAAGCCGCTGCCTTGCAGCCGAACCGCAGCGATATAAGCGAGGATTGCTTATACCTGAACGTCTTCGCGCCGGCCGGCAGCGGACCGTACCCGGTGTTTGTCTGGATTCACGGTGGCGGCTATACCGGCGGCAGCCCGTCGGATGCGATTTTCGACGGCACCAGCTTCGCGCAGCAGGGCATCATCGTAGTCACGGTGGCGTACCGGCTGGGGGTGTTTGGCTTTCTAGACTGGTCGCCGATGCTGGGCCCGGAATACGCTGATAGCGCGAACAACGCCCTTCGCGACCTGATCACCGCATTGCACTGGGTACAGACAAACATCAGCAGTTTCGGCGGGGACGCATCGCGCGTGACGATCGGGGGCGAGTCCGCGGGCGCGAAATTGACCGGCACCCTGATGGGTATCGAAGAGGCCAGGCCGCTGTTTCAGCAGATGATTTCCGAGAGCGGAGGGGCGGAGCGCATCCGCAGCGGAGCGAACTCCGCCGAGGTCACGCAGACGTTTGCAGCGCCGCTCAAGAGGCTGGCGGGACAGCAGGCGAATCCGCGTGAGGCGGCCGGTAACGTTTTACTGAGTGCGCAGCAGGCGCTGATCGACGTGTGGGACGGCAACTTTCCGTTGCGCGCGGAAAGTGGAGGCGCGCTGCTCCCGGATCGCGCGATTCCAGTGATCACTGGCGGCAGCACGCGCGGCAAGCGTCTGCTTATTGGAACGAATCGCGACGAAAGCGCTCTTTTCCTGGGGGATCATCCGGCGGCACCGCTCACGCAGCGCAATCTGGGCAACACATCCTTGGCAAAGGTTGAGCCGGTTCTCGCAAAATATAAGCAGCTCTATCCAGAGATGACGCCTGCGCAGCTGAATATCCGCGCGCTGACCGCAGAGGAATACTGGGTGCCCTCCATGCGAGTGGCCGCCGCGCATGTGAGCGGAGGAGGCACAGCATGGAGCTACCGGCTGGACGAAGAAGCCGTCAGCGGGCGGTTTGCAGGGGAGGCGTATCACTCGTTCGACCTCGGCTTCGTTTGGAAGCGCCTGGCGAAGTCTGAACCGGCTGCCTTGCAACACCTGGCTGTGCAGATGCACGATGCGTGGGCTGCTTTCATCAACGGACGTGCGCCGACAGCGGACGGCTTGCCCGCGTGGCCACAGTGGAATGCGAAAACCCGGCCCACCATGCTGCTGAACAGCACAAGCCGCGTGGAAGAGAAGCCGTTTGAGGCTGAACTGCGGCTATGGGATGGCTTCACCTTCGACTAGCCGTTGGGACCGTCCGTGGGTCCAGGACCTGCAGGCAGGCGGAAGCGAGAGCACTCGCCCACGGTATTATCCAGAGTGATGCCGCCACGCCCGTCTGCTCTGATCGACACACGCATTATTTACTGCGGCGACTGCCTGGAACAGCTGAAGGGCCTGCCGGATGCCTGCATTGATCTCTGCTACATCGATCCTCCCTTCAACTCAAACCGGAACTACGAGGTGTTCTGGGGCGAGACAAAGGAAAAACGTGCCTTCGAGGACCGGCACGAATCCACACGGGCGTACGTGGACTACATGCGGCCGCGGTGCGTGGAGATCGCGCGTGTCCTGAAGAAGACGGGATCGTTTTACTACCACTGTGACTGGCACGCCTCGCACTATGTGAAAGTGATGCTGGATCAGATCTTTGGAGAGAACAATTTCGTAAACGAGATCATCTGGAAGCGGCAATCCGCTCATAACGACGCAAAGCAAGGGTCAAAACATTTCGGACGCGTTCACGAAAGCCTCTTTTTGTACACCGGCGGCAGCTCGGACTACTTCTTCAAACACCTGT
>CAXUBG010000109.1:3118-10376 GCA_964249285.1 uncultured Terriglobus sp. | reverse complement strand
TCGGCAGCACGCCGGACTCAGCGGCGGAATGGTCTGATGCTCTGCGCATGGATCCGCGCGAGCCGGGGGCGTTAAGCGCATTGATGATGCGGGCAGCGCTGTGGGCGAATCTGGCGGGCATCGTGCTGTTTTCGTCGAAGAGCGAGCAGCATATCCGGGCCAATGCAGAGCTTGCCTCAGAGGGCGGTACGGATGTGCAAGCAGAGGCGTTCTACCGGTTGGTGCAGCGGGAGCTCAGCAGGATTCCTGCGCTGGAGGGCAGTGTATGACGCCATTGAAGCGTTGGCGTCTGCGCATCATGTTCTTCCTGGCGGCGCTCGGGCCTGGCTTCATCACCGCGAATGTGGACAACGATGCAGGCGGCATCCTGACGTATTCGCAGGCGGGCGCGCAGTATGGCTATTCGCTGCTGTGGACGATGATCCCGATCACGCTGGCACTGGTGGTGGTGCAGGAGATGTGCGCGCGGATGGGCGCGGTGACCGGCAAGGGGCTTAGTGACTTGATCCGGGAAGAGTTTGGTTTGCGGCTGACCTTCATCATCATGCTGCTGCTTGTGGTGGTGAACTTCGGCAATGTGGTCGCGGAGTTCACGGGCATTGCCGGATCCATGCAGCTGTTTCATGTAAGCAAGTACTTTGCTGTCCCAGTATGCGACGCGCTGGTGTGGGCGATGGTGGTGAAGGGAGATTACAAAAGCGTGGAGAAGATCTTTCTCTTCGCTTCAGTGATCTACCTGGCGTACATCGTGGCGGGTGTGCTGGGGCGGCCTGACTGGCATCTTGCGTTGTCGGAGACAGTGAAGCTGCCGCCGCGTTCCGCATGGCGTGATTCGAATTACGTGTATATGACGGTGGGCGTGATTGGAACCACGATTACACCGTGGATGCAGTTCTATCTTCAGTCGTCGGTGGTGGAAAAGGGCGTTACGGTGCGGCAGTACAAGGCGACACGGCTGGATGTGATCATTGGGTCCATCTTCACGGATGTGGTGGCATGGTTCATCGTGGTGGTATGCGCGGCGACACTGTGGGCGCACGGTGCAGGGCAGATTAACATGCCCTCCGATGCCGCAGAGGCGATGCGGCCCGTTGCTGGCGACTACGCCTTTATCCTGTTTGCGGCGGGGCTGTTCAATGCGTCGTTGTTTGCGGCTTCCATTCTGCCGCTTTCCACTGCGTACACCGTCTGTGAGGGGTTGGGCTTTGAGAGCGGGCTGGACCGCACGTGGAAACAGGCTCCGGTCTTTTATTGGCTCTATACGGTCTTGATCGCCGCGGGTGCGGCGGTAGTTATGATTCCTAACTTTCCGCTTATCCGGATGGCGATTTTGTCACAGGTGTTGAATGGGCTGCTGCTGCCGGTGGTGATGTATTACATGCTGCGGCTGGTGAACAGCAAGGAATTGATGGGTGAGCATGTGAACCGGCAGTGGTTCAACGTCATCGCCTGGGCGACTGGCGTAATCGTAACCGGATTGTCGCTGGTCCTGGTGTGGCAGTCAGTGCGTGGATAGGTGTGCCCGCGTCCTCATGGCTTGAAGTATTTTGGCTGCTGGCCGGGTGCCCATGGGTCGTAATGCGCGGCGAAGGCGGCGCGGCGGCCGATGGATGGGTGAGAGTAGGTCCAGAACTCGATGAACTGTGATGGATTAGGGACGTCGTAGCTGGTTTCGCCAAGTACCTGAAAGGCACCGCGAGCTGCGACTTGCGGGTTGGCGACGATGCCGGGGACTGCCTCCTGGCCGTAGACATCGGCAGCGTGCTCCTGGAGGCGTGTGAGCGATGAGTTGATTGGCTCCAGCACAATCGAGAAGAGGGAGAAGGCGAGGAACAAGACGGCGAGCGCGCCCCAGTCGTTTTGTGATGGAATGCCCCAGGCGGTGCCGTAGCGGCGCAGGCACCACCGCACGAACAAGTAGCCAAGATACAGCATGACAAGCAGGATGAGCAGCGAGATGACAGTGCCCTTGACGATGTGGCCGAGCACGTAGTGCCCTGATTCGTGGCCGAAGATAAAGAGGATTTCGTCGGGCGTCCCTTTGGCGATGGAGGTGTCCCACACGACGACTCGCTTAGAGGCACCGAAGCCGCTGACGTAGGCATTCAGCGTGGTCACCTTTTCCGAGGCCTTCATCAGGAACATGCGTTCCGGCGGGATGTTCATGTGACCGCGTTGCGCAACGAACTCGAGCCGCTGAACGAGGTCCGGGTTCGACTGGGCCAGCGGCGCGAACTTGTTGAAAAGGGGCTCGATGACATACGGCTCGATGAAGATCCCGGCGATGGTGATGGGAATCATCGCACCCCAGAAGATGAGCCACCAGCGCCGGGGGAATCGGCGGACAACGGCGAACAGCAGCATGACGATGAGTCCGCCGATGAGCCAGGACAGGAGGAATCCTTTGCCTTGATCGCCGAGCCAACTCAACCAGCTTTGCACCGACAGGCCGTATTGCCGCCGGAGCGACTGGCCGTAGATGTCCACAGGCAAGCTAAGCAGTGTGGTGGCGAGAAAGAACAGGAACACAAAGCCGAACCCCTGCAGCCAGCGATTACGGAAGCGCTGCACCACCGCATCTTGGAAAAGGCGGATGGCTCCGGCTCCCAACAGCAACACGAGGAGAAGGAGGCCCCACATCTGTCCTCCGAAATGGAGAATGTTTCCCACCGCCTGGAGGTGCTGCCCCTTGGCAAGGTCGGCCGGCTTTAGCGCGTACGAGGGAAGGTTGCCGTTTGCTGGTGAGGTGTCGAGTTCGTGCTGGGCGGCGGCGTTGGCGTAGGCTTCCGCCGGAGTGGTGCTCGCACCGAGAGGAGTGGCTGCAATGAGGACGAAGACCAAAAAGGAAAGCAACCTGCGCATGCGGAGGTTATAGCAGATGCCGCGTTCAGGTGGGCCGTGGAATGGAAAGCGTACCGTCGGCAAGGTCGCGGATCAGTCCGAGATCGGCGGACAGGAAATCATAGTGCGGCAGATCACCGAAGCTGGACCATAGCATCTGCTGGAAGATGCGATTGTCCAGCTCGCCTGAGAAGTGCCGGACGGCGAAAAATTGGAGGTCCACGGCTCCGCCGTTCCGGTAGTTGTGACGGATGCGGGCGACAGCAGAGCCGATTTCCGCGTGGATGCCTAGCTCCTCGTTCAGCTCGCGCCGCAGCGCCTCTTCCGGCCCCTCGCCGGCTTCGATTTTGCCGCCGGGAAACTCCCATTTAAGCGCCATGGGCTGGTCGGGTTTGCGTTGGCAAATGAGAACCTGTTCTTCACCTGAGGGAGCGACGCGCATAATCAGTGCCGCCACAACCATGCGCAGCATCTTTGGACGTGAAGCGGCGGACTGCCTCCCGGTTCCATCCAGCTTGCGAATACCGTGCCTGGTCACAGTCACAGAAGCTTAGACGCTGAGTTCTCGCCGGGCGCACGAAGCAGCATAAATCTAATATGCATCCGGATGGTACACCGGCCAGCCTCGTTGGAATGATTGAGCGGCGAGCGCGGGAGTGGGATTTACCGGGAAGGGAGCCTTCGCCATTTCAAGCATGGCAAGGTCATGCACGCTGTTGCCAAAGACAGCGTCGGGCGTGGTCAGCCCCGCGCGGCGCAATGCAATTGCCTTCCCTTCGTCGCTGGGTACATCGATCAGGGTGTCTGTCGTGATGCCATCGATGACGGAAACGCACGTTGCGAGTACGCGATGCGGTGGAATGCTCAGGCCGCGCACGCCCTCTTGGATGACCCAACTAGCTGTGGAGGAAACGGCCCAGACTTCCGTACCCGCCGCTTGCAGATCGTTGATCAGTGCAATCATTTCCGGAAAGAAGCGCGGTTGAACGTGGTGCTCGAAGTAGCGGCGGGCGCTCTCTCGCAGTGTCCACTCGGGCAGGTCGCGGTAGACCTGCACCATCTCGCCGCAGATGCTGATCTCGTCCACCTCGCCGCGATGGTAACTCGCGTGGCGGTCGAGGATCTGTGCCGCCGCAGTTTGGGACAGCAATCCTGTTTCGATGCTCCAGTGCATGAAGCCGGAGCCAGCATCGCCCGGCCAGAGGGTGCCGTCGAAGTCGAAGACCGCGGTGGCGGGCCGAAGATGATGGACGGCGCGCAGGAACTGTTCCGTTGAGAGGCTCGAGTCTGGAGCGATGGTGTCCGCCATGCAAATATCATCTCAGTTCAGGATGGGCTCCTGTCGTGTAGCGCGTCAGAGCCTTGTGAAACTCTTTAGAGAAGGCTGCATCTATCCATAAAGCGTCCCATGGCCTTTGCGGCGATGGGTGGAGGATTAAAAGCCATGGCAGGACAGTTTGTCAGCGAAGTGAACGATGCGGATTTCGAGCAGCAGGTGCTGAAGAGCGACCAGCCGGTTCTTGTGGATTTCTGGGCAGCCTGGTGCGGTCCTTGCCGGGCACTTGCGCCCGTTGTGGATCAGGTGGCGACGCAGTATAGCGGCCAGATCAAGGTCATGAAGATGGATGTCGATCGCAACAATGCCACCCCTGGGCGGTATGGCATTCGCGGTATCCCAGCGCTTCTGCTGTTTAAAGATGGCAAGGTTGCAGACACGATCGTCGGCTATGTGCCGAAGGACACGATCGAGAAAACGATTACCAAGGTGCTGACAGTTCAGACCGCTTGAATGTAGAGTGCGGCCCCTTTTGGGGGGCCGCAGGTTGTCGCCTAAAATGAAGTCATGATTGAATCGGCCTTTTTCCGGCTGATGGCCGTGGCAGTTCTCATACTAGCCACGGCATTTTTTGTTGCTGCGGAGTTCGCGGTTGTTTCCGTGCGCGAGACACGCCTTGAGGATTTGCTGAGGCAGGGCCGTCACGGAGCCGCTACCGCGCTGCAGCTGAAGCGGGAGATTGGTGATTTCCTCGCTGCTAACCAGCTTGGCGTTACCTTGTGCTCGATGGCGCTGGGCTGGATCGGCGAAAGTGCCGTCGCGCAAGTCCTCCTTCGGCTTTTTTGGAGAGTTGGCGCCGCAGCCGGGCTACCAAACGTTTCCGACCACTCCAGACATTTGGCGCACGGCAGCGCCATTGTTCTCGCCTTTCTTCTGATTACATATTTTGAGGTGCTACTGGGCGAGCAGGTGCCGAAGTCTCTGGCATTGCAACGCAGCGAGCGGATTGCATTGGCCGTTGCCGGTCCGGTTGACGTATTTATCCGGATCACGCGACCTGCGGTGCGGCTACTCCGGAAGTCCTCCGGCGTCGTGCTACGAATGTTTCGCTTACCTTCACAGGGTGCCGAAGCGGAATCGCATTCTCCGGAAGAGCTAAAGCTGATTGCTTCGGCGACCCGGCGTGATGGTCTGCTGCCAGCTTTTCAAGAGCGCGTCATTCATCACGCGATTGACATGAACTACGTGACGGTGCGCGAGATTATGACACCGCGCGGGCAGATTTTCGCGCTGCCCGCGGATATGCCGGTCGAGCTTGCGTCCGCGCGCATTATCGAAGAGCAGCACTCGCGCGTGCCCGTCTACGATCCCGCGCGTGGATCGGAAGAGATCATTGGCGTGGTGTATTCGAAGGATGTGTCGCGCCTGATGCATTTTCGCCGGGATGAGCGACTGCCGGCGGCGTTACGCGAACCCAGTGTGTCGTTGCGTAACATCGCGCGTGATGTGCTCCTAGTACCGGAGACCAAGCTGGCGATCGAGGTGCTGCAAGAGTTCCAGGAACGCCGCCGCCAGATCGCGATCGTAGTGGACGAGTTTGGATCGACGGTTGGCCTGGTCACGGCGGAAGACGCTCTGGAACAGCTGGTGGGAGAGATGGAGGACGAGTTCGACGCCTCCGTGCGCTCCTTGTCAGCGTACCGCAACCGGCAATCGCTGGAACTGGATGGCACCGTGACGCTGCGGGACCTGACCACCCAGTTGCAGTGGCAGTTTCCGCGCGAGCCGGGCGTAGAAACGCTGGCAGGCTTTTTGCTGACGCAGCTTGGGCACCTGCCCGTGCCCGGTGAAGAGGTGCGGCATGGCGGGCGCTGTTTCACCGTTCTGGAACTAGCTGGGCGGCGCATCAGCCGGGTTCGTGTGCGGAATTGGGCCGGGCAAACAAGCGATGTAGCGGCTGCGAATACCGGGGTTATGGTATGAAGCCGCTGATTGCTATTGTCCGCCGTTTGCTGCTGATTCTGCCGGTGTTGTGGATTGTAGTCTCGGTTGTGTTTCTCCTGATCCATCTTGTGCCGGGCGATCCGGTGGCTCAGATGATGGGGGAGGGTGCGAGTGCAACCGATCTGTCCGCGCTGCGCCATAGTTATGGTCTGGATGCGCCGCTACTGACGCAGTATGTGCGGTACTGGAGCGGATTGTTCCATGGCGATCTAGGCAGGTCGTTGCGGCTGCGTGATTCCGTGCTGCACCTGATCGTGCAGCGTTACCCGTACACGCTGCTGCTCTCGCTTGCCGCGCTAGCTCTAGCGGTTACCCTTGCGATTCCGGCGGGGCTGAACTCCGCGCTGCACCGGGGAGGGTGGGTCGACCGGCTACTAGGCGTGCTGTCTCTGGCAGGCCTTTCGCTGCCCAACTTTGCGCTGGGTCCGGTACTGATCCTTGTGTTCTCGATCAGCCTGGGCTGGTTGCCGGTGTCGGGTGCTGGTAAGGGTTCCATTTGGAGCGGAAGTACGGTGCTGCACCTCATTCTGCCTGCCGTGACACTTGGGATATCACTTGCAGCCATTCTCACGCGAATGGTACGAAGCTCCATGTTGGAAGAGTTGTCGCAGGAGTACATCCGCACGGCGCGTGCGAAGGGCGTGTCTGAAACGGCGGTCGTGTACCGGCATGCGCTCCGCAACGCACTGCTGCCAGTGCTTACGGTGGTAGGGTTGCAGTTCGGTGCACTGCTGGCAGGTGCCATTGTGACGGAGACAATTTTTTCCTGGCCGGGCGTGGGACGGCTGACACTGTCGGCGATCTCGAACCGGGACTATGCGCTAGTGCAGGGCTGCACGTTGACCATCGGACTGACGTACCTTGCGGCCAATCTCCTGACCGATTTGGCGTACACGCTGGCGAACCCTCGGTTGCGGCGCTCATGATACTGTCCCGGATCGCTAAACTGAATGGGTGAGACCTTCGGGAAGCCTGACGTACTGTAAGCGAGTGTTCTGCTGCGCACTATTGCTGGCTAGCCCGGCTGCTTGTCTCGCGCAGGGCATACCGAAGACGGGCGCGAGAAACCCGGTGGACCCCGATGAGCCGGATCACCCGCAGCCTTTCACCCCGAACGTTCAAGACAGCGAAAGCAGG
>CAXUBG010000109.1:0-3071 GCA_964249285.1 uncultured Terriglobus sp. | reverse complement strand
TGCCACCGGGCTGGAACGTTCAGCGAAAAGACGGTGTGCTCTCCACCTTCCGGGTGGATGTGCCGAGTGCCAGCCCGCAATCGAAGCTACGGGGTGTTGCATCGTTGAACTACAACCCGTACCCGTATTCTACGTTTGCGGGTGCGGCGATGTACTACTCCGTGCTATCGCGTTCAACTGCTGCACACTGTGCCGCGCAGGTCAGCAGGGGCACCGTACGAGCACAGCCTGACCTCATGGTTGCGCACATGACTTTCAAGCATGGACATGATGAGCATGGCGTTATCTGCACCGAGGCGCGGGACGACGTGTTTACCACAATGCGCGGAAGAACTTGCCTCCGGTTCGACCTGGTGGTGAACACCTTCTGTTCGCAGACGAGCGGCGCGATGGATCTGACGCCGAAGCAGCTGGGCGATGTTAACTCCCGCCTGGCCGGCATTCTGAGATCCATTACGCTCGGCAGGTAGTCTCCGGCGAGCTACACATCAAACCGCACGTTCTCCACGGTGATTGCCTCCCCTTGAATGCGCAGAAACGACATTGCCACAGGCAAGCGAAAGCGGCGTGGACCCACGCTGCCTGGATTGAGGTAAAGCACACCAATGCGCCACTCCTCCGAAGCTTTGTGAGAATGACCGCTGACGACTACACGCACGCCGGCCGCGCACGGATTGATGTCGAGACCTGACCGCGAGTGGACCAGGTACACGGCCAGTCCGGATAGGTTGACCATCTCAGTAGCGGGCAGAGCCGCGCACGTCCCTGCGGTGTCGATGTTCCCGCGAATAGCGGTGAGTGGAGCGATTGCCGCCAAGGTATCGAGGATCGCCGGATCGCCGACATCGCCTGCGTGCAAAATGTGCTGAACGCCTCGACAGGCAGCGATGACCTCCGGTCGCAGCAGGCCGTGTGTGTCAGACAGAACGGCGACTCTGAACGGCTTTTGCCCCGCGGCCATGCAGCCTTGGATGCCGGAAGCTGTCACTCGACCAGACATGACTACCTGGGTTCCGCCGGGCTTGATCCCCCGTCCGCGGCACATAATGAAGAAGCCGTGCTTGAGCCTCAGAGTGAATCCGCTGGCAACGCAACTGTGGTGCGCGAGTACCTGATGTGTCTGCGGGTGGAGCATGGGTTGCGACCGCTGAGCTGCGAGGCGTACGAGCGCGATCTGCTGCAGTTTTGCGAACATCTGGAGCAGACGAATGGCCTGCTCCATACAGCGAAGCAGGAAGATGTGAGCCGCTGGATGAAGCACCTGCGGCTGCATGACTGCACGGACCGCACCGTTGCACGAAAGCTGAGCTGTCTGCGCGGGTTCTACAGGTGGATGCTGATGGACGAACGCATCCTGCATGATCCAACGATAAACATTGAGTCCCCCTCGACGTGGAAGGTATTGCCGAAGGCACTGGCAGAGGCTGACGTGAGCGGTATGCTCGAGGCGAGCGCGACGGCGGCTCGGCATCCAGAGGCGGATGGCCTGGCTTTGCGAGATCACGCGTTGCTTGAGCTCTTGTACGCGGGTGGCTTACGCGCGGGCGAGATGGTGGCATTGCGCGTGGAGGATTTGCATCTGGAGCAGCAGCGCGCGCAGGTTCGTGGCAAAGGCGATAAGGAACGCATCATTCCGCTGGGCGATGCGGCGTGCGCGGTCCTGGAGGTGTACCTGTCGCGGGGCCGGCCATTGCTGGTGCGGCGTGGGTTGCAACGTGCGCTTTTTCTTTCGGTCCGGGGCCGGCCGTTGACAACGCAGGTGGTGTGGGCCATTGTGAGGGGAACGAACGCGGGGGCGGGTCCACATATGCTGCGGCACAGTTGCGCCACGCATATGGTGGAGCATGGGGCGGACCTCCGAAGTGTGCAAACCATTCTGGGTCACGCGGATATTGCCACAACGCAGATTTATACGCATGTGGCGCTGCAGCGATTGAAGGACGTGCACCGAATGCATCACCCCCGTGGCCGTCAACGTGTGCCTGCAGGTTCTGCGGCATGAAGAACCAGATCTCTGACCTTGCGGAGCGGTTTCTTGCTGTGCTTGGGAGTGAGCGTGGCGCGTCAGAGCATACGCTTCGGGCGTATGCGCGGGAGCTGCATGCCTTTGCGGCATATCTGCAGAATGTCCTGGGTGAAGGTGCGGATGTGCGGCGGATCGAGCATGTGCAGGTCCGGTCGTACTTGGGCCTGCTGTATGAACGAGGCCTTACCCGGGTGTCCGCCGCGCGCGCGCTTGCCGCGGTCCGCTCGTGGTTTCGCTGGCTGGCGAAGGAGGGCCATGTGGAGCAGAATCCAGCTGCGCTGGTTTCGACGCCGAAGCTGCCGAAGCATCTGCCTCGCGTGCCTTCGGCAGAAGAGGTAAACCGGGTACTGGATGCGATGGAATGTCAGGAAAGTACTCCTGCAAGGCGGCGTTCGAAATCGAAAGGGCGCGATAGGCAGACCTACACTGGCTGGCCGCAGCGCGACCGCGTGATCTGGGAGTTGCTGTATGGTTGCGGCATCCGCAATTCGGAACTGGTGGGGATCGATCTGGAAGATGTGCAGTGGGCGAACAGTCTGATCCTGGTGCGCGGCAAAGGGCGCAAAGAGCGCTACGTTCCGCTGGGCGATGCCGCGGCCGGTGCGATGCGGTTGTACCTGCCGGACCGCGAGAGCAGGCTGCGCCGGGCGGGGAAGGGCGGCCTGGTGGTCCGGGGAGCGCTGCTGATCAATGTCATTGCGCGCGGTTCTGCCCGGCTCACAACGCGATCGGTAGCCCGGATTGTGAAGGGAATTGCAGTGACACGCGGGTTGCCGGCCGATGTGCATCCGCACACGTTGCGGCACGCCTTTGGCACGCACATGCTGGAGGATGGTGCCGATTTGCGAGCGATTCAGGAACTGCTGGGGCATGAGCGGTTGTCGACGACGCAACGGTACACGCAATTGAGCGTCGGACAGGTGCAGCAGGTGTATGACAGGACGCATCCGCGCGCGTCGGTGACTAAGCAGTGATACGCGTTGTTACACGCCATGGATGATTGACGGTTCAGAGGCTAACCTCAAACGTCTTACGGTTCCGGAGT
>CAXUBG010000108.1:2681-10392 GCA_964249285.1 uncultured Terriglobus sp. | reverse complement strand
TGGACGGAACCGGGCGCTGGTTCCTCGCCGCCAACGTACGCAGTGGTGATGTCTCGGTCTTTCCGCGTGATCCGAAAACCGGCCTGTTGGGGGCGCAGCACAGCAGTGTTAAACTGCCTGGCGCATGCTTCGTCGTATTCGCGTAAGCATGTTCATTCGCCGTCTCTCCGTCGAATACGTCCGCCACGACGGCACAGTCGCACCCTGCCCGGTCAAATGGATCGACAGCTTCGCCATGCGCAACTTCACCAACGACGCCATCTTCGACGACACGCTGCCGGTTGGTGATGGCTTGATGGAAGCCGGCCTGCGAATTCCGCTTGACCTGCTGCGCGAACGCATGGAAGATTGGTTCCGGCGCAAGGGGTACCTTAAATCAGACGACCGGCTGCAGATCAACGAACGCTGCTAAGAGCGTCCGCTTACTCGTCGTAGTGCAGCAAGCTATACACGTCCACATCCGGAAACTTGGCGCGGCCCTTCAGAAAGTCCAGCTCCACAGCGAACGCCACGCCCGCGATTTCGCCTCCAAGTTGCCGCACAAGTTGGACCGTTGCCTGCATGGTGCCGCCGGTGGCCAGCAGATCGTCCACGATCACGACGCGCTGACCGGGCTGGATTGCATCCAGGTGAATTTCCAGTGAGTCCGAACCGTACTCCAGGTCATAGGTGACCTTGGCCGTGGGCGCGGGCAGCTTGCGCGGCTTACGCACCGGCACAAAGCCGGCGTTCAACCGGTACGCCATGGCCGGTCCAAAAATGAAGCCACGCGCCTCAATCCCCAGAACCAGGTCGACCTGCTTGCCGATGTAATATGCCGCGAACGCGTCGATCATCTGCGCGAATCCAGCCTTGTCCTTCAGCAGTGTCGTGATGTCGTAAAAGAGGATGCCGGGCTTGGGGAAGTCAGGAACGGTGCGGATGAGCGCCTTCAGCGGCTCGCAGTTGATCTGGTTGGACATGCCTCCGATTGTACTGAGTGAAGCCGTAACCACGGCTACTTCACGGCAGAGGCGGCGTCCTTCCAATAGCCGTGGTCACGCCGGAAATGCCCTTTGTTGCTGCTGTTCACCATCGTCCAGAAGAAGAGAAAAATCATGCGGCCATGGCCGGTGCGGCGAAAGCGGCGATTGGAGGTGTGGACTTCCGCATTTAGTACGGCAAAGCGCAACGGAGAGATCTGCTTCGTCAGGAGAAAATCTTCGGCGAAGAGGGCGCTCTCATCAAATCCGCCAAGCTCGTGAAATCGAGCCCGGTCAAAGAGCAGGAACATGCCTGTGCCAAAGGGCATCGTCCAGGAGGAGAGCCGCTGCATTCCGCTGTTCGCCCGGTACAGCAGGCGGTCTGCCCAGGTACCGCCCGCGCAGGCAATGTCTACTGTCAAGCAGTGCAGGCGCTGGCTGCGCATCCGAAGCAGGGCGCGGCGCAGCGTGGCGGGATCGCGAAGTTCCACATCCGCATCCAGAAACAGCACGAACTCCGAGTCCGACCGCATTGCGCCGCGATTACGGCCCACTGACGGGATGCCCCCATCGATCACCTGGACATCGAGCCGGTCACGGAAGCCGAGGGCGACCTCCTTCGTGCCATCCGTTGACGCAGCATCAGCAACGAATACTGCCGTACGCGCGAGATGCGGGTAGTCCTGATTGCTCAAAGAGGTCAGCAGTGCCGGCAGGTGCGCTGCTTCGTTCTTTGCGGGAATCACGATGCTCAGTTCGGGGCGCGTATTCATGGATATGAACTCCCTGTAGATCGACGGTTAGAAACGTAGCCTGCTGATCCTGCCACGAGCCTGAGTTGAAGTATTCAATACCATCGCGCGTGCGAGAGAGCGCCTGATGCGTGTGTCCGCAGAACACGCGGTCGGCGCAGCCCGCGGCGGCGTACTCCAGCGCTCCATCAGCAACCTTGTCGCTGAGGCGCAGCCAGCGCGTGCTGAAGCGGTCGAACCAACGCGAGAGCCTCTGCTCCTTGCCGTCAAGCCACTGCACCGTTTCATAGAAGCCCTCGAAGAAGCGGCTCAGCAGGATGTTTTCGTTGACGAAGCGGTCGAACTGGTGGCCGTGGATGGCCAGGTGCCGCTTGCCGCCGTACTCCCATACATAACGCTGGTACACGGGCACGCCAACCAGATGCGACATGACTTTGGACAGGCCATGATCGTGGTTGCCCTCTACCCAGATAATCCGGCGGCGGCGCTTGGGATTGGAGAGCCGGCGGATGCAGGAGAGGAAATCCCAGTGTTCCGAAGTGAGGCGGCGAAAATCCAGATCGGAAAAGATATCTCCAAGCAGAATCAACTGCCGGAAATCCACGGTCTCGAGCAGGCACCGCGCATCATCCGCCCGGCTTACTTCCGAGCCAAGGTGGAGGTCGGACAGAATCAGCGTGTCGCAGGTAGACACCATGACAGGCTCAGGTTCCGGCATGGACATGAGCGCCGCGTGAGTGTACGGTGAAACCTCCGTAACAGAGTTTCACTTCGGGACACCTTGCACACAGCTTACCCTTGCGGAGCCATGCATTGGGCCGCCTCAGGTCTGACCGGATCCATTACTTTGCTGTCATCAACGTACGTCCTGTTGCCAGACCGCCGCGCCCTTGGTTCAGCCATTCAGTAATCGAGAAGATCAGCAGTTCATGCGGCCATGCCCGGTGCGGGGCGGAAGCGGCGCCGGAGGATGCGCCTCGGCGTTTAGCCCAGCAACCGCAGTCATGAACCTTTCTTGAATCGCCGCCGCGGCGCGCCACATCATTTCCAT
Source organism: uncultured Terriglobus sp. (assembly GCA_964249285.1). Taxonomy (GTDB): domain Bacteria; phylum Acidobacteriota; class Terriglobia; order Terriglobales; family Acidobacteriaceae; genus Terriglobus. The sequence continues at coordinate 7,627 of CAXUBG010000108.1, read as the reverse complement.
GGTCGTCGAAATATCTGAAGCAGGAGAGAGCATGGGCAAGTTGGACGGAAAGATCGCGCTGGTTACCGGCGGGAACAGCGGCATCGGCCTGGCTACGGCAAAGCGCTTTGTCGCGGAAGGCGCGTACGTGTACATTACAGGGCGCAGACAGTCCAGCCTGGATGACGCCGTGAAAGAGATCGGCAGCCACGTCACCGGCGTGCAGGGCGATGTGTCCAAGCTGGTCGATCTCGACCGGCTTTTTGAGCAAATCAAGCGCGAAAAGGGGCGCCTGGATGTGGTCTTTGCCAACGCAGGTGCCGGGGAGTTCTCCCCGCTGGGCCGCTACACGGAAGAACATTTCGATACAACGTTTAATACAAATGTAAAAGGGCTGGTTTTTACCGTGCAGAAGGCGCTGCCGCTGCTGCCGGATCACGCGGCTATCGTGCTAAATGCTTCCGTTGTGTCGGTGAAAGGTACACCGGCATTAGGCGTCTATAGCGCCACAAAAGCGGCAGTTCGCTCGTTTGCGCGCACATGGACGAACGAGTTGAAGGAGAGGCAGATTCGCGTGAACGTCGTAAGCCCTGGCCCGATTGACACGCCGGCGATTAGTGGGCTTGTTGGCAACGATGCGGAGCAGGAGAAGCAGTTCAAGGCCGGGATGGCGGCTGCGGTGCCGCTTGGCCGGATCGGCGACTCCGACGAAATTGCCAAGGCCGTGGTCTTTCTTGCCTCGGACGATAGCAGCTATGTCGCAGGTGTTGAGCTGTTTGTTGATGGCGGCTTTGTGGCCGTGTAACGTAGCTTTGCAGTACGGTTCAAAAAGGGCAGCCATGAGCTGCCCTTCGCTTTGTCCGGTACACTGCCCCAAGCACACGATTGCATCTGGAGGGCACGAGTGGCCCGCTTCACCGGCCTGATCGGAATTGTCGTCTTGCTCGCGCTCATGTATGCGCTTTCCACGGACCGGCGCGCGATCCGCTGGCGCACGGTCGCGTGGGGTCTCAGCCTGCAGGTTTTCTTCGCCTTTCTGGTCATCCGCTGGAGTCTCGGACAAAAGATTTTGCGGAAGGGCGCGGGCGCGGTATCCGCCCTGCTGGCGCACTCCGTCGACGGGTCGTCGATGGTCTTCGGCCAGCTCGGCATTCCGTCCAGCCCGCTGAATGTCTTTGCCTTCTCCGTTCTGCCGACGATCATCTTCGTCTCGGCGCTGTTTGCTGTGCTCTATCACCTCCGGATCATGCAGATCGTCATCCGCGGCATGGCGTGGCTGATGCAGCGCACCATGGGCACCTCCGGCGCGGAATCCACCAATGTTGCGGCCTCCATCTTCATGGGGCAGACGGAGGCTCCGCTGACGATCCGGCCGTTTCTGAACGGTGCCACGCGCTCCGAGTTGATGACGATCATGACCAGCGGCATGGCACATGTCTCGGGCGGCATCATGGCGGCTTATATTTCGTTCGGCATCCGCGCGCAGGATTTGCTGAGCGCCGTCATCATGACCGCGCCGGGCACCATTCTGGTGGCGAAGATGCTGGTGCCTGAGACAGAAACTCCAGCAACGTTGGGTACCGTCCGCATCAGCGGCGAGGACGAGCACACGCAGGAAAACCTGGTGGGAGCGATTGCACGCGGCACCATCGACGGCGGCCAGCTCGCCTTCAACGTTGCCATCATGCTCATCAGCTTCCTGGCGCTGGTGGGATTGCTGAACGGCATCCTGACCGGCATTCACAACGTCATCGGCGTGCACACCGTCGCCGGGCACGCGGTCAGCTTCCCTTCCACGCTCAACTCGATCCTTGGGTTCTTTTGCGCGCCCATCGCATGGATGATCGGCATTCCCTGGCATGATGCGCCCACGGTGGGCAACCTGATTGGAACGCGCGCGGTGCTGAATGAGTTCGTCGCCTATACGGAACTGGGCAAGCTGGCGAACGCGCACGTCATTTCCACGCGCACACTGGCCATTGCCACGTTTGCGCTGTGCGGCTTTGCCAACATCGGATCGGTCGGAATGCAGATTGGCGGCATCGGTGCGCTAATCCCGGAGCGGCGCAACGATCTGGCGCGGCTAGGTATGCGCGCGCTGCTGGCCGGCACCGTGGCCAACCTGATGAGTGCCAGCATCGTCAGTATGCTGCTGCGGTGAGCCCTCCTCGAAGGATCATCTGCTTGATATCCTTGGAGGGGACCAGCAGGCTGCCAGTGGAGGGTCACATGACCATACAATTGAGCGCGGAAGAGCAACAGGCAATGGAAAAGGTGGTGGCAAACGGACAGTTCACTTCCGTGGATGAGGCCGTCCATGCCGCTATCCAGAACCTGTCAGACGAATACGCGGAGTGGCTTGTCTACGCAAAACGGCAGATAGAGCAAGGACTGGACGACATCGCGCATGGACGCCTGGTGGACGGTGATCAGGTCATGAAACGGCTTCGCGAGCGCGCCCGCAAGACCGCATGAAACTGCTTCTAACCCCACGGGCTGAACGCGACCTTGATAACATCCAGAGCTATTACGAGGACGGACACGGCTCGTCAGTGTGGATTGTGGAGCAAATGGACGCGGCGTTTCGCCATTTACGTAGGTGGCCGCGGAGCGGCCGTCACAGGTTGGAACTACTCGGCCCTGACTATTGGTTCTGGATCGCTGCATCGTACGTCATTGTCTACAGTATTCTTGATGACAAGCTAATCGTCATAACCTTGCTCCATGGATCGCGTAATTTGACAAGTGCTTTGCGTGATCTCTCGTGAGCGATCTCTATCTTCGTGCGCGAACTGCGGCAGACGCGCTCGGACGGCTTGCCGTCACACAGCCGCGCATCGGCCTTATTCTCGGCTCCGGTCTTGGCGAATGTGCTGATCAGGTCGAGAACGCCATTGCCATTCCGTACGCGGACATTCCCCATTTTCCGCAGCCAACGGTGGAGGGTCACAGTGGGCGTCTGGTGCTTGGAACCATCGGCGGCGTGCCCGTCGCGGTCATGCGGGGCCGCGTCCATGCCTACGAAGGTTTCAGCATGGATCAGGTGACGTTTCCCACGCGCGTGCTGGGGCTGCTTGGCGTGGACACGCTGATTGTGACGAATGCGGCTGGAGGCATCCGGCCTGACTTCCCCGCGGGTTCCATCGTGGGCATTAGCGACCACATCAACCTGACTGGCAGCAACGCCGCCGTTGGGCCGAACGAGCCGCGCTTCGGCGTGCTGCCGGGCAGCGGCTTGCGGTTCTTCGATATGACGGCAGCGTATTCACCCCGGCTGCTCGAACTGGCGCAGGCGGCCGCCACCGCGCAGGGATGGACCATGCCCTCCGGTGTCTACATTGCCGTGCTTGGTCCAAGCTACGAGACACCTGCCGAGATTCGCGCGTTCCGCACGCTGGGTGCTGACCTGGTAGGCATGAGCACCGTGCATGAGGTGATCGTGGCACGGCACATGGGCATGGAGGTGCTCGGGCTTTCGCTCGTGACCAATCCTGCCGCGGGAGTCACGGGCGAAGCGCTGAACCATCTGGAAGTGATGGAGCATGGCCGTCTGGCCGCTGGCCGTTTCTCTGCGTTGCTGACGGCGCTGGTTCCTGCAATCGCGCGCGTCCCGCCGCCGGGCACATGAGCGATCCGTCGATTTCCAGAGCGCCATCTACCGTGCTGGCCGTCGGTGGGTGTTCCGGCTCCGGTAAAACCACGCTGGCGCGCGAGCTTGCCACGCAACTAGACGCTGTGCTGTTTCCGCTGGATTGCTATTACCGTGATCTCTCCTATCTCACACCCGCCGAGCGCAACGCGCACAACTTCGACCACCCGGATTCGCTGGAGGACGATCTGATCGTCCGGCAGTTGCAGGACCTGCGCCGGGGCCGAACAATCGACAGGCCCGTGTACGACTTCAGCACGCACTCTCGCCGGCGCGGTGTGACGGATCGCATCACAGGCCGCCCGTTCATTGTCGTGGAAGGCATCCTGGCGCTGCACTTCGAGGACTTGCTGCCGCTGTATGACTTTACGGTGTACGTCGATGCACCGCATGACGTCTGCCTGGCGCGGCGCATTCACCGCGATGTGCGCGAGCGCGGCCGGACGGAGGCGTCCGTCCGGGAGCAGTTTGACACCCACGCGCGTCCCATGGCGGACCAGTTTGTCATCCCGTGCCGCAGTGGAGCCGACCTCACCGTCTCTGGCACGGAAGCCCTGGACTGGTCTGTCGAGTTGGTCCTGGCATCGCTGCGCCGGCGTGGGCTGTGGGGGTCGCCGCTGCTTTCCAACTAGATGTACTCAAACCACCACGGGAATGTTCGCCATCCCCGCTAGGCCGAAAACCTCTCGATAGTGCTGAATGAGCCCGGGTGGGCCGCTGGCTTTTTCGTAATTATCGGAAAGCTTGACTGCAGGGCGTCCCTCGGCGGATGTGAGTTTGCAGACCAGCGAAATGGGTTGCAGGCAATCCTCTCCGCGCGGGTGGCAGTCACGGAAGTCATTCGTCAATAGCGTGCCCCAGCCGGAGGAAAAGCGGATGCGGCGCCCGGCTTTCCACTTGCGCGGATCGTGAAAATCAGCTGCGGAGCGAAAATCGCGAACGCTGATGCCGGGCTGCACGGTGCCTGCAAAATAGGCGTGCAGGCTGAGAATCTCCTGCGCATCGAGCCCGTCGCTGGCGATGATCAGCTTCGACGCAGGATCCTTGCCGCGGCCGCGCAGCCAGGCAATATACTCGTCGCCCGCGACAAATGGGTCCTTCGAGTCGATGCGCTGGCCCGTCCAGTCCGCAACCCACTCCGGCGCGCCCTGCAGGAACTGCGTCGTCCCGTAGGTGTCTGGCAGCATTACGAGGAGTGACCCGCCGTACGTCTGCTGCCATAGCTCCAGGATGCGGTACTGCGCCGCCTGAAGCTCGGCGTCCGTCGTGGCCATTGCCGCCAGAGCCATGGGAAGCTCATGGGCGTTGGTGCCGATCG
>CAXUBG010000108.1:0-2671 GCA_964249285.1 uncultured Terriglobus sp. | reverse complement strand
CGAGGTCGTTGTCCATGGCGAGCAGCACGTTGCTGGTGCCCGTGAAGGCCCCGCCAAGCTCGGCGTGCATGGCGTCCACGACAAACTCCTGCCACAGAAAGGAGTGCCGGCGGCGCGTCCCGAAATCTGCCGCCGCCAGCCCAGGCACCCCGCGCAGGCTCTCGATTTTGTCCCACAGGCGAGACTTTGCGCGGGCGTACAGGATGTCCAGTTCGAACTCGCTCATCCCCTTCAACGCGGCACGGGTCTTGAGCTCGTTCAGGATGGAAAGCGCATAAATCTCCCACATGGTCACAGCGGCCCACTCGCCCTCAAAGGTCAGCTCAAACTGGCCGTCGCGCTCCTCCAGACGATACTCACCCAACGCGAAATCATGCTCCAACCACTCCAGAAAGGCTGGCTCAAAAATACCGCGCGTGCTGTAAAAGGTGTTGCCCGCAAGCCAGATCAGTTCCGACCGCCGGTAACGCAAGCGCTTCACATGCTCAAACTGCGCGATAACGGCCTCGCGCGGCACCATCTCCGCCAGCCGGAAGCGCGCCGTCCGGTTGTGCAGGCCAAAGCTGACGCGGGTGTGCCGGAAGTGTTTCCAGATGAACTGCAGCATCAGCAACTTATAAAAATCCGTGTCGAGCAGCGAGCGGACGATGGGGTCAAGCTCGAAGTTATGGTTGTGCGCCCGCTCGGAGAAGTTAATGATCATCTGCTTCAAAGCGTACCAAGCCGCTGCATGGATGTATGCGACACACGTGTTCGAAACACACAGGGATGCGCCGCAAGAGATACGGTGCCGCGCACTTCTTGCACCGGGAATCTGGTGCGAATATTCGTCCAGCGGGTCGCAACCTGCCTGGGACGGTCTACCATACTGCTTAAGGAAATCGTTTGTATGCCCTCATCCCGGATCACCCGCCGTAGCTTTGCCCAGCTAGCCGCCACGGTAGCCGCACTTCCCCTTCCGCTGCTGGCAGAACCCGAACAGCAGACCGCATTGCGCGCCGGTCCGCAGGCCACGCGCAGCGGCTTCCCAGGCAACTTCCTCTGGGGTTCGGCCACCGCCTCCTACCAGGTGGAGGGCGCTGTCCATGAGGACGGCCGCGGCACTACGGTATGGGACACCTTCTCGCACACGCCCGGCAAGACGCACAACGGCGATACCGGCGATGTCTCGACGGACAGCTATCACCGCTACCCCGAGGACATCGCACTGATGAAAGACCTCGGCCTGACGGCGTGCCGGTTTTCCGTCGCGTGGTCGCGTATCTTTCCGGACGGCAGGGGAAAGCCGAATCAGCCGGGCATCGATCACTACCGAAAGCTTGCGGAGGCGCTGCGCACCGCCGGTATCGAGCCGTTCTGCACCCTGTACCACTGGGACCTGCCGCAGGCGCTGGAGGATAAAGGCGGGTGGCAGAACCGCGACACCGCGCAGGCCTTTGCCGACTATGCCGGCTACACCGCCGGAAAGCTCAACGATCTGGTGTCGCACTTCATGACCATGAACGAGATCAGCACCTTCGTCGATCTGGGCTACGGCGAAGGCATCCACGCTCCAGGACTGAAGCTCAGCCGCGGCAAGCTGGCGCAGGTGCGGCATCATGCCGTGCTGGGCCACGGTCTGGCGCTGCAGGCCATCCGGGCAGGGACCAAGCCTGGCACGCAAGTCGGTTCAGCAGAAAATCTTCGGGCCGTCACTCCCGTCTTTGACGCGCCGGAGCACGTGGCCGCCGCACGCAAGGCCATGGTGGAAGAAAACGCGGGATACCTGACCGTGATTCAAACCGGCAAGTACACCGATGCCTATCTACAGGAACTTGGTGCCGATGCACCGAAGTTCACGCCGGAGGATCTAAGAGCAATCGGTGGACGGCAGGACTTCCAGGGAATCAACATCTACACCGCGACGTTCGTCCGTGCGGCGGACAACGCGGCGGGCTATGCCGTCGTCCCGAACCCCTCGTCCTATCCGCACATGTTCAGCCCGTGGCTCACCGTCGGTCCGGAAGCACTGTACTGGGCACCAAAGCTGGTGGCCGAAGTGTTTGGTGCGCACGACATGTACATCACGGAAAATGGCTGCTCATCCGACGACCATGTCGCTCCAGATGGTCACGTGTATGACACGGACCGCGTGATGTACCTGAAGAACTATCTGGTGCACCTGCAACGCGCGACGGGCGAAGGCGTGCCCGTACGCGGGTATTTCTGCTGGAGCCTGCTCGACAACTACGAATGGGCCGACGGCTACGAAAAACGCTTTGGCATCACGTACGTCGATTTCGCTACGCAGAAGCGAACGGCAAAGCTGAGTTCAGCGTTTTACAAGAACGTGATTGCGAAGAACCGGGTCTAAACGCCTGCGACTTCCTGATCTTCACGCAAGTGCCACATACTCCCGGGTGGAAGCACGCTAAAATCAGTGTGTATGCCGACGAAATCTGAACTCCTCAAGAACCCCATCCAGCACATCGATATCAAGCAGCACAACGTCGTCCCGCTGGTGGATGCCATGGCCGGCATGGCGTACTCTTCGCGCGATCTCGCTCGCGCCGCTTCCATCTACGACATGATGCTGCGCGATACGGACTGCGGCGTCATCCTGTGCCTGGCGGGATCACTCATCTCTGCGGGTCTGAAGGATGTCATCGTCGACTTGATCCGCAACAACATG
>CAXUBG010000107.1:0-10566 GCA_964249285.1 uncultured Terriglobus sp. | reverse complement strand
ATTCGCGTTCTTCTCGTTCTACCTTTGCGTGCTTTGCGTTCTAACTTTTACACTTGCGTTCTAACTAAAAAGTTGGTCGTCGAACGATTGTTTCTCGTCCCACATGGGTGTTGGCTCGAAGTAGCCGACACCTGGAGCGAGGTGCTGGCGCATGACTTCGTCGTTGAGTGTTACTCCCAAGCCGGGTGTGTCTGGGACGGGGATGTAGCCGTGCTGGATGATCGGCTTGTCGACTTCGTTGACCAGGTCCTGCCACCACGGCACGTCCAGCGAGTGGTTCTCCAGCGCCAGGAAGTTTCGGCTGGCCGCAGCGCAGTGCACGTTGGCCATGCAGGCGACGGGCGTTCCCGCGAAATGCATGGCCATGGGTACGCCGTACTTGTACGCCATGTCGCTGATCCGGTGTGTGCGCAGGATTCCACCGGAGGTCGACAAATCCGGGTGGATCTTGTCGACCGCGTGAGCGCTGCAGAGTTTCTCAAAGTCGGCAAGTTCGTAGATATCCTCGCCGGTGATGGTCGGCGTAACGGTCGCATCCGTGATCTGCTTCAGCAGCGCGGTTTCCCACCAGGGAATTACATCCTCCATCCACTCCAGGTTGTACTTCTCGTACGCCCGTCCCAGCCGGATGATCGAGTTCACGCCCAGGTGGCCCAGGTGGTCAGTGGAGAGCGGTGTGTCGTAGCCGATAGCCTCACGAATCGTGGACATGTATTCGCAGTAGACGTCGATGCCCTTGTCCGTGAGTTCATTGCCGGTAAAAACGTGCGGCAGGCGCTTGTCGTACTCGATGGAGCGCTGGTCCGCAGGCTCCATGATGGTGCCGGGCTTGCCCTTCAGCAGGTCCGTGCCGATGTCCACCTTAATCCAGGTCAGGCCACGATCCTTGCGCTCCTTGGCGATGGCGGCAAATTCCTTGGGCGTGTCGGCCTCCGGCGTGTCGGCGTAGATGCGGATCTTGTCGCGCCACTTGCCGCCGAGCATCTGGTAGATGGGTACACCATAGACCTTGCCGATGATGTCCCACAGGGCCATTTCGATGGCGACTACGCCGCCCGCTTGGCGGGAGACTCCGCCAAACTGGGCGATCTTTTCGAAGAGGTAATCGACGTTGAGCGGGTTCTCGCCCATAATGCGGCTCTTCAGCACCATGGCGTATTGATAGTTGGCCACGTCGCGGACTTCGCCCAGGCCGTAGACGCCCTGGTTGGTGTCGATGCGGATGATGGGGCAAGGACTTGGCCCGGGCTTTTTGATGACGGTATAGCGCAGGTCCGTGATCTTGAGCGTGGAGGGGCTGGAGTGTTTGTTGACGTTCTTAACGGAATCTTGCGCCTCGATGGCGGGCACGCCCTTGCCCAGCAGGCCGGCGGCAAACATCGCCATGGTGGATTGCAACATGCCGCGTCTGGAAGTGGTGAAGCGATTATAAAAAGCCATGCGATTCCTCGACAGATTAATGTGACGTTCTGAAACGTTTCATCCCCACCAGACTTCGCCGGGCGCAAGGTGCGCCTTGGCAACATCCGGGTCAATCTCCACGCCGTAGCCGGGCTTATCTTCTATCGTGAAGTAACCTTTTGTCCAGAACGGACCCACGTGCGTGACCAGCGTGGGCCACCAATCCACCCACTTGGCCAGTTCGTGGATGCGGAAATCCTTCATCGCCGCCGCTGCGTGTACGGACGCAATCGTGCCAAGCGGGCTCGCCGGATTGTGCGCCGCTGTCCAGATGTCGTATTGGCTGGCAAAGTCGGAGATGCGCTTGGATTCCAGCAATCCGCCGGATTTCGGAATATCAATGTGTACGCCCGCGCAGGCCTGGTTCTCAATCAGCGGGCGGAAGCCGTGGAAGCCATAGAGGTTTTCTCCGGTGCAGATGGGCGTGCGGGTCATGCGCGATAGCCGTGCCATGGCGTCCGTGTTTTCCGCAGGCAGCGGATCTTCCACCCACATGGGGCGGACATGCTCCAGTGCATTCAGCAGCTGGATGGAGTCGCCCATGTTGTACTTCCAGTGGTTCTCGATGGCGAAGTCGGCGTCCGGGCCGAGCACCTTGCGAACCGCCTCCATGCGGACGACGATCCGGTCGATGTCACGCAAGGTGAGCTGGTTGGTATACGGATCGTGGCCCGGTTCGGAAAACGTGGGATCGGCTGTCGTAGGCACCGCATCGCCCTGCACCTTCCACGCGGTAAAGCCGTATGTGTTCTTCGCGAGTTCCTCTTCCATCTGACGCGGCCAGGATTCGGCGTTGGCCGGGTCTTTTGCCGGAGCCTGCAGGGTGCGGTAGAAGCGCACGCGGTCACGAAAGCGCCCGCCCAGCAGGTTGCAAACCGGCGTTTGCAGGATGCGCCCGGCCAGATCCCACAGGGCAATTTCCACCCCGGACGCTGCGGTGATGGTGACACCGCCCACGGCACCATAGCCGCCGCTTCGCATCAGCATCTTGGTATAGAGCCGGTCGACGTTGAGCGGGTCCTCGCCGACCAGCAGGTCGTTGAACTGGCGCAGGATCATGTCCTTGACGCCGGGTCCCCAGTACGCCTCGCCGATGCCGTAGAGGCCGGAATCAGTTTCAACCTTGATCAGGTTCCAGTCCCAGGTGCCGCGCACGATCATCACCTTAACGCCGGTGATCTTGACCTTCCGTCGCAATGCCTCAGCCCGCGCCGCCCATGGCTGCGCAAAACAAAACACTCCGGCTGCTGCGGACCTGAGAAAATGGCGGCGTGTTGTCAATGCTAGAGCGCTCTCCTGCGTGCAATGGACAAGCCCGCGCCGATGACCGACGAGCACGCGGAAAACATGATGTCCGTCGGACACGTTATAAGGAGCCGCGGGAACATGTGTCAAGTTGCGGGGCAAAAGCAAAACGCACATCCAAGTGGATGTGCGTTTTTACTGCCAGTGTCCTTACATGCCGGTATTCGGCGTGCCGCCCATCATCGTGACGGCTTTATCCGCCATCATCGTGTGCTGCGCTACGACCTTCTCGCCCTTGGTTACCGTCTTCTTGAATGCGGCGTCGGTTGTGGCAGCCTCTTCCGCCTTAAAGGCGTCCAGGGCTTTGTGGTGATCCACATCCATACCAGTCATATAGGTCTTATCAAAGTCCATGCCGGACATGCCGCTTAACGCGTCATATTTGGCCTGGTGATCAGCGTCCAGCGTCATGACAGGAGTTACGCCCATCTTGTCCGCGAAGGGTTTCATCTCGGCTTCCAGCTTGTTGTGGTCGGCAATCATTTTGTTCGCGTACGCTTTGACACGCGCATTGGAACCCTTGTCTGCCGCAAGCTGACTAAATCTGATTTCTGTGTAGTCGCTCTGCGATGCGGTCATGATGAACTGCTTGTCTGTATCTGCGGAGCTGGCCTGCGCAAACAGTTTCGTGCCACTAAGCAGAGTGCATCCAAGCGCCAAGGCGCACATCATTGTGTTCGATTTCATACCCAAATCTCCTGCCGTGGATTAGCACGGGTGACTAGAAATGAGAGCGTCGAAGTAGGGTACGCGTTGCACTGGGGGAAGAGGGCCGGCGATCATGGCTTGATACGGCGCAAACCGTACTGCAAATCGTTCGTTGGACGCCGAAGCCTTGGTCTACGCACAACCCAGAGGCGCAGAGCAGTTGGTCAAGACATATTCCAACAGACTCCGCAGTTAGAACAGCTCCCGCAGCGGGGCGCAGCGTGCCGTTCAAAAGACGGAAGTCCGGTCCTTTTATCTACATCACCTCAGGCAGGGACTAACGCTTCCCGTGGTGCACTTCGCACCGGCTTCACCTGCTGCTTGCGGTCGAGTGCGTCGGCGGCAATCCATCCACTCATCATGACCATAGGCATGCCTGGACCGGGGTGGGCCGCACCGCCCGCAAGGTAGAGGCCATCGATGCCACGCACGACGTTGGAAGGTTTGAACGCGCCGTTCATGCGGCCATGGGAACTCAGGCCGTAGATGGCACCATCCAGCACCCGGTAGCGTTCGTGGATGTCTTGCGGCGTGAGCGCGCGTTCAAAAATGATGCGGTCTTCGAGGTCCGGCATGTTGGCGGTTCGTTTCAGCTTGTCCAGGATCACCTGCCGGTAGCCCGGGAACATCTGGCGCCAGTCGTGGTTGGGCCGCAGGTAGGGTGTGTGCACCAGGACGTACATGGCGTCGCCTCCTTCCGGTGCGGTGCCCGGTTCGGTGCGGCTGGTGCTGGCGATGTAGCAGGTCGGGTCAGGCGCGGGCATGCCAAGGGTGTAAATCGCATTGAACTCCTCATGCGGGTCGCGCGAGAAGACGAAATCATGATGCGCGATATGGTCGTAACTCTTGTTCAGTCCAAGGTAGAGCACGACGCCAGAGCAGGCGGCCTCCCAATTCTTCCTGCGGTCAAAGGCTGCGGAAACGGCCGTACCCGCGAGTAACTCGCGATGGGTGCGGACGGAGTCTTCATTCGAGACGACCGCGTCGAAGCGGTAGCGCTTACCCGTCGCCAGAGTGATGCCGGTGACCTTGCGGCCCTCGCCGTGAATGATGCTGTCGATGCTCGTCACGTCAGCTTCGGTGTGGTACTTGACGCCGAGTTCCCTGCCGAGCTTGATCAGCGATTCTGGAACGGCGCGCGTGCCGCCCATGGGGTACCAGATGCCCTCCTCGGTCTGCATGTGGCCAATGGCGCAGAGAATCGCCGGGGAGGCGTCCGGAGAGGAGCCGACATACTGCACGAAATGATCAAGCATCTGTGCCGTGTTGTCGTCGGAGATGTATTCACGGATGAGGCCGCTCACGGTTCTGCCCAGGCGCATCTTCATCACGTCTTTCAGGACGTTGACGTCGAACATGCCGCGCATCTCGAGTGTGTCCATCATGGAGCCGACTGGCTTCCAGAAGAAGAACTTGTCGCTGATGGTGTGCAGATCCTGACTGGTGCCGAGAAAGGCGCGGTACTTGTCGCCGAGGCCGGACTGCTTCTCGTTCAAAGAGCAGACCATGGCTTCGGTCGAATCCTTCAGGTCGATGACGGTGCCATCCTCGAAGAAGCAGCGCCATGAAGGATCGAGCCGGACCATGTGGAGGTAGTCGTCCAGATTGCGGTCTGCCTCGCTGAAGATTTTGCGCAGAACCGATGGCTGAATAAGGATGGTTGGCCCCATGTCGAAGCGGAAGCCGTCTTGCTGTAAAACGGCAGCCTTGCCGCCCAACCAGGGGTTTTTCTCGAACACTTCAACAGCGTACCCACGGGCCGCCAGCGTTGCCGCAGCGGAAAGTCCCGCTAATCCTGAACCAATGACTGCTACATGCATGGTACGAAACTCCTGAAGCCTTGCCATAAAGCTTAACGTGTATGAACCGCGGCACCGGCGCAATCAGCCACTGTGGCGTACGCTGCTGAAGCCCAAGTCCGCAGCGAAACAGGCGGATTACTGCACCGCCAGGTCGCGATCTTGCAGGTGGGACTGATCGAAGGCGGATTGGGTGAAATTCCACGCACTCTTCACGCCGAGATCCTGGAGCATCAGTTTTGCAGAGATGCGGGCGGATTCAAAAATGACGGGCAAGCCCGATCCGGGGTGGGTGCCCCCGCCGGCAAGGTAGACACCCTCCGTCTCCTCAAAGCGATTGTGGGGGCGCAGGTGCAACATCTGGCTGAGTGAATGCGCCATGCTGAAGGTACTGCCGCGATGCAGCGCGAATTCAGCCGCCCAGTTCGCCGGGGTCAAAATGCGTTCCGTGCGGATGCGCTCACGCACATCGCTCATTCCAATCTTCGCCATTTGGTCAAGGACGCGCTCGCGAAAGGGAGCCGCATCGCGCTGCCAGTTCACACCGTTGCAGCCGTGCGTGACGGGTGACAGAACGTACAGCGAACTCATGCCGTTGGGTGCGAGCGTGTCGTCCGTGACGCTGGCGTTCTGGACGTAGATGGAAGGGTCGGTGGAGAGGGTATGGGCCTTCTCAATGTCGTGCAGATTTCCCCGGTAATCTTTCGCGAGGTAAATGGTATGGTGTGCGACCTCGTCATACCGGCCTTCCACGCCGAGGTACAGCATGAAGGTGGAACACGAGTGATCTTTCTTGGAAATGGAATCGTCCGTCCAGCGTGAACGCAGGCGTCCAGGAATCAGCTTCTTCGCGGCTTCGGCGAACTCGGCGTTCACGATGACGGCATCGGCCTGCAGCTCTCGTTGCCGTGTCTTGACACCATTCGCCCTGCGCCCGCTGAAGGTGATCTCCTCCACGGCCTCATCACACAGAATCGTGACACCCATTTCCTCACAGATACGGCCCATCGCGCGAGTAATAGCGCCGCAGCCGCCAATGGGATGGAAGACGCCGTACTCATACTCCAGGAAGGAAAGAATGGAGAACAGGCCCGGGCAGCGGAAGGGCGACATCCCCAGATACTTTGCCTGAAACGAGAACCCGAGCCGGATGCGCTCGTCAGAAAAGTACTGCCGCAACTCGGCATCCAGCGATCGCCACGGCGCAAGGATTGGCAGCAGCTTCAGCATCTCCGGCTTCGCAAGATCACGCCAACTCTCAAAAGGTGACTCAAGGAAGGGGAGAAAGCGCTGCAATTTGTCCCTGTTGTCGCGCATGAAGTGCTGAAAGTTTCCTGCATCCGCCGGACATAGCTTCGCTACCGCAGCTTCCATGCGGGCGTGATCGCCGGTAGCAAGCAATTCACCACCCTGGCCAAAGATCAGGTGGTACTGCGGATCGAGGCGCACCATCGGGACTTCACGTTCGAGCGAATACCCGGCAGCGGAAAAAATCTCGCGCAAAACACGCGGGTACAAAAAGAAGGTGGGGCCATAGTCGAAGCGGAAGCCATCCTGCTCAAAGGTGCTGGTGCGCCCACCTACGTGATCGCGTTTTTCTATCACGGTGACATCTACGCCGGAGGCGGCAAGCAACATGGCACTGGCCAGCCCGCCGGGTCCCGCACCCACAACGACAACTCTCTTTTCTAACGCGCCCATCCCCATCCCTGGCAGCCTTCGCGGGACTGTGTGTCCCAAGACGGCTGAAATGAATCCCGTCCCTTCTTGTTCTACCATTGCTAACTGGCCTACCCGGTGCTGCCGGGTTAAGCCAACTCGATTGCACTGAAAGGCTTGCGCGCTTCGTTGCCCATACGCAAGCTGTCCCTTAAGATGCGGCTGGGTCACCATCCAGTCCCAGCATGGCGGCGGATGACTGCATGGCGGAAAGGCAGTTCCCGATATGTTCGTCCAGCGGAATTCCGAGCAAAGCAGCGCCATCGATGATATCGTCACGGCTGACTGCACGGGCGAAGGCCTTGTCCTTCATCTTCTTTCGCACGCCCGGGACCTCCACCTGGTGGATCGACCGGCTTGGTTTCACCAGCGCGCATGCGGTCAGGAATCCTGCCAGCTCATCACAGGCGAACAGGGCGCGATCCAGGTGGCTTGCACGTGGTGTACCGGTGTAGGCGGCATGCGCCAGTATGGCGTGGCGCACCGGCTCCGGCCAACCCTGCTCCGTCAGCACGCGGTTGCCCACATAGGGGTGCTCGTCCAGCGAGGGGTGACGGTCGTAGTCGAAGTCATGCAGGAGGCCGGCCATGCTGTACTGCCCGGCGAAATCGTCGGCCTCTTTTCCGGACAGGTTTAGCCGGGCGGCCTCGCGCTGGCCGTAACCGCGCGTGCAGACTTCTACGGCCAGCGCGTGTTTTCGCAGGCTGGGAGACACGGTCCACTCTTCCATCAGCGCCAGGGCGCGTTCACGGGTGTACATTCCATGATGATACGAGCGAGCTAGTGGCCCGTGACCTTGCGGACGCGCAGCGTGACGTACACCAGCAGCAGCAAGCCAGCGCTGATGAGAAGGGACCACTTAACAAGGAAGCCCAACGAGTCAACGCCCACTTTGAGTCCGCGTTCCTTTGCGATCCGCGTCACGGCAAATACCATGCCGCAGTACATAAAAAGCCAAAGGGAGATAGCGCGCGAAAGAAACCAGCCTGCGGTCAGGAATCCCGTAAGGCTGGCAACAAGCAGACGGGCGATGCCACGTATCTCTTCCTGCGCAGAAAGAGCTGCGGCCTGTTCCCCATTGTCGCGTGACAGCGTGTGGACACGGTTGGGCAAGGCTTGTGCTGGGAAATGCATGGGAGCGGCCCGACCGGGTGCCGCAAACGAGGCGCGCACCGGGGATGCGGTGAAGGGCTTAGGGAAAGCCTCTGACGCAACCGCACGCGCGCGTGGCGGGGACCCGAACGCAGAGACCTTGTTGGTTTGCGGTTCTTCATTCTCAGGGGACGCGAAGGCGCTAAGACGCAAACCGGAGCGGACACTTGCAAAGACGAGGAATGTCCAAAGGACAAATCCAGGCAGGCCATTTTCAGCGGCGCAGACGATGATGGAGTTGTGTGCCGTGATGTCGTTGAACTCCGTAAAACGTCCCAGTCCAACGCCGGTTAGCGGGTGCGCCTTGATGAGCTCCAGGCCAGTGGACCAGGCGTCCAGCCGGTCGGCACCAGCTTCCATGGAGACGTCACGTCCGCCGGACCAGCCCAAGGCGAGCGATCCCGCGAACAGCGCACCGGCCAGCACCACCGCTGGAATCGTGCCAATCTTGCGGCGGAACGTGTACATGATGACGGCCATCAGCGCGATAGCGGAACCACGAGAGTGGCTGAAGTACATTCCACTGACGAGGAGGGCCACCGGCACGCCAATCACCAGCAGATTCAATCCCCGGTTTTTCGTCTTCCACAAAAAGACAAGCGGGACAAGGCTGACCAGCACCTGCGCCAGATCATTGGGATCGTAGACAAACCCCAAGCCGCGCAGGCGGCGGAGTCCAGCGTCGCCGTAGAGAAAAATGCTGGGAGACACGTCGTAATACAGATCGTGCAGGCCGCTCACGATGAAGTAGGCGCTGCCCAGCACCATGGCGAGTACCGTGACCTTGAAGTGCCACGGCCTGTTGAAGTTGGCTCCGGCAAGGAAGAACCCAAATGCCACACCGGCATAGCCGTACGTAGCATAAACGCCGCCGCCGATCCAACCGCTGGTTGCTACCGATATCGCGATGGCAACACCCAGACCGATGCAGGCGTAGGTTTGCGGCACCTTGAAGATGCCGGACTGCACAAAACTAGGAATCGCGGTGAAGGCAGCCGTAACCGCGATGACTACTTCCAAACGGAAGAGCGCCAGTTGACCGAACAGCACCTCAGGCGTGACATAGGCCGTAAGGATGAACAGGAGTGTAAAGAAGTAAGCCATGCGCCAGCACCGCCGGGCGGGCCGGTTTTACGATACATGACCGGGGGTGCCAGGAATCGCACTCCGGCTACGCGGTCGCGGCGCTTCGTTCGTTGATGGGACTGCTAACGGCTTCCATCCGTCGCAGACGTTCGAGATCCTCCGGAGTATCCACGTCGAACTCGCCGCCAGGAAGGGGCACTGTGAGGACAGCTTCATCCTGCAGGAGTTCGCGCGCGCCAGTATCGCCGGCTAATTCCTGCAGCGCATGGAATGTGAACTCGGGGAAGAGCGCGGGGATGCCGCGCCGCTCCCAGTAGTAGGAAGCGACGACATGCTCCCGGTTGGAGGTAACCACCAAGCGGCGCAGGTGCTTCGGCGTAACGGATGTCTGGTCGCAGGCGAGCACCAGCAGATCGTCCGCACCGGCGCGCTCCGCCGCCGCGGCTCCCAGCGCAATCGACGTGGACATGCCGCCGCGCCATGCTTTATTGATCAGGATGCGGGGTTCAAACGGGTTGCCTTCCAGCGCCTGCAGCATTGCCTGGAGCTCCGCGCCAAGCACCACGAAGACAGGCGAAGCACCCGCCTCGTACGCGACGCGGATGCTTCGATCGACGAGACGTTCGCCGTCGAGCGTAATCAGTTGCTTTGGCTGCCCGAGACGCGATGATGCACCGGCGGCAAGCACCACGGCGGCGAGACGGCGAGTCACTGTGGTGCTGCTTCCCCATACAGCAGGCAAGCGTCGCGCATGTACACCGGGGCGGGACCTCCGGCGAGCAGCGCCTCGGTCTGGGCCAGGGTGAGCCGGCGCCGTCCGGCAACGGTCTGAGCCGCTGCAAGGGTATGCTGAACTTCGGCGATGATGGCAAGCGCGACTGCCTCCGGGCCATCGCCGCCCAGTTCCAAACCGATGGGCGCGTGTGTGCGTTCCACCGCTTCAGCGAGCGGAACGCGGGATGCCTCGGCGGCTTCACCCAACAGGAGAGCCGAGCGATGCCGCGCTCCCAGCAGGCCCAGGTATCGCGGCGCAAGGGGCAGCAGTTCGGCCAGGAGGCGCCGGTCCTGCTCGTAGGAGTGGGTCATCAACACAACGGCATCTTCCGCCCGCACGGGTACTGCCGCCGCTGCTTGCGCAAACAGGACTGCTTCCGCTTGGGCAAAGCGCTCCTGCTTGGCGTACTGCAAACGGCTGTCGGCCACGATGACAGAGAAGCCCATCTCCGCGCCCAGACGGACCAATGGCCTGGCGTCTTCGCCAGCGCCGAAGATGATGAGGCGCTGGGCCGGCACCAAGTGTTCGGAGAAGAAGGGGTTGTCAGCCGCCGCTTTTATG
>CAXUBG010000106.1:0-10662 GCA_964249285.1 uncultured Terriglobus sp. | reverse complement strand
GTCGTGGTCAGCCCCAGGGATGTGACCGGATTGCCGAAGTTCGCATGATTGAAGATGTCAAAGGCGTCCACGCGCAGCTGAAACTTCAACCCTTCGAAGACCGTGGTGTTCTTCTCAATGGAGAAGTCCGTGTCGGCGAAACCCGGACCAACAAGCGCGTTGCGTGACAAGTTGCCGAACCCGCTGGAGACACCTTGAAAGGTGCAGGTTGATGTGTCCGTGATGGTATTGGTGCAGACATCATCCGAAAACCAGCGCACCCGTGTCGCGCTGGCCTTTGTCTTCACATAGTTCACAGGCCGCAGCAGGTTGGGATGGATCACGCCCGACGATCCAGTAAACGTGGACGTGGTCGTTATGTTCAGCGGATTGCCAGTCTGCCACTGCGTGATACCCGAGAGCTGCCATCCCTCGACCAGGCGATTGCCATGGAACGGCAGCAGATACACCGCATTGAAGGCGACGCGATTGCGCGTATCGAAGTCCGACGGGCCGTAGTTCAGGTACGGCCGGGTGGCATCCTGCAACGTGGTACCCGAAAGCGATCCAAGATCGAGCGACTTACTGAGGGCGTAATTGAAGCTGAAGTTCAGACCGTTGCGAAACGTCTTCTGCGCCGTCAGCCACACGGCGTTGTAGTTCGATTGGCCCACGTACGTCGCCTGGTTGATGTTCACGCCAATCGCACGTCCTGGCAGGATGGGACTGGCAGTGGAGAGCGCCGTGAAGGGACGCACGCCGGCAGCCGAGGGCTGGTTGATGTTGATGGGCTGCCGCAGATGCCGGCCCACCGAGCCGTAATACCCGACCGAGGCAACAATCCCCAGCGGCAACGCCTGCTGAACGTTTGCGTTAAACGTCTGCGTGTACGCATTCTTGTAATTGCGCGCCACTGCGGAGACGGAGATACCAGCCGCGCCGGCCGACGCGTACAGGTTCTCCACCGGAATAAATGGCGTCGCCGTGGAGTTCGTAAACGTCACGCTGTTGCGATAGGGCGGATTGCTGTTCAGGCCGCTCACCAGGTTCGTCTCGGGCTGATCGGCCATGTAGCCATACGCGGCCCGCAGCACCGTTTTGCCTTGCCCATTCACGTCATAGGCAAAGCCGGCGCGCGGCTCAAAATTGTGGTTCTGGCTATACGGGCTGTTGCCGTACCCGTTCGTCCCGACGTTGATCAGGCTGACTGCCGTCGGATCGAACACGGTAAAGCGGTTCTTGCCCTCGACAGGCGACCCATTCCACTCATACCGGAACCCAAGCTCCGCCGTAAAGTTCGGCGTCACCTTCCATGCGTCCTGCACAAATGCACCCAACGCGTTCGCATAGATACGGTTGCTCAGCGTGCCGGGCGTAATGCTGAACGTCGTCGCGTGCCCGGCCTGAAAGTTCGCCACGGAGTTGAACCCCAGTGTGCCAGCGTCGCCGGAGAAATTGGCATTCAGGAAGCGCCTGAACTCCCCGCCGAACTTCACATTGTGCTGACCCAGCGTCAGGCTTGCCGTGTCGGAAACGATGCCGAAGGTATCCTCCCGCCCCTGGGGAAAGCCAGCCGGTCCACCGAAATTGATAGCCGGTCCGCTGATGCTGATTTGTGGCAGCCCTGCTGCTCCGGAGTTGCCGTCAATCAAACCAATCGATGTCGGGTCGGTCGTGACATTCGGCAGGAATGAAATCGCGATGCGGTTGAACCCGAGCCGCGCCTCGTTCACCAGCCGGGGCGAAAAGACGTGCGTCTCGTTCACCGTCAGAATCTGCCGCGTCGCGGCCCGGTGATCGCCAAAGCCGGACACGGAATTGCCTTGCAGCGTGGGTTCGGTACGCACATCCTTCTGAATCGCATAGAAGCCATGCAGCGTGTCCGCCTGGCTGAAAGTATGCGCAATGTCCAGCGTGCCCTGGTCCGTATTCACCGGCCCGGACGCAATCCCGACAAAGCTGTCCGGCACCGCCGACGTGGACGAAGTGGCGTTCGGCAGGGGGATGAACGCCAGCAATTGCTGCGACACGGGGTCCGTCACACCTGCCCGCTGCGCCACCGTCAACACGCCGCTGTTCACGCTCAACCCCTGGTGCTGCCGCAACCCCTCATAGCTGCCAAAGAAGAAGGTGTGATCCTTCCACACGGGACCGCCCAGCGCGCCACCAAAATTATGCCGCTTGAAGGGTGCGATCTTGGTGCCCTTGGGATTGAAGTAGTTGCGTGAGTCAAGCGCTTCGTTGCGGAAGTAGTCGAACACCTCTCCATGAAAGGCATTGGTCCCGGACCGCGTGCTGACGTTCACCACCGAACCGGACGAACGGCCATACTCCGCCGAGAAGGTCTGGTTGTTGATCTTGAACTCGGACGTGGTGTTGATCGAAGGCTGAAACGTGACCTGGTTCTGCACCATGTCGTTCAGGTTGACGCCATTGATCTGGAAGTTCACCGAGTCATCACGGTTGCCGGCGGTAATGAAGCTATTCGCGCCCAGGCCGCGGCTCGGTGCCGTCAGGTTGCCGTTCGCCGGTGCCGTAACGCCACCCGGCGTCAGCACCGTCAGGTCCAGAAAGTGCCGTCCATTCAGCGGCACCTCCTGCACGGTCGTCCGGTCGATCACCTGCCCTACCGTGATCGTCTCCGCGTTGATCAGCGTCGCCGCCGCTTCCACCTGCACGCTCTCCCCGGCGGAGGCCAGCGACATCGGGAGGTCCAGATTTGTCTTCGCATCAGGCGGCAGCGACGGCGCAACATACTGCCCCGCGCCATCGCTCGTCAGCGTACGCTCCGCACCGGTCCCCAGGTTCCGGATCACCACCTGCGCACCCGGCAGCACCGCACCCGACGGATCCTTCACCGTCCCCGACAGGGTTGCGGTCGATTGCGCATGGACAAGGGCCGGAACAGCAGCAATCGCTGCCAGGGCAAACACAGAAGAACGGTGCGTCATACTGCCTCCAGAATGCGGCTAATCAACTTCGCCGCGCATCGCTACGGCGCGGTTCGTGCGGTGCATGGCCAGGCTCGTGCTGGCAGGCCGGCTGAGATGCCACTGCGTCACTGCTGCACGTGCGGCCGCAGGACAACGCAGGAAAATGAATGTGTGCAGTGACTCTACTGTAACAGTGCAGTCATGCCGCTGTGACAATCTATTGAACTAAGCGCGCCTGCAAAGCTGAAGCAGTGGCCCGTCACCGCTCGCCATCGCCAGGGCAGTCGTGCGCTATCGCTGCCGTGCGCCCCGCTCCTGCCGGCGCGGACCCGTTTACCATAGGAGACGCACACTTCGGCGCACCGGACCGCGCCTTGCAGACAGGAAAACGTGGCAGAGATCAGAAACCCCAACCAGGGAGGGAGTGGCAACAGCAACACTACCTTTCTCATCATGATGGTCGTCATGCTCGGCGTCTTTGCCGGGCTGCAGTTCTACCGCAGCAAGAAAATGCAACCGCTGCAACCTCCCACCGCACAAACGCAAACGCAAGGGGCTGCATCCCTGCCAGCGAGCGGACCCACCGGCACCACCGCCGCGTTCAACGCGAATGCCGTGACACAGCCTGCCGCAAGCGCGGCCCTGCCCGCCGTAACAGCAGCTGCCGAGCAGACCACCACCGTGGAGAACGCGCTCTACAAGATCACCTTCAGCAATCGCGGCGCCGAAGTCCGCAGCTGGGTGCTGAAGCACTTCAAGGACCGCTACGGCGCACCACTCGACCTGGTCAACGATGCGGCCGCAAAGCAGTTCGGCTATCCGCTCTCGCTCTACACCTACGATGGCGCACTGAACGACAGTCTCCGCAACGCGTTATTCGTTCCGTCGCATACGGGGACACTTGCCGCCCCGGACACACTGCGATTCCAGTACCAGCAGGGTGGCGTGGAAGTGCACAAGGACTTCACCTTCGACTCAACCTATGTGGTCAAATCCGAAACGCTGGTCACCGTGAACGGCCGCCCGGTGCGGTCCCTTGTCAGTTGGCCCGCGGGTTTCGGCGATCAGGAGCAGGTGCTGGATTACAACGGCTCCCGCATCGAGCTTATGCGCGGCGGCAAGGCTGAACACATCGAATTCAAGAAGGTCAGCGGTGGTGAAACGCTGAATGCGCCGGTTAGCTATGCGGGCACCAGCGACGGCTATTTCGCCGCCATCTTCGTGCCCGGAGATGCCGAAACCAGCACCGCGGTCACCCTGCACCGCACCATCGACGTGCAAAAACTGGCGCGGTCCGGTGCTGACAAAGGCAAAGTGACCGGAAAGCCGGTCGACGTGCCGGTCGTCGGCGTCGCACTGGGCGGCACGGGGGGCAGCACACAAGCGCGCATCTATGCCGGACCCAAGTCAGTGGATGTGCTGAAAACAATTCCGGTTAGCGGCTCCTCGGCCACGCTGGAGTCCGTCGTCGACTTCGGCTTCTGGGGTCCCATCGCGAAGTTCCTCTTCTGGCTGCTCAACACCATTCATGACCACATCGCGCCCAATTGGGGCTGGGCAATCGTCGTCCTCACCATCCTGCTCAATCTGGTCATGCTGCCCTTCCGCTACCAAACCATGAAAAGCGGCCTCAAGATGCAGCGCATCCAGCCGCAGATGGACGCGATCAAGGCCAAATACGCCAAGTACAAGGTGACAGACCCGAAACGCGCCGACATGAACACGGAAATCATGGCGCTGCAGAAGGACAACGGCGTCAACATGTTTGGCGGCTGCATCCCGACCCTGCTGACGTTTCCGCTGCTCTTTGCCATGCTCGGCATGTTGCCGAAAGTCGTGGAGTTGCGCGAGGCTCATTGGTTCTGGCTGCATGATCTTACCGCCGCCGACCCGTACCACATTCTTCCCATCACCATGGTGCTGTCCCAGTTCCTCGTGCAGTTCTACATGCCCTCTCCGGGCGTGGATCCGCAGCAGCAGAAAATGATGGCCTTCATGATGCCGGTGTTCTCCGGCTACATCACGTGGAATTACTCCTCCGGCCTTGCCCTGTACTGGTGCGTTGGCAACCTGATTATGATTGCCGCGCAGTATGGCATGAATCAAACAAAGGATGGGCGCGAGATGCGCGATCTGGCGACGAAGCGGGCCCGGCGTAAAGCAGGTGCGCCCCAGGCCAAAACCATCCAGGGAAAGCGATAGCCATGCAGGACCTGAAATCCGCTGCCCAGCAGACCGCTGACTTCCTCAAAACACTCACCACAACCGGCGGACTCAAGCTGCGCTTCCGTATCACCGCCGGCGCGGGAGCGGCTGATCCGGATGGCCTTGAAGAGCGCCTCATCTACGTGGAACTGAGCGGGCCGGACGCCTCCATGCTCACGGCACGCGACGGCGAACTGCTGCGCGCCATGGAGCACGTGTGCGCTAAAATCCTGCGCCTCGAACCGGACGAGCACGACCGCATCTCCTTCGACGCGGACGGCTTCAAGGCCGCCCGCAATCAGGAGCTGCTGGCCACCGCTAACACAGGCATTGAGACGGTGCGCGAAACCGGCAAACCCTACCGCTTTGAACCCATGAGTTCCCGCGAACGCAGGATGCTGCATCTGGCCCTGAAGAATACGGAAGGCATGCGCACCGAGTCCAGCGGCGAAGGTCCGTCGCGCTTTGTAGTTCTTTATCCCGAGGAGTGGCAGACAGCCGAACGCGACAACCGCGCAGACGAAATACGGAAGCGTTTTCGCCGCCGCTGACTTATTTGCTCATGCCGTTCACAAAACGTTCCAGACGCTTCGCGAGTTTGTCATCGTCTGTTTGGATTCGATCATCGTTATACGCACGCGGAAGGGTCTCAGCGAGTCGTTTATAGGGTTCACTGGCGACCGCATACTTCCGCCGCCTTTCGATCCGTGTGCTTTCAGCCTTGCCGTACTTCGTAGTTCGGCCTGTGTTCGACGCCACCGTACGTGCGGGTAACTTCGGCATGTGGAAAACCGCTTCGAGCATATTTGAGTTGGTGCCGTACTGCGTCACTTCATTAGGTAGCCAGCCTTCAAGGTCTAGTTCCTTGCGAAGAACGTCCCCATAGCCGTCGACGAACTCCACCTCAGTGTCGCGCACGGGGCTCATCAGCACATCCACCATGTCATCGCGTTCTTTTTCCTTGCCGATGGAATGATCCTTCAGCAATCCTTTCGCGATTTTGGTGTGCTCCGCACGATCCAACTTGTACTGAGCGAATTCGCTCGCTACGATATGCGCAAGCTGATTCTTCCTCCAATAATTGCGATCCTCTTCCGGCATCTCCGTCGCTTGATCGGTGTTCCTGCGAAACAAGCCCACGGTGGCCAACGTTATAGGCAGAGCACTTGCCGCCTTTTCGCGGTCCGCGTCCTTTGCTTTGGCATCAAGGATGTCCTTCAGTATCGCCTTGCCTTCGTCACTCCCCGCCTTAAGTAGCCAGATATCAAAGACCGTTGGAATCAGAGGATCGTCCCAGAAAATAGTGGTATTCCCGCTGTCGAACTCTACCTTATGGTTCTTGCCACTGCTGTGCGTGTTGCCGTAACGCAGATGGGCAACAAAAATCCAGCTGCCAGTTCCGCAATGTGCCATGGCATCTTTCTCCAGCACGCGCCAGCGGCCGCTTTGCTGCCATTGTTGATACTGCGGGACAATGTTCTCCGATACATCAGGCCCGCCAAGTTGCAGTGCCATGATATGCCCGTTCCCAAGCGAAGTGTTTGCCAGGTCCATGCCGCAGATAGGAGCGGGAGGGTTTGGCCGGTCCTTCGTGTTGCTGACCGTCACACCGCCTACGAAGACGATTGGCCGGTCTGAGCCGTCGCGGTAGGAGTAGCTTGCTTTGATTTTCGCGTGGCAGGGAAGTAGTCGCCGGGCATTCCGGAACTATAGCGGCATCCCGCTGGGGAGCGCAATCGCACCATCTGCCCATCACAGCACACTTCATACAATGATCTGTAGGCGAAATGCACTCATCTCTCGACGACACTACCATTGCCGCGATTGCAACGCCACCAGGCCGCGGTGGTATCGGCGTGGTGCGTCTTTCGGGGCCTCAGTCCTTCGCGATCACGTGCAAGCTCGCTCTATTCAACACGCTGCCCAAACTCCGTCAAGCACACTACCGCGTACTGCATGACGCCACCGGCGCTCGCGTGGATGATGCTCTGATCACTTTCTTCGCAGCGCCGCATAGCTACACCGGTGAAGACGTGGCTGAAATTGCGACGCACGGCTCGCCAGTGGTGCTGGATTGGCTTGTGCGGAAGGCCATCGAACATGGTGCCGCGCCAGCACGTCCCGGCGAGTTCACTGAGCGCGCCTTCCTGAACGGGCGCCTTGACCTCACCGGGGCCGAGGCCGTCCGTGACCTCATTGACGCACAGACCCTGGCCCAAGCGCAGCAGGCCGCGCAGCAGATAGGCGGCTCTATCGCAGCCGCTGTCCGGCCCATCAAGCAGGCTTTGATCGAGTTGATCGCCACGTTGGAGGCGGGAATCGACTTTGCGGAGGATGACATTGACACGCTTCCACCTGCAGTCATTGCAGAACGTCTCGACTCCGTTCTGCAACCGCTCACGTCACTGCTTGCCAGCTTTGCCCATGGGCGCCTATTACGCGAAGGCATGCGCGTCGCCATCATTGGCAAGCCAAATGCCGGAAAGAGCTCTCTTTTTAACCGGCTGGTGGAACGCGAGCGCGCTATCGTTACGGCTACGCCTGGCACCACCCGTGACACAATCGCAGAGCGCATCGCGCTGGATGGTATCCCGATTGAGCTGCTGGACACGGCTGGCCTGCGCGAGACCGCGGATGAAGCCGAGCGTATCGGGGTCTCACGCTCCCGCGTAGCCGCTGCTGAAGCGGACGCGATTGTGCTTGTGACAGACCTCACGCAACCCTCACCGGACATTGCCGGCCGGGACCTGCTGTTACTCCTAGAAGGCCGTCCCGTTGTCCTTGTAAACAATAAAAGCGACCTCCCCGGAGATACAAAACGCGAGAACGATCAGCACCTGCCCTGGCCGTCTATACGCACCTCCGCGACAACTGGTGAAGGCATCCCTGAGCTAAAAGCAGCGATGCTGCGCGTGGCACAAGGTAACGCAAATGCAACGGAAGGCGCGAAGCTCACCAACCTGCGTCAGCGTGACGCGGTGAGCCGTGCGCACAGCGCCCTCGAAAAAGCGAAAGCCGCAACACTTTCCAGAACGCCACATGAAATGCTGCTGCTGGATATGCACGAAGCCCTGCACGCGCTTGACGATCTCACTGGCCAGACCACAAACGACGACCTCCTGCACCTAATTTTCTCCACCTTCTGCATCGGCAAGTAAGAGCCGTTCAGAGTGATGCCAATCGCATTCCCATAATGCACGCTTTGCGGGGAATGGGTTCGACCGTCGCTGAGAATTCAGGACGAGACGCAGACGGCCCGGGAAGCGAAGATTAGGCGAAGAAAGTTTCTGCCATGTCATCCTCTGCCGCCCTCCGAATCCGTCTCGAATCAGCCCTTGCGCACCGAATTCCCTCCGCGCTCACGCCCCAGCCGCGAATGGTTCGTCCAGTGCTGGCAACGGGAGTGTCTGCGATTGACAACTTGCTTGGCGGTGGTCTGCCTGCAGGCGCCATCAGTGAGGTAGTTGGTTCAGAGTGCTCTGGCCGCACGAGCCTGGCACTGTCGTTCGTGGCTGAATTAATAGCAGAGGGCAAGGTTTGTGCGTGGGTGGATGTGTCGGACACGCTCTCGCCGGCATCGGCGGATGCGGCCGGAATAGACCTTTCACGGCTGCTGTGGGTGCGATGCGGGGAAAACTATCCTTCACCGCAGGCTGCTACGATTTCTCCACTTACAATTGCGGTCCGTGCGGGCAGCTGTTTGCCGACGCGTTCGACCCAGGGAGGAGGATCGCCGCACCCGCGCGGAGAGGTGCGCGGCCTGGACACGGCAGTGCAGGATTTGATGCGGCGCAAGGACAGTTTTGTTCGCGACAAAAGCCTCGGCACGCCAGGGTTTCGAAATTTGCCGCTCTTAGAGGCTGGAGTGGCGAAAATTACTGATAAGAAGACCCCACGGGTGGAGCAGATTGCCAGTGACCGCCTGCCATCACGCCGTGGCGACTATGTACTCAAGCCCACGCGGGCGTATGCCGCGGCCGCGGAGCAGCAGAAGGCGAAGCAGCAGGCAAGCCTTTCAGCAACGGCCTCGATTCCGTCTATTGACGAGAGAACTTTCCAGCAGAAGCCATGGTCGAGGCTCGATCAGGCGCTACGGGCGACGGACCTGCTCCTGCAGGCCGGTGGCTTTGCAGCGATCGTGCTGGACTTGGGTAGCGTGGCGCGGGAGCACGTCCAGCGTGTGCCGATAGCTACATGGTTTCGCTATCGCGCCGCAGCGGATAAGACACAGGCAAGCCTTGTGCTATTAACCCAGGATGAATGCGCGAAAAGCAGCGCGGGCATCCTGCTGCGGATGCAAGCAGAGGGTGAGACTGGGGGTGTTCCAGGCGTGTTCAAGGGGCTGGCCTGCACAGCGAAACTTGGCCGGCAGCGATTTGGTACAAGTCCACCAGGCAACATCGTATCCATGCGCAAGCCGGTGCAGAACGAAAGGGGCACCGCCTGGAACAGTGCAACGGCGTGGACCGCGCGAGGTGGGCAATGAACACACCGCTGTATGCCTGCTGTCATGTTGCGGAGCTTCCAATGCAGGCTTTGCTTCGGATGCGTCCGGCATTACAGCAGCGAGTGGTTGCCGTGTTGGAAGGCGATGCGCCATTAGAACGGGTGTGTTCGCGCAACGGCTCGGCTGCACGACTTGGTATCGACCAAGGCATACCGCGAACCCAACTGGACACATTTCCCGAGGTGATTGCACTGCGGCGATCCCTCCGGGAAGAGAAGTCGGCGATGGCTGCGCTGCTGCATTGCCTAGGCGCGGTTTCTCCACGCATTGAGGACCAGAGCCGCGACGGTACAGGCACGCTGATCGCAGACATCGCCGGAACCGAACGGCTGCTGGGCGCGCCCGCAGTGGTGGCGCAGACCATCATGCGCCAGGCAGAAGCACTTGGCTTGCAAACGGCTGTTGCGGTCAGCCGTAACCTGCCCACCGCCTTGTGTTTAGCTCGCTTTGGACGATCGTTCGTTGTGGAGGCTGGGCATGAACGCGAGGCACTGGCTGCTCTGCCCGTTGCCGTGGCGGAGCTTTCGCCGCAGCACGCGGAAACCCTGGCACATTGGGGCATCCACACGTTAGGCGAACTGGCTGCACTGGATGAAGAAGGTCTGATCACGCGTTTCGGACAGCGTGGCAAATACCTGCATCAGCTTGCGCGCGGCACGTCCACGCACCTGTTCCGCCCGCAAGAACCGGCTCTCGTTTTGAAAGAGTGCATCGACTTTGAAGAGCCGGTTGAATTGCTCGATCAGCTGCTGTTTGTGGTGCATCCGATGCTGGATCAGCTGCTGTTGCGCGCGCGGGCACATGCGCTGGCTCTGTCACGGATCGACCTGATGGTAGTGCTGGAAAACGGCAGAGAGCAGACGCTGACGCTGCGGCCGGCCATACCAAGCGAGGACAAGCCGTTTCTGTTAAAGCTGCTGCATCTCGAACTGCAGGCGCATCCCGAACGTGAAGAGGAGTGGCGAAACCAGAGTGAGCCGCGCATCGCAACATCGTTGCGTCTGCCGGTGATTGCGACCGACGGCGTCAGGTACGCAA
>CAXUBG010000105.1:10125-10666 GCA_964249285.1 uncultured Terriglobus sp. | reverse complement strand
TATCCTGAACAAACCCGAAGTGCGCCGCGCTGTCGCCTGAACCTCTCGTGCATCGCTACCGGTCGCTTGCATCCAGGTGCTCATGGAACAGCTGCTGCTCCTGCAGCGCACCGGTATTATTAAAGCGCAGCAGAATCACCCAGTCATATACCTCATCGGGCCACTTGCCATCCGGCAGCATCGCCTTCGCATCGGCACCAAAAGCCCGCAGCAGATCTGGTATTTGCCCATGCCGCCACGCAATCAGCGGATGACTGCCATGTAAATCGGTCCGCAACTCCCGGACCAGCTTTTCCGGCTCCTTTGTACCAGCCTCAAGGTGCAGCGGCATACCTGTGGCCCGGCTTAACGGCTCCAGCGTCAGCCGCGGCCGGTAACTGTTGTCCGAATCAGCTCCCGCATACAGCGCATCCACGCGAAACGTCTGGCCAGTCTCGGCGAACGGCTCGAAATATGCCGCATAGCGCTTCGCGCGGATCTCCCCCTCTGGCGCGAGTCTCGGGCCAGCTGCCGGCTTTTCGGCATGGCGGACGATCAGCAC
>CAXUBG010000105.1:0-10115 GCA_964249285.1 uncultured Terriglobus sp. | reverse complement strand
CTGTGTACCCCTCCTGTCACGGTGCTTTCACACAGTCTTCACAACGTACTCACACCGCAACACTAGGCTGAGTTCGTTCACACCCAATTACAAGTTTCCGGAGCTGCCATGCGCTGCCGTCCTGCCCTTTTCTCTGCCTTCGTGTTGGCCGCCACGCCACTGCTTGCGCAGACCGCAACCACTCTCACCGGCACGGTCACCGACCCGCGTGGCGGTGCGCTGCCGAACGCATCCGTCGTCATTCACAACGCTGATAACACCGCGTCACGTAAGACGGCAACGGACGCCGGAGGCCGCTTCAGCATTGCAGGCGTTCTGCCGGGAACGTACGAGGTCGATACTGCAGCCCCCGGATTCGCGGTCAACAAACTTCCTGGCGTTGTCCTGCTGCAGGATCAAACGTTGAATTTGCCGGTGACGCTCAGCCTGAGCGACCTTAACCAGCAGGTCACCGTCGAAGCCGACGCCTCAGATTCCATTGCGGCCCAGCTCGCACCGCTTGACGCCCGCTTGGATGCCCGCTCTGCCCGCACCGAAATTAACAGCTATTACATCGAAAACTTCGCCTCGCCCGTGGCCGATTACAGCGAAGTCATCGCCCTCTCGCCCGGCACCTTCAGCGTCAACTCCAACGGTGTCGGCCTGGGTGACAGTAAGAACTACTTCCGTGGTTTTGCCGACGGGCAGTATGACATCACCTTTGATGGCATCCCCTTTGAAGATACCAACTCGCCCACGCACCACTCCTGGGCATTCTTCCCGTCGCAATTCATCGGCGGCGTTGATTTCGACCGCTCCCCCGGCAGCGCGTCGACCATCGGGCCCACGCCCTTCGGCGGCTCCATCAATCTCTTATCCGAGCCGGCCCGCTCGCACCAGGACGCACGCTTTGGGATCTCCTACGGTTCGTTCAACACCATCCTGTACGACGGCAACTACACCACCGGTGACTTCGGACCAGGCCGCAAAATGAACCTGTGGGCCGATGTTCACCACCTGACGTCCGACGGCTTTCAGACCTATAACCACCAACAGCGCGACGCGGGCGCGCTGAAGTTTCAATACAAGATTTCCGATAGCACAACGTTAACTGGCTTCAGCAGCGTTCTTAGCCTCAGTACAAACACGCCAAACTTTAGCGGTCCCCTTCGCAGCGAGTTTCTGGCAAACGGCTATAACTACCTGCTCAACAACAATCCCGTCACGGCTGAATACTATAAGTACAACTTCTACCATGTACCGACTGATTTTGAGTACGTTGGCGTCAAGAGGGATCTAGGCCACGGCTGGTATCTCGATACCAAACCCTACACGTACAGCTATAACAACCATCAAATTTATGCGAACACTCAGGGCGGTGCCATTACCTCCGCGTGCGACACGGAAGCTGTCATTAAGGCGGGTCCGGCGAACACCGCCACCACCCAATACACTTGCGGTACGGACAAGCTGAACAGCTACCGCAAGTACGGTGAGGTAACATCGGCCAGCCAGGTTTCCAAGATTGGCATCTTCCGCACCGGCCTCTGGTATGAGTGGGCGGCAACGGACCGCTTCCAGATTCCGCAAAACCCGCATAACCTCGCCGACTCCGCCCTGCCTAACTTTCACGAGCAGTTCTGGACCAACAGCTACCAACCCTTCGCCGAGTATGAGTGGCATCCCACGCAGAAACTGACAGTCGTTGGTGGATTCAAATACGCCCGGTACACGCAGGATCTGAAGCAATATGCGGACAACGGTAAGACGATCGGCAATATCGACCCGGTCACCAAAGCGCCCTTCGCCTTCCGGCGCAGTTACGGTTCGTATAACTCCTATCTGCCCTCAGGTGACGCAAACTTCCGCATCCGGCAGAACTGGTCCGTTTACGGACAGATTGCCACAGGCAGCATTATTCCGCCCAGCAATGTGTTCGACCAGGCCGGCACCGTCTCCGTTCTGCCCAAGCCAAGCAGCGCGCTGACTTATCAGACCGGTACCGTCCTCAAGCTGAGGCGTGTCTCCCTGACCGGTGACTACTACCACATTCACTTCGGCAACACCTACACCGCGATAGCTGACCCAAATATCCAATCAGGCACGCAATTCTTCTCCAGCGGCGACACCGTCACGCAGGGCTTCGAGGGCGAAACAAACATTGCCTTTACCAATCACCTCAGCCTTTATCTCAACGGCACAGCAGGCACCGCAAAGTTCGTATCGCAAACCATCAGCAAGCCATCAGCTACAGCCGGTCAACCCGCCACCAACACACCCAACGCCGCGTATAACTTGTGGGTCGGCAATGCTCCAGCGAACACCGAGGGCTACGGACTGTCGTACCAGAGCAGCACGTTCGATGCCGGCATCTTCAACAAGCGCATCGGGCCCTACTGGAATGCTCAGGGAACAAACCAGCAAGTCACGCCCATCGACCCCTTCCAGATCACGAATCTGTTCTTCAACTACTCAGTACGCGGCGGCCACCTGCTGGATGGCAGTAAGCTGCGGCTCAGCTTTAACAATCTGTTCGACACACGTTCGATCACCAGCGTCAGCGCGGCAAATAAGACAGCTGTTTTCACGCCAGCCCCGGGGGACGCGCTCGGCTTGCTGCCAAGCCGGAGCGTCACCGCGTCCTTCATCTTCGGCTTCGCTCCAAAGCGCTGATCTCCATCAGCCGGTGCCACCCTGCCCAGTCACATGGCCGGATGGCATCGGCCCGCCGGGCTTCCCTTCCCAGTCCAGGTGCGCGCGGGTGGCGTGCGTCTGCGCCTTGATGACCAGTTCAGCCGCCAGCAGGCACTGCTCCTGATCCTGCGCGGTATGCGTCCGGTTCACCACGTCGGAAATGAATTGACGGCCGAACGGCAGCGTCATCGCATTGCAATCGATCATGCGCGCCTGCTTACCATCCACCAGGAACAGGTGGTTCCCCTGTTTTGAGACCGCGACATCCGCATACTTGCGCGCCTCAATGTAGCCATCGGTGCCCAGGATGAACAACCGGCCATCACCCCATGTGCCCAAACCGTTCGGCGTAAACCAGTCCAGCCGGACATAGCCAAAACCATTGTTCCCGCGCAGCATCACGTCGCCGAAATCCTGAAAATGCGGGTGGCTGGCATGTCGCACGTTCGCGATCTGCGCGGCAACGATGTCTGCCTTGCGCGAGCCCGTGTAGAACAGGAACTGATCTACCTGGTGCGAGCCAATGTCGCACAGAATGCCGCCATACTGCACCTCATCCCAAAACCAGTCCGGCCGCCCCTCGTTCCCGCCGCTGCTGCCGGCGTCGCCGCCAGGCCGCTGGTTTATCTGGTGCGGCGCGATGTTGATGGTCTGGATCACGTTGCCAATCGCGCCCTGCCGCACCAGTTCACCGGCGTACACGGCGGACTTCACCTCCAGCCGTTCGGAGTACATGATGCCGTACATCCGGCCAGTCTCTCCGATCGTTCTGCGAATGGCTGACAAGTCTTCCAGAGTGGTCACACCAGGCTTATCCGAAAGGAAATCCTTCCCGGCCTTCATGGCACGTACACCAATGCCGGAACGCTGATTCGCTTTCTCGGACGACAACACCAGCTTCACCTGCGGATCGTGGAGGATCTCATCCTGCGAAGCCGCCAGAGGCACGTCCGGAAAGCGCTTCTTCGCCGCAGCCAGCGTGTCCGGCTCATCCGCCCACAGCTTCACCAGCTTGCCCCCGCCCTCCTGCATGGCCGAGATCATGCCGTAAATGTGCCCATGGCTCATGCCGCACACGGCAAACGGCACGGAGTCCTTCGGCTGTCCGGCGGCCTGTGGCTGCGCCTGCAACACTTCCTCGTTCGCTGAAGTCAGGGCGGCGGCATCGGACAGGTGCGGGAGTCCGCTCATCAGGCCAGCGGCGCCCACAGCGCGGACAAAGGATCGGCGGTCAAACGCATTCATTGGTAAGCACTCCGGTAAACTGCCCATTTTCCTGACAGCAGATAGCGCAACGCATCGACTCTAAGCCGGACGGTAAACCATTGGCAAACACCGCTTTTGTTCAGGACAAGGGCAGTCCGCGCGTTCTCAGCGCTTCTTGTGGCGTCGCGCGGTTTACCACGGCGATGCCCTTCAATGACGCCCACATACAAATCCCAGAAAAGATGGTGAAATCAAGGCATGAGCGAACGGCGGCTTGGCGAGCGTACTCCGGTTCTGAGCGGCAAGGTTCGCGACCTGTATACCGTCGGCGCAGACAAGCTCCTCTTCTTCGCCAGCGACAGGATTTCAGCGTTTGATCACGTTTTAGGCAGCACGATCCCGGACAAAGGTAAGGTGCTGACGCAACTCTCCCTCTTCTGGTTCGACTACCTGAAAAATACCGTTCCAAATCACCTCGTCACAGCCGACGTGCGCGAGTTCCCTGCGGACCTGCAGCCGTTCGCCAAGGACTTGCGCGGACGCAGCATGATCGTCCAGCGCGCGCGCATGGTGCCGGTGGAGTGCGTCGCCCGCGGCTACCTCTCAGGCTCAGGATGGAAGGACTACCAGCAAACCGGCTCTGTTTGTGGCATCGCGCTTCCGCCCGGCCTGCGCGAGAGCGAACGCCTGCCGCAAACCTTGTTTACGCCCGCCGCAAAAAATCATACCGGTCACGACGAAAACATCTCCTTTGAAAACGTCATGGATCTGGTCGGCGGCAGTCTTGCCCTGCGTCTGCGCACCCTCACCATCGCCATTTACGAGCGCGCGGCAGCCTACGCCCAAACCAAAGGTCTCATTCTCGCCGACACCAAGTTCGAGTTCGGCTTCATCCCTGTCGGTAACGACGACGAACTCCTGGTGCTTGCCGACGAAGTCCTGACGCCTGATTCTTCCCGCTACTGGTTTGCAAGCGAATACGCCCCAGGTGGTGCGCAGCCATCATTCGACAAGCAGTTCGTCCGCGACTACCTTGAGCGTATCCACTGGAACAAGCAGCCGCCCGCGCCTTCGTTGCCAGACGATATCATCGCGGAAACGCGCGCAAAGTATGTGCAGGCGTTCACATTGCTCACCAGCAAGCCGTCTCTCCCGGAGTGATGAGCAGCCTCCTAAGCAGTATCCACAGCGCTCTCAGCGGCATGAATCCTCTGGACTGGTTCATCGCGCTCACACTTGCGGTTTCTACAGTAACCGCCTTCATGCGAGGCTTTTTGCGCTCCCTGTTCGCCTTGGCCGGAATGGTTGCAGGCATCCTGCTGGCGGTGCTCTACACGCCAGCTTTCGCCATGTATCTTGCGCGGTGGGTGACAACGGTCGCATTGGCTAAGCTCTGCGCCTTCATCCTGATCCTGCTTGCTGTCTATGCTCTCGCCATGTCGCTGGGAAGGCTTTTACGCCGCGCGTGCTCAGCTGCTGGGCTTGGATTGTTCGACCGCCTGGCAGGTGCGGCTTTCGGCTTTGTTCGCGCCACGCTCTTGCTGGCAGCCCTCGTGCTGCCGCTCTCCCCGTATCTGCCTCAATTTGCAGTGTCTAGTTCATCGCTCCTGCTGCCCTATTTGCTTCCCGCCGCGTATGGGATATCCTTCGTCATGCCGCGAGACGCAGGAGATCGCACATCGGCAGGCCGGTGGCGCACTCGCGCCAGACAGCTTGCTGGTGGTGCCTTGCTTCCTACGCGTCCGCAGACAGCGACAGAGTCGAGGTAAACACGAGTGAGGCGCGAACTTGACCTGCTGGTCTCCCAAATGCACGCTGATGGCGTTTCTTATGATGAAGCCGTACGTGAGTTCAAGCGGCGCTATCTTACGCAGGTGCTGCAAAAGCATCGCGGCAATCAGTGCAAGAGCGCCGAAGAACTTGGTATGCACCGGAATACGCTCAGCCGCACCCTGGCGGAGTTGGATATGAGTACTGCTCAAATCCGCAACGGCCTGAAACGCCCAGTACGGAGCGACCGGCAGGCTGTTCCGCAGCGCCTCCCCACTTTCGCGCGTCAGCATTAGTGCCGCCGTCCCGTCTAACGCCGCAGGCATGACCGATCGCCCGTTCCGACGCGCACCTTTCGAGATATTCGCAGCACTTCTGCTCTGCCTCTCCGCGTCTGCACAGGATGAGACCGCGGTGGCGCAGACCGCGATTGTAAGCGCACCCAGGCTGGATCTTTCGCCCGCCAGCCGTAGGAATCAACGCGACGCGGAAGCGGCCTTTCTGCGGGCTGCCAAAGAGCTGGAGGGAGGCCGCTACACAGAAGCCGAGCAGGATTTTGCGCACGCTGTCGCCCTGAATCCCGCCAAACCCGACTACCTGGCGGCGCTCGTCACCGCGCGTGAGCATCATGTGACAAGTCTGCTGCAGCGGGCAGCTGCGATCCGCCCCAGCGACCCTGCTTCCGCGGGCAAGCTGATCGAGCAGGCACGTACGCTGGACGGCACCAATCCGCGCGTGCTGCAACATACAACCGGGAACGCTGTCAGTGGATCTCCATCGTTCCACAGCACCCGTCTCGCCGGTACGGCCGCTCTTGAACCGAACGGTAATACCCACAGCTACCACGAACGCGGCGATCTGCGGGGCCTTTCCGCGAGAATCGCTGGCGACTACGGGATTGTAACCGCCTTCGATTCCGATTTCCGCTCAACGACAATCCGCATCGATCTTGACGGAGTCACCTACCCGCAAGCCATGCGCACCCTCGCGCTGCTTGGCAATGTTCTGGCAGTACCGCTGGATTCGCACACCGTGCTCCTCGCCACCAACTCGCCTGAAAACCGGCAGCGCTACGAGCGCATGGTGCAGGAGACTTTCTTCTTTCCCGGCGTCCCTTCCAGCGAACTGAACGGATTCGTCAGCATTGCCCAGAACATTTTGGACATTCGCCAGGTCAGCGTGCAGCCGCAGAGCGGCGCGATCACGCTGCGTGGTCCCGCCGACCGCGTGGATGCGGTCCAGAGAATCTACGAGGACCTGCAACAGGGCAGCAGCGACGTTGTCTTGGATATAAAGCTCTACTCCGTTGACAAGCAGCGCACGCAAAATTTCGGAGTGGTTCTGCAAGCGTCGCTCAGCGCGTATAGCCTCTCTTCTCAGGCGCAGAGCATCGTCTCTCAAAACAGTTCGCTCATCACGCAGTTGATTGCCAGCGGCGTTCTGCCCTCCACGGCAAGCCCTGTTGAGATTGCGGCCTACCTGGTCTTCGTCGCTGGCATTGGCGGCAGCAGTTCCCTTTTGAACAACAGCTTCGCTCTGTTTGGCGGAGGGCTTACCACCGGAGTGCTTTCCGCGGGTTCAATTCCAACGATCAATCTCGCCCTCAATCAGAGCGAAGCACGCTCCCTGGACGACGTGCAACTGCGTATCGGAGATCGTTTGCCCGCCACCTTCAAAAGCGGCACGCGCTACCCTATCCAGACATCCCTTTACACCGACATCGCAAGCTCCACCGCAAGTTCGCTGGCATCGACCACGGTGAATGGTGTCAGCCTTTCCAGCCTGCTCGCTTCCTACCTGGGCACAAGCACTGTGGGCACCGGTGCAGTCGTCCCGCAGGTCCAGTATGAAGATCTCGGCTTCACACTGACCGCTACTCCGCGCATCCTTCGTACGGCAGATGTAGGCATGAAGCTGGAAATCAAGGTAGCATCTCTGGCCGGAGCAGCACTCAACGGGATCCCCGTCTTGAATAGCAGGCAGTTCTCTTCCGACCTGACCGTGCACGACGGCGAGACCGTCATGATGATCAGCAACACGACCCAGAGTGAGGCCGCAGCCCTCAGTGGCATCCCCGGGCTAAGCGAACTGCCCGGCTTTCAGAGCACCACCAACCGTAATAGCACAAAGATTACCGGCGATCTTGTGCTCCTGATCACTCCCCACATCGTGCGCCGCGCGCACCTCGCGGCCACGGGCCCATACATCCCGCTCACACCCCGCCCCGGTGACGACTAAGCTCCGTTGACCCACACGCGCACCGCCGCTATACTCAGGTCTGCGAGCGGGAGTAGCTCAGTGGTAGAGTGCTTCCTTGCCAAGGAAGATGTCGCGGGTTCAAATCCCGTCTCCCGCTCCAACACACAACCTGAGTCCCACTCAGGCAAGCACGTTCCTCTCCTCTGAATGTGCAGATGGCGCGGTACCCAAGTGGTAAGGGAGAGGTCTGCAAAACCTTTATGCGTCGGTTCGATCCCGACCCGCGCCTCCAAACTCTTCAGAAGGCGCGAATGACGCCGTCTCGGCGCATGTGCAGGCTTTTTCCTGGCCGTGCCACAGCGATCTCCCGCTGCAAACTCTGCCCCGTGATCTTTAGCGACCTTTCACATGCGGTCGGGCGAAACACTGCGAAGATGGTTCCCGAATGTATTGAGACCCGTTCACAGGGAGAGCCCTGACGCGATTTGCACTTGACAATGCAGGTTAGCGGTAACTAAAACCATCACGCACACAAAACTCACGCTGCAACCGTCACGGCGGTCGCGTTACCGTTCCACCTTTGGAGAGACCATGCGCACCAATCGCATCATCCTGACTTCGCTGTTGGCGTCGTCCTTGGCTGTACCCTTTAGTCGAAGTGCCCTGGCGCAGTCGGACAGTTCCTCACTGTCTGGCGCGGTCACAGACGCCTCCGGCGCGGTTCTGCCCAACGCAAAAGTCACTGTTCGCAATCAGGCGACTAGAGCGGAGAGCGTCATCACCACCAACGCCAGCGGCAACTTCAACCTGCCCAATGTGACACCAGGTGACTACACCGTCAGGGTTGAGTCCGCGGGATTCCAGAGCGTCACGCTCAACGATATTCATGTGGACGCCAGCATCGGGAAGCGCGTCGATGTAAACCTCAAGGTTGGAGACACCTCCTCCTCTGTAACGGTCGAGGCTTCTGCGAACACCGTGCAGACCGAAAGCGCGGTCGTGGGCCAACTAGTTACGCAGGAGCAGGTCAAGAGCATTCAGTTGAACGGGCGCAATCCGCTTTACCTGGCGCAACTGGAACCGGGAGTCGTACGCAACGCGGCCATTGCCTCATTCGCCTTCGGCCTGGATAACGGCTTGAACATAGGCGGTGCCCGCTCACAGGAGAGCCTCATCACGATCGATGGCGCACCAGCTGTCCGGACCCGCGCAAACGGTACCAGCGTTGGCGTCGCGGACGTGGATAGCACCTCCCAAGTGCAAATCCTAACAAACAGCTACCAGGCGGAATACGGCCGTACCGATGGCGGGCAGGTTCGCATCGTTCCCAAAAGCGGCACAAGCTCGCTTCACGGTTCAGCCTACGAGTACTTTCGAAACACCTTTTTTAATGCAAACACCTGGCAGCGCAAACTGCCGACAAACACACTCCGGGTAAGGTCTAGACCACCGGGCTTTAACTTCAATCAATTCGGATATAACTTTAATGGACCGGTGACGTTCCCCGGCTTCAATAAGAGCAAAACGCACCTTTTCTTCCTATTTGGCCAAGAGTATGTGCGCTACAACAATGAGGACACCGTTTTTCAGAAGGTTCCCACCGTCCTGATGAGACAGGGCAACTTCAGTGAGTTGCTCGCGCCAAACATTTTCTATGGCGGCACAACCACCATTCAAAACCCTAAGACCGGCATGCCCTATGTGAACAACGTAATTCCAGCAAGCGATCAGAGCCCGAACGGCATTGGATTGCTCAACGTCTTCCCGGTCCCGAATGCTAGCGGTCCTACCTACAACTGGGTCGACTCCGCGACGGAACGGCAGACCCAGCGCAAAGACTCTTACGTTGTCGACTGGATTCCGTCCGACCCGCACCGCGTCCGGTTCACCGTGTTGAATTACGCATACACGGATTTCACTCCACATTACGGAAACTTCAACCTGATCCCGCGTATTTTCACCCGTCCAAATCAAATTGGCGTCATCCACTATACGTGGAATGCGTCCCCCACCCTTGTAAACGAAGTCATTGTTTCCGGTGCCACGGACCACGTCAATATCGGCATTGATCAGTCGAGCGGCCGGTTTGACCGTACCAAGTACGGCATCAACTATCCATACTTGTATTCCGCCGCCACGAAGACGATCCCAAACAAATTTCCTACGGTAAGCCTCCCTAACTTTACCCTGCTCGATGGCGGTCCGTATCCGTCGCGTTCAGGCGGTATCGTCTACAACGCTGCCGACAACATCACAAAGGTCATTGG